>NZ_CP059195.1:0-355926 GCF_014251695.1 Blattabacterium cuenoti | reverse complement strand
ATTTTTGTTTTTGGGGGGGGGATTAGCTCAGCTGGCTAGAGCGCCTGCTTTGCACGCAGGAGGTCATCGGTTCGACTCCGATATTCTCCATTTTTTTCTTTACATTTTTTTTAGAAAGTTCTTTGACATACATAATATACAATAAATAAGAAAATAAAAAAGCTAATAAAGGGCGTATGGTGGATGCCTTGGCTCTGAGAGGCGAAGAAGGACGTGATAAGCTGCGATAAGCTGCGGGAATTGGCACATACAAATTGATCCGCAGATTTCCGAATGGGGAAACCTATCATAATAGAATTATGATATTACTTTATGTAATGCGAACCTAGAGAACTGAAACATCTAAGTATCTAGAGGAAAAGAAAACAATAGTGATTCTGTTAGTAGTGGCGAGCGAAAACGGAACAGCCCAAACCATTATGGTTTAGGCCATAATGGGGTTATAGGTCTACAACAAAAGATTATTTTTTTATAGCAGAATGATTTGGAAAAATCAATCATAGAAGGTGATAATCCTGTATGCGAAATGGAAAAATAACGTAAGTAGGAACCTGATTAGGACGGGACACGGGAAATCTTGTCTGAATTTACCGGGACCATCCGGTAAGGCTAAATACTACTCAGAGACCGATAGTGAACTAGTACCGTGAGGGAAAGGTGAAAAGTACTTCGAATAGAAGAGTGAAATAGATCCTGAAACCATACGCTTACAAACTGTCGGAGCTTTTTCGTGAAGTGACGACGTGCCTTTTGCATAATGAACCTACGAGTTAATTTTTCCGGCAAGGTTAAATAGTTTAGCTATGGAGCCGTAGCGAAAGCAAGTCTGAATAGGGCGAATATAGTCGGAAGAATTAGACGCGAAACCGAGTGATCTATCCATGAGCAGGTTGAAGCTGTGGTAACACATAGTGGAGGACCGAACCGGTGGACGTTGAAAAGTCTTCGGATGACTTGTGGATAGGGGTGAAAGGCCAATCAAACTCGGAGATAGCTCGTACTCCCCGAAATGCATTTAGGTGCAGCATCGTGTTAAATAATACAGAGGTAGAGCTACTGATTGGATGAAGGGGTTTCATCACCTACTAATTCCTGACAAACTCCGAATGCTGTTATTATGTTTCACGGTAGTGAGGGCATGGGTGCTAAGGTCCATGTCCAAGAGGGAAACAACCCAGACCATCAGTTAAGGCCCCTAAGTATATGTTAAGTTGAATAAACGAGGTTCAGTTGCAGAGACAGCTAGGATGTTAGCTTGGAAGCAGCTATTCATTTAAAGAGTGCGTAACAGCTCACTAGTCGAGTGACTGAGCATGGATAATAATCGGGCATAAATATATCGCCGAAACTATGGGATTGATTAATCAATCGGTAGGGGAGCATTGTAATAGCATAGAAGTTATATCGTAAGATATAGTGGAGCTTTTACAAAAGAAAATGTAGGTATAAGTAACGATAATGTGGGCGAGAAACCCACACACCGAAAAACTAAGGGTTCCTCAGCTATGTTAATCAGCTGAGGGTTAGTCGGTTCCTAAGATGAAATCGAAAGGTGTAATCGATGGGAAACCGGTTAATATTCCGGTACTTTCTTTTATTGCGATAGGGGGGACGGAGTTATGAAACTGTCGCGTACGGACGGATGTGTACGTTAAAGTAGTTAGGTATAAAATATATTGGAAAATCCGTATGTTTTGCTGATCTACAATAGTACCGCAAACCTTCGGGGGAGTGGATAGTACAGGTAAGAGCTTCCAAGAAAAGCCTCTAAGCTTCAGATAAAA
This sequence comes from Blattabacterium cuenoti, assembly GCF_014251695.1. Classification (NCBI taxonomy): domain Bacteria; kingdom Pseudomonadati; phylum Bacteroidota; class Flavobacteriia; order Flavobacteriales; family Blattabacteriaceae; genus Blattabacterium; species Blattabacterium cuenoti. Next base: position 354,142 of record NZ_CP059195.1, on the reverse strand, counting down.
GTAAACCGTACCAAAACCGACACAGGTAGTTGAGGAGAGAATCCTAAGGTGCTCGAGTGATTCACGGCTAAGGAACTAGGCAAAATAAACCTGTAACTTCGGGAGAAAGGTAGCCTTCCTTTAAAAAGAAGGCCGCAGCGAAGAGATCCAGGCGACTGTTTATCAAAAACATAGGACTCTGCTAAATTGAAAAATGATGTATAGGGTCTGACACCTGCCCAGTACTGGAAGGTTAAAGAAAAAGGTTAGCTTCGGCAAAGCTTTTGACTGAAGCCCCAGTAAACGGCGGCCGTAACTATAACGGTCCTAAGGTAGCGAAATTCCTTGTCGGGTAAGTTCCGACCTGCACGAATGGTGTAACGATCTGGAAACTGTCTCAGCCGTGAGCTCGGTGAAATTGTAATATCGGTGAAGATGCCGATTACTCGCAATGGGACGAAAAGACCCTGTGAACCTTTACTATAGCTTCGTATTGGTTTTGATTAAAAAATGTGTAGGATAGGTGGGAAACTTTGAAGCGTTATCGCTAGGTAATGTGGAGTTATCCTTGAAATACCACCCTTTTTTTAGTTGAAATCTAACTCAATCAAAAAAATCGAGGACATTGCGTGGTAGGTAGTTTGACTGGGGTGGTCGCCTCCAAAAAGGTAACGGAGGCTCCCAAAGGTACCCTCAACACGTTTGGTAATCGTGTGTAGAGTGTAATGGCATAAGGGTGCTTGACTGTGAGACTGACAAGTCAATCAGGTACGAAAGTAGGGCATAGTGATCCGGTGGTTCCGCATGGAAGGGCCATCGCTCAAAGGATAAAAGGTACTCCGGGGATAACAGGCTAGTCTCCCCCAAGAGCTCACATCGACGGGGAGGTTCGGCACCTCGATGTCGGCTCGTCACATCCTGGGGCTGAAGAAGGTCCCAAGGGTTGGGCTGTTCGCCCATTAAAGTGGCACGCGAGCTGGGTTCAGAACGTCGTGAGACAGTTCGGTCTCTATCTATTGCGAGCGTTAGAAGCTTGAGTGGACCTGATTCTAGTACGAGAGGACCGAATTGGACGAACCTCTGGTGTATCAGTTGTATCGCCAGGTGCATCGCTGAGTAGCTATGTTCGGAAGAGATAAGCACTGAAAGCATATAAGTGCGAAACTCACCACAAGATTAGGCTTCTTTTAAGGGTCGTTAAAGATGATAACGTTGATAGGCTATAAGTGTAAAGATAGTAATATCATAGCTGAGTAGTACTAATTACCCGTAAGCTTTTTCATTCCTTATGATAATGTATATTATGTTATGTCTTATTTTTTTTAGCATTTTATGGGTAGTTATAGCAATGTGGCACCACCTCTTTCCATTCCGAACAGAGAAGTGAAACACATTAGCGCTGATGGTACTAGTTTATTCTGGGAGAGTAAGTCGCTGCCCTTTTATATTTTATAATAAACTTTCCGAATACAAATCTCTATTTTTGGTATCTGCACGAAGAATACTTTCACTTCTATAATAATAAAGACTTTTTAATCCTATTTTCCAAGCTTCAAGATGGACTTTGTTTATATATTTTGCAGGAGTATTATGATGAAAAGAAAGATTTATACTTTGTCCTTGATCAATATATTTTTGTCGTATGCTGGCCTGTTTAATTAATTCTAATTGATTAATTTCTTTGAAACATCTAAAAACATTTTTTTGTCTTTCATTAAGAGCAGTCAATCCAAGACAAGATCCTTTTTCATTTGCTATTTGTTCCCAAACTTCTGGAAGATTATATCCATTTTTTATAAGTATTTTTTCTAAAAAAGGATTTTTACGAATATGCATTCCTTTTGAGTCGTCATCTACATATATATTTGCAGCTAAAGGTTCTACACCTTGAGAAAGACCCCCAGCTAATTTAGCAGAACTTCTATTAGGAGCCATTGCCATTAAAGTTAAATTTCTTCTTCCGGTTCCTATATTCCATTCAGATTCTCCATATTCTTTAGCTAAATATTCAGTAGCTTTTTGAGATTCTAATTTTATATATCTAAATATATTATGTGTTAACATTTCAGATTTAACAGATATAAAAGGAATCATATTAGATTGTAAATATGAATGCCATCCTAAAGTTCCTAAACCTAATGCTCTACTTTTTTCTGCGAAACGAACAGCATCCTCTATTCCTTGTATATGTCTTCCTTTATCAATAAATTCTTGCATAACTGCATCAAGAAATAAAATAGCATAAAAAACAGTATTTGTGTTTTTCCATTCTACATATCTATATAAATTCAAAGAAGAAAGACAACATACAAGAGTATGATTTTTATCTGTTGGCAACATAATTTCTGAACAAAGATTACTATGATGTATTTTTAGTCCGTGTTTTTTCCAATTTTCTGGAATATTTTTATTAGCATTTTCTTGAAAAAAAAGATATGGTTCTCCAGTTTGAACACGTTCTTTAAGAGTATTAATCCATAAATTTCGTTCTTTTCCATTTTTTTTTAAAATTTTATCCATAAAAGAATTAGAAATTATCACTCCTTGATGAACATTATGACATTGACGATTAATGTCTCCTTTAGGTTCTCTTATTTTTAAAAATTCTGGATATTCTTTATGCTCTATGTTTAAATAAATTGCGACAGCCCCTCTACGTGTTCTACCTTGTTTACTAGCTACTATAGCACTATCATATGATTTAATGAAAGGAATAATCCCATCAGAAGTTCCTAATGTTCCATTTTTAATGGAGCTCCCTACAGGTCTAACTAAACTAAAATCATAAGCTGTCCCTCCACCATGTTTACTAAGTATGGCCATTTCTAAATTTTTTCTATATATCTCGTACATACTATCCCCAATTCTACCAGAGAAACAACTAATGGGTAAACCTTTTTCCGTTCCAAGATTTACCATAACTGGAGTAGAAGGGATCAGCCATCCTCTCCAAAAAATATTAAAAAAATCTCCTTCTATTTTCGGTTTTTTTAAAATTCTTGCTGCATTTTTTGCCAATCTTTTATATGCCTCAAAAGGAGTCTCTCCATCCAACAAGTATCCCCCTTTAATTGTAGTTAAATATAACTCATTATTAGCCCAAACGGGAAAATCTTTTCCTACCTTCCATTTTTCTTTTTCTGCAATAGGGTGTGTTTCCATTATTTTAGAACTATTTATTTTTTTCTTTTTCTATTTGTTCTTTTAGTTTAGCTAACCCTTCTATATCACCAAGAGTGGATCTCTCAAATTTTCTATTTCTTACACGTTGTTCTTTTTTTTGATCCTTATCACGTTTATCACGATAAATAGACGTATGAGAGATTACTATTTTTTTAATTTCTTTATTAAATTCAATGACTTTAAAATTAGTTTTTTCTCCTTCTTTCAGAGTAGTTCCATCTTTTTTTTCTAAAAAACGTAATGGAGCAAAAGCTTCTATTTTTTGATCTTCTGTAAATTTTATAGAAGCTCCTTTATCAAATAGATTTGATATTATTCCATTATGAATACTTCCCACATAATAAATTTTTTCATATTTATCCCATGGATTTTCTGTTAGTTGTTTGTGTCCTAAATTTAATCTTCTTGCTAAAATATCTAAAGCAAGTATAATGATTTCCAATTTATCATTTATACTGCAAAATTCAGAAGGATGTTTAATTTTTTTAATCCATGAAAGATCATTAGTGTAAATAATTCCAGAGATTCCTTTTTCTAATTCTGTAAAAACTCCAAAATTTGTAAATTTTTTTACAATTCCAGTATGTTTTGATCCTATAGGATATTTTTCTTGTATATTAATCCAAGGATCTGAAGTTAATTGTTTTACGCTTAAAGACATTTTTCTTTCCTGACGATCTATGGTTAGTATAACAGCTTCCAACTCATCCCCTATTTGTACAAAATCTTGAGTAGAAGATAAATCAGTTGACCAAGACATCTCACTAATATGCAATAATGCTTCTACACCTGGAATAATTTCAATAAAGGCTCCATAGTCTGCTAATACACTGACTTTTCCTTTTACTTTACTTCCTACTTTTAAAGTTTCATCTAAAGAATTCCAAGGATGAGGATGCAATTGCTTTAATCCCAATTGTACACGATTTTTATCTTTATCCACACCTAATACAACAAATTTTAATTCTTGTTCTAATTGAACTATTTCTGTAGGATGGTTAATATGGGGCCAACTCATATCAGTAATATGAAGTAAAGCATCTACTCCCCCTAAATCAACAAAGGCCCCATAAGGAAGAATATTTTTTATTTTTCCTTCTAATACTTGACCTTTATCTAATTTTGATATCATTTCTTTTCTCTGTTCTTCAATATCTCTTTCTATTAATACTTTATGAGAAACAACAACATTTTTAGTTTTTTGATTTATCTTAACTACTTTCACTTCCATAGTTTTTCCCACATAAGTATCATAATCTCGTACAGGTTTCACATTGATATGTGATCCAGGTAAAAAACATTCTATCTCAAATATTTCAATAATTAATCCTCCTTTTGTTCTAGCTGCAACATAACCTAATATTACCTCTGATTTTTCATATGCTTCATTAATACGTTGCCAATTTCTTAACATTTTGGCTTTTTGATACGAAAGAATGCATTCTCCTCTATAATCTATTTTAACAACCATCACTTCTATTTTATTTCCAATTTGAATAATGTCAAAATTATCTCTAAATTCACTAATAGGAATGGCTCCTTCTGCTTTGAATCCAATATCTACAAGAATAGTTTTATCTGAAATATGTGTTATAATTCCTTCATATATTTCTAATTCTTGAATTTTTGGTAAAGTTTTTGTATATATTTCTTCAAATTTTCTTCTTTCTTCTTGTCCATCATCATTTAAATGAGTTTCGTATTTTGTCCAATCGAAACTTGTTTTTATATTTCCCTGATCATTCAGTTTTTCATTTTTTATTTCATATGAAGGGGATGACTTTTTTTTTATTTCTTCGGTTTGATTAGACATAATTTTTATTATTTTTTTTTACTATTTTATTCCTTTTCTATCCATAAAAACGTATACATGGACAGAGAAACTAGAATATAGTAGTTTTAGTGTTCTCGTTTATTTTTTTTATTCTTTCAAAAAATAACAGATAATACAAAACTAATAATTTTTCAGTAACTTTTTCTACTAATTAAAATAAAATGTACCTCATTGTTGATACCGAAACAACAGGATTACCTATCTCCTATAATTTTCCAATTACTCATGTAGATAATTGGCCAAGAATAGTACAAATTTCATGGCAAAGTCATGATGTTATAGGTGATTTAATAGACTTCAAAAGTTTTATTATAAAGCCGGATCATTATGATATTCCTTTCAATGCTTTTAAAATTCATGGAATCACTAATGAAAAAGCAGAAAAAGATGGAGTGGATTTAAGTTTTGTTCTTCATGAATTTCAAAAACATTTTGAAAAATCTCAATGTTTAATTGGACACAATTTAGAATTTGACATAAAAGTTATTGAATGTGAATTTTACAGAAAAAAAATAGAAATCTCTTTTAAAAAAAAAAATATAATAGATACTAAGGTTCTTTCTACTTCTTATTGCAAATTATCAGGAAGTGGAAAAAAATTGAAATGGCCTACATTATCTGAATTATATCAAAAACTTTTTGGAGAAAAAGTTCCAAACTTGCATAATGCAGAAAATGATGTTAAAGCTACAGCACGTTCTTTTTTGGAATTGTTACGTATCGGAATAATATCACATCAAGATATAGGGGTAGAAAAGGATACTTTATTAAAGTTTAGGAGGAAACATACTACAAAAATTTCTACTTCTGTAGTTTTCTTTAAGGAAGATCATTCTTTTTTAGAAAGAGAAAAAGGAGAAAAAAAAGAAAAAATTTTTTTCAATAATAATGACGCATTAAAGGATAAATTGAAAAAAAAAAAATATTCTCATATTCATAATCACTCCTATTTTTCTATTCTTTATTCAACTATAGATATTAAATCTTTAATAGAAAGAGCTATATATTTAAATATGCCAGCTGTTGGTTTAACAGATTATGGAAATATGATGGGGTCTTTTCATTTCTTAAATGCTATTCATTCCATGAATAAAAAACATTTTCCAGAAAAATCGATTAAAGGGATCGTAGGTTGTGAAATGTTTATTTCAGAAAACTATTTACAAAAAAAATTTACTAAAGAAGAACCGGACAAACGATATCAACAAGTTTTTTTATCTAAAAATAAAAAAGGTTATTATAATTTAGCAAAACTTTCTTCATTAGGTTTTACAGAAGGTTTTTATGCGGGAATTCCTAGAATTGGAAAAAAGTTAATAGAAAAATATAAGGAAAATTTAATTGCTCTTACTGGAGATTTAAACGCAGAAATTCCGCATACTATACTGAATTATGGTGAAAGAAAAGCAGAAAGAGTTTTCTTATGGTGGAAGGATCTTTTTGGAGATGATTTTTACATTGAATTATTACGTCATGGTTTAGAAGCAGAAGATTATGTAAATGATATGTTATTGAAATTTTCAAAAAAATATCATGTTAAATATATTATACAAAATAATACTTTCTATTTAGATAAAAAAGAAGCAAATGCTCATGATATTTTACTTTGTGTAAAAAACGGAGAAAAACAATTAACACCTATAGGAAAAGGACGAGGTTATAGATTTGGTTTTCCAAATCATGAGTTTTATTTCAAGAGTACAGAAGAAATGAAAAAAATATTTTTTGATCTTCCAGAATCTTTTGATTTTTTAGAGGAATTAATTAATAAAATTGAATCTTATCATCTTTCGAACAAAATATTACTTCCAAAATTTCAGATTCCAAAATCTTTTGAAAATCCTATAGATAAGATAGATGGAGGAAATAGGGGAGAGAATCATTTTTTAAAAAAAATCACTTTTGATGGAGCAAAAAAACGTTATAAAAATATAACTAAAAAAATTCAAAAAAGAATTCTTTTTGAATTAAAAACAATAGAAAAAATTGGCTATCCTGGTTATTTTCTCATTGTTCATAATTTTATTTCTCAAGCTAGAAAAATGAATATTTCAGTGGGACCTGGAAGAGGGTCAGTAGCTGGTTCTATTGTCGCTTATTGTGTAGAAATTACCAATATAGATCCAATGAAATATAATCTTCTTTTCGAACGATTTTTAAATCCGGATAGAATCTCTTTACCAGATATTGATATTGATTTTGATGATAAAGGACGTGAAAAAATTATTGAGTGGGTTGTTCAAAAATATGGGAAACATCAAGTCGCACAAATTATAACATATGCGACTATGGGAGCTAAATCATCAATAAGAGATACTGGCCGTGTATTAAATTTATCTTTGAAAGAAACAGACCGTATGGCAAAAATGGTTCCTAATATGCTTTCTTTAAAAACAATTTTATCTAAAAAAAATGCCACAGAAAAGATCATAAATAAAGAAGAAATGAATAACATCCAAAAATTGAAAGAGATAGCGAAAAATAAAGAAACATTAGAAGGAAAAGTTCTACAACAAGCCAAAATTTTAGAAGGAACTATAAGAAGTACTGGGGTACACGCTTGTGGTATTATAATCAGTCCATATAATATTCAAGAATATATTCCAGTTTCTGTGTCAAAAGAATCAGATTTGTTGCTTACGCAATTTGATAATCATGTGGTAGAACATGCTGGATTATTAAAAATGGATTTTTTGGGATTAAAAACTCTTACTATTATTAAAGAAGTTATGAATCTTATCAAAGAAAGAGGTGAAAATATTAATTTTACAGAGGATTTTTTTTCTTTAAAAGATGAAAAAACTTATCATCTTTTTCAAAAAGGAGAAACTGTAGCAGTTTTTCAATATGAATCTCCAGGGATGCAAAAATATTTACGTCTACTAAAACCTGATAAATTTAATGATTTAATTGCAATGACAGCATTATATAGACCAGGGCCTTTACAATACATTCCTAATTTTATATCTAGAAAACATGGAAAAGAAGCTATAACCTATGATTTACCAGAAATGGAGGAATTTTTAAAAGAAACTTATGGAATTACAATATACCAAGAACAAGTCATGTTAATAGCACAAAGAATAGCTGATTTTAGTAAAGGAGAAGCAGATATTCTTAGAATAGCTATGGGAAAAAAACAAAAAGAAAAACTCAATAAAATGAGAAATTTATTTCTCAATAAAGCTATGAAAAAAGGTTATTCTAAAAACATATTAGAAAAAATATGGAAAGATTGGGAATATTTTTCTTGTTATGCTTTTAATAAATCTCATGCTACATGTTATGCCTATATTGCCTTTCAAACTGCTTATTTAAAAGCACATTTTCCATGTGAATATATGGCTTCTGTATTAAGTAATAATATGGATAATATTAAACAGCTTACTTTTTTCATAGAGGAATGTAAAAAAATGAATATATCTGTAATAAGTCCAGATATAAATGAAAGTCATTCTTTTTTTAAAGTGACTGATTGGAATTGTATTAGATTTGGTCTCGCGGGAATAAAAGGAGTTGGAAAAAATGCTGTAAAAATTCTTCTTCAAGAAAGAAAAAAGAACGGATTCTATACCTCTATTTTGAATCTTGTTAAAAGAATAGACTTACGTGTGGTGAATAAAAAAACTTTAGAGAGTTTAATTTTATCCGGATCTTTAGATCGTTTTCATATTGATAGAGAACAATATTTTTATATTGGATCTGACGATAAGTTAAGTACTTTAGAAAAAATTATTAGATTTGGATCTAAGTTACAAAAACAAAAAATAAAAAATAAAGTAAAAGTAGACGAACCTATTGTTATGAAATGTGATTTATGGAGTAATATATATAAATTATCCAAAGAAAAAGAAGTGTTAGGTGTTTATGCTTCTGCACACCCTTTAGATGATTTTTATTATGAAATGAAATATTTCACAAATATTTCATTAGAACAATTAAATGAAAAGAAATCTCTACTTATAGGAAAAAAAATGTATATATGTGGGATTTTATCAAAAATAGAAAAAAAAACATATATAAAAAATGGAATTAAATATGGTATTTTTTTATTAGAAGATTATAATTCTTCTAAAGAATTTAGAATTTATGGCCAACAATATTTAAAATATGAATCTCTTTTAATTCACAATAATCCGTTGTATTTATGTTTTTCTATTGAACAATCAAAATATAAAAAATATAAAATCAATATTTTATATATAGAAAATTTACAAAACGTTTTAAAAAAATTAGTTCAGAAATTGACAATAAAAATCAATATAAACAGTTTAAATAATGTATTTATTAATGATATAGAAAAACTTTTTTCTCAACAAATGGGAAATAAAAAATTGAATATAATTCTTTATGATAAAGAAAATCAAGTTTTTTTAGATTTTGAATCTACAAAATATGAAATTAATGTTAATCCAATTTTTTTAAAAAAATTAGAAAAAATAAAAGGATTAGATTTTTGTTTCAATTAAAAAAAAAATTAAAACTTATCAAGTATAAAGATTAAAATGAATTGAAAAGACTTTATGAAAGTTGTATTTTTTCACAGAAAAGTAAAATATATGAAGGATTATTTATGCTACTACCAATCGGTACAATGTATTTATTTTTTTTCTTAGTTGTTATCTTAGTGGGGTCTTACAAAGAAAGATGAAAATAAAAGTTAGAGTATCTCATGAAGAGGATACGAAATATGTTTTCTTAATTTGCCAAAAAATTAAGGAATCAGCAAAAATTAGGGGGACTGGAATCGCAAAAAAAGATCCAGAGTATATTAAATTAAAAATGATTCATGGAAATGCGGTGATTGCTTTTTGTGATGAAAAATTAGCGGGATTTAGCTACCTTGAAACTTTTCAGAATGAAGAGTTTGTCGTAAATTCCGGTTTAATTGTTTTTCCTGAATTTCGAAAACAAGGATTGGCTAAAATTATTAAAATTGAAATTTTTAAACTTTCCAAAAAAAAATTTCCAAATTCTAAAATTTTTAGTATTACTACAAGTAATCCAGTTATTAAAATAAATACAGAATTGGGTTTTAAACCTGTATCGTTTAGTGAATTGACTCATTCAGAAGAGTTTTGGAAAGGATGCAAAAGTTGTGCAAACTTTGATATATTAACCAAAAATCAAAGAAAAATGTGTTTATGTACAGGCCTTTTATACAATCCAAATAATAAAAATCATAAATATAAACAAAATATAAATTATTTATCTACTGGAGATAGAATAGTTTTAGCTTATAGTGGCGGGTTAGATACCTCTTATTGTTTGAAATATTTAATACAGGAAAAATATGAAGTTCATACAGTTATTATTAATACAGGAGGGTTTAATAAAGATGAATTATATAAAATAGAAAAAAGAGCTTTAAGTATTGGATCTAAATCGCACAAAACTATTGATGCTATAGAAGAATACTATCAAAATTGTATAAAGTATCTTATATTCGGAAACATTCTTAAAAATAATACTTATCCACTTTCAGTAAGTTCTGAAAGAATTTTTCAGGCTATTAAAATAGCACAATATGCGACTTTTATTCAAGCAAAAGCAATTGCTCATGGAAGTACAGGAGCAGGGAACGATCAAATTAGATTTGATATAGCCTTTCAAATTATTTGTCCAGAAAAAATAACTTTATCTCCTATAAGAGATATGAAAGTTTCTAGAAAAGAAGAAATTGAATATTTAAAAAATAAAGGGGTCTCTATTTGTTGGGATCAAGCTAAATATTCTATCAATAAAGGAATTTGGGGGACTAGTATAGGAGGAAAGGAAACTCTTACTTCTTCTCACGATTTTCCGGAAGAAGCTTATCCAACAAAATTAAGGAAAAAAAAAAGTGAGAACTTAAAATTAGAATTTGAAAAGGGGGAATTAGTTAGTGTAAATAAAGAAAAAGGAAAAGCGATAAAAAACATAATAAAAATTGAAAATATAGCTTCAAAATTTGCTATAGGAAGAGGAATTCATATAGGAGATACTATTTTGGGTATTAAAGGAAGAGTAGCGTTTGAAGCTTCCGCTGCAATTATTATTATAAAAGCTCATCATTTATTGGAAAAACATATCCTTACGAAATGGCAACTTTATTGGAAAGAACAACTATCCAATTGGTATGGCATGTTACTTCATGAAGCTCAATATTTAGATCCTGTTATGCGTGATATAGAAAAATTTTTAAAAAGCACACAAGAAAGATTAACAGGGACTGTAGATATTATTCTTTATCCTTATAGATTTCACTTAGTAGGAATAGAATCTAAATTTGATTTAATGACATTTTCTAATTCTAATATAGCTAAATATGGAGAAATGAATTATGCTTGGACGGCAGAAGATGTTAAGGGTTTTACAAAAATTTTGAGCAATCAAATGAAAATATATCACAATTTAAATAAAAAAGAATAATGATTGAAATAGGCATTATAGGAGGAGCTGGATACACTGCTGGAGAATTGATTAGATTGATGATTAATCATCCAAAAATTAGTATTAAAAATATAGTTAGTAAAAGTCATACAGGAGAATTGATTCATTTAGTCCATCAAGATTTATTAGGAGAAATAGAAATGAAAAATATAAAGTTTACCCGTGATTTAAGTAAAAAAATAGATATTGTATTTCTTTGTTCTGGACATGGACAATCTAGAAAAGAATTGAGTCATATATCAGAAAATATAAAAGTAATTGATTTGAGTCAAGATTTCAGAATGAAGATTCAATCTATTTTTAACAATAGAAATTTTGTCTATGGATTACCAGAATTACAAAAAAAAACAATAAATAAATCTAATAACATAGCCAATCCTGGATGTTTTGCTACAGCTATTCTTTTAGCTATTTTACCGTTAGCTAAAAATAAATTATTGAAAAAAGATATTCATATTAGTGCTATAACAGGTTCTACAGGATCTGGAAGAAAACTGAATGATACTAATCATTTTAGTTGGAGAAATAATAATGTTTCTGCTTATAAAATTTTTCAACATAAGCATTTGCAGGAAATTGAACAAACTATTCATCAAGTACAAAACGATTTTTATTCTAAAATTTATTTTGTACCTTACAGAGGTAATTTTACTAGAGGAATTATAACTACTTTATATACTCATTCTGTTCTTTCTTTGGAAAAAAATCAAAAAATATATGAAGAATATTATAAAAATCATCCATTTGTAAAAATTTCTGATATTAATATTGATATTAAACAAGTGATCAATACCAATAAATGTATTTTACATCTTATGAAAGATAAAAATCAACTGATTGTTATAAGCATCATAGATAATCTCATAAAAGGAGCTTCTGGTCAAGCCATACAAAATATGAATATTATGTTTGATTTAGATGAAACTTGTGGTTTAAAATTAAAATCCGTTCGTTTCTAAAAATGAAATTATTTGACGTTTATCCTATTCTAGATATAGAATTGAGTAAAAGTAAAGGATCTTATATTTTTGATGTACAAGGAAATATGTATTTAGATTTTTATGGAGGACATGCTGTAATTTCCATTGGACACTCGCATCCATATTATGTGAAAGCTTTAATAGAACAAATTCATAAAATCACCTATTATTCTAATAGCGTTTATATTTCTCAAAAAAAAAAATTAGCTGATCTGCTTGGAAATATTTCAGGATATAAAGATTATTCATTATTTATATGTAATTCTGGTACAGAATCCAATGAAAATGCATTGAAAATAGCTTCTTTTCATACAGGTAAAAAAAAAGTTATTGCTTTTAAAGGTTCTTTTCATGGAAGAACAAGTGGAAGTTTATCGGTAACGGATAACTACAAATTGATATCCCCTTTTAATACTCAACATGAAACCATATTCGTAAATTATAAAGATTTTTATTCTTTAGAAAAAGAATTAAAAAATAAAGATATTTGTGCTGTTATTACGGAAGGAATACAAGGTCTATCTGGAATTAGAGATCCCGGTTTAGATTTTTTTCATAAAATCGCAAGTTTTTGCAAAAAATACAATATAATATTGATTATAGATGAGGTACAAAGTGGATATGGAAGAACAGGATCTTTTTTTTCACACCAATTGTATTCTATAAAACCGGACTTAATTACTGTCGCTAAAGGTATGGGGAACGGGGTTCCTATAGGAGGAGTGCTCATACATCCTAAATTTAAACCATATTATGGAATGTTAGGAACAACTTTCGGAGGGAATCATTTGTCTTGTACAGCTGGGATTGCTGTATTAGAAATTATTCAAAAAGAAAGTTTAATTGAAAATGCAAAAAAAATGGGAAAAATCTTGTTACAAGAATTGCGTACCATTCCTGAAATTAAAGAAATTAGGGGAAGAGGATTGATGATAGGGTTAGAATTTTATTTTCCCATTCAGGATTTGAAAAATATTTTGATTTACAAAGAAAAAGTATTTGTTGGAACATCTAATGATCCATATGTTTTACGATTGCTCCCTCCATTAAATGTTAATGAACATCATATAAAATTATTCCTAAAAAAGTTAAAGAATGCCTTATATAGATCAAAAAATGGAAAATAATAAAATAATAAAAAAAGCGATACTTGTATTGGAAGATGGGACTCGGTATGAAGGGTATCATTTTGGAGCACCAAAATCCTCTTCTGGAGAAGTTGTATTTAATACGGCAATGACCGGTTATATCGAAAGTATAACAGACCCCTCTTACAAAGGTCAAATATTGACTTATACTTATCCTATAATAGGAACTTATGGAGTTCCATCTTCTACTTTTAGTGAAGAATCTATTTATGAATTTTATGAATCTGATAAAATTCAAGTATCCGGACTTATTATTTCTTATTATTCTAATCGTCCGTATCATTGGAATATGAATCAATCCCTATCAAATTGGTTATATGAAAATGGAATTCCTGGATTATATGGTGTAGATACTAGATTTATTGCAAAAAAACTGAGAAAAGGAGGAGGATCTTTGTTAGGTAAAATTTTAATGGAAAATGAAGACCTTCCTTTTTATGATCCGAATCAGGATAATTTGTCTGAAAAAGTATCTATACACGAAAAAATTTTATATGGAAATGGAAAATATAAAATATTACTTGTCGATTTTGGGTTAAAGAATAATATATTACGTTGTCTCTTACGAAGAGATTGTTCTATTATCAGAGTTCCATGGGATTATGATTTTACAAAAGAAGAATATGATGGATTGGTTCTTTCTAATGGACCTGGAAATCCTAAAGTTTATAAAAAACCGATCGATTATCTTCGTATAGCTATGAAAAAAAAACAACCTATATTTGGTATATGTTTGGGAAATCAACTTTTAGGGATAGCGGCAGGAGGAGATACTTATAAACTGAAATATGCACATAGAAGTCATAATCAACCAGTTTTATCATTAAAAACAGGAAAAAGTTTTATCACATCACAAAACCATGGATATGTTTTGGATGCAAAAAATATTTCTAAAAAATGGAAAATTTTTTTTAAAAATTTAAATGATAATACTTGCGAAGGGATCATTCATAATGATAAACCTTTTTTTTCAGTACAATTTCATCCAGAAGCTTCAAGTGGGCCTAAAGACACCGAATTTTTATTCGATTTTTTTATAGATTCAATTAACCAAATAAATAATTAATTAAAGAATCTTTCCAAACTATCTAGTATGAAAATAGATAAAGTACTCATCCTGGGATCAGGTGCATTAAAAATAGGAGAAGCTGGTGAATTTGATTATTCTGGAACACAAGCATTAAAAGCCCTTAAAGAGGAAGGAATTTATACTATATTGATTAACCCAAATATTGCCACAGTTCAAACTTCGAAAGAAGTTGCTGATAAAGTTTATTTTCTTCCTTTGACTTTATTTTTTATTAAACGTGTTATAGATAAGGAAAAACCAAAAGGAATTTTATTATCTTTTGGTGGACAGACTGCATTGAATTGTGGAATTCAACTTTTTAAAGAAGGGATTATAGAACAATATAAAATTCAAGTTTTAGGAACTTCTGTTGAATCTATTATTCACAGTGAAGATAGAAACTTATTTAGGAATAGGTTAACTCATATTAACATAAAAACGGCAAAAAGTTTTGTTGTTCATTCTATGGATGATGCAATTTCCTATTCTTTAGAAATAGGATTTCCTATTATTATTAGATCAGCTTATACCCTTGGAGGTTTAGGAAGTGGTTTGGCTAAAAATGTTAATGATTTAAAAAAGATAGTAAGTAAAGCTTTTTCTTATTCTTCTCAAATTATTGTAGAAGAATATTTAGAAGGGTGGAAAGAAATTGAATATGAAATAGTTAGAGATCAATATGATAATTGCATTTCTGTATGTAATATGGAAAATTTTGATCCTATAGGAATTCACACAGGAGAAAGTATTGTTGTGGCACCGTCACAAACTTTAACAAATTCTGAATATTATAGTTTAAGAGAATTGGCGATACATATCGCTAAAGATTTTCATATAGTAGGAGAATGTAACGTTCAGTTTGCGTTAGATCCTAGTTCAGAAGATTATCGTGTTATTGAAGTCAATGCACGTCTTTCTCGTTCAAGTGCTCTTGCTTCTAAAGCAACAGGTTATCCATTAGCTTTTGTTGCCGCTAAGTTATCTTTAGGATATGGATTACATGAATTAAAAAATTCTGTGACAAAAAATACTTCTGCTTTTTTTGAACCTGCATTAGATTATGTAGTATGTAAAATTCCTAGATGGGATTTAAAGAAATTTTATGGTGTTTCTAATAGGATTGGAAGTAGTATGAAAAGTGTAGGAGAAGTTATGGCAATTGGAGGTTCTTTTGAAGAATCTTTACAAAAAGGAATTCGTATGTTAGATATAGGGATGCAAGGATTCATTAATATTATAAATAAAAAAAAATTTAAATCTATTCGATTTCTGAAAGAAAATCTCAAAAAACCTACAGATCAAAGAATTTTCTTTTTAGAAGAGGCTTTAGAAAAAGGGATTTCTATAAATGAAATACATTCTTTGACAAAGATAGACCCATGGTTTTTATATCAACTTGATAATATTTTTCAAACAAAAAAAAAGATAGATCTTTTTGATAATTTAATAGATCTTCCGGAAGAATTATTACGAAAAGCCAAAAAAGAAGGTTTTTCTGATATACAAATAGCTAGTATTTTTTTTAAAAAAAATAAAAATTACAATATTTCTAATTTAGAAAAAAAAATAAGAGAACATAGAAAAGTAAAAAACATAGTTCCATATGTAAGACAAATTGATACTTTAGCATCTGAATATCCGGCACGTACAAATTATTTGTATTTAACATATCACGCGATTCAACATGATATTATTTATGAGAAAGATGGAAAATCTGTCATTACATTAGGATCTGGTGTTTATAGAATTGGAAGTAGTGTAGAATTCGATTGGTGTTGTGTCAATGCATTAAATACCATTCATAAGGAATCTTATAGATCTATAATGATAAATTATAATCCAGAAACTGTCAGCACTGATTTTGATGTATGTGATAGATTATATTTTGAAGAGCTTACTTTAGAACGCGTATTAGATATTATTGAATTAGAAAAACCTAAAGGGACAATTGTATCTATGGGAGGACAAATTCCTAATAATTTAGTTTTAAAACTTTATGAAAAAAAGGTAAAAATTTTAGGGACCTCTCCTATTTCCATAGACAAAGTGGAGAATAGATATAAATTTTCTAATACTATGGATTATTTAAAAATTAGACAACCTAAATGGAAAGAATTATCCGATTTTTATGCTATTTTTCAATTTATAAAAGAAGTAGATTTTCCGATATTGGTTAGACCTTCTTACGTACTTTCTGGAGCGGATATGAATGTTATTTCTAATCAAGAGGAACTGCAGCATTATCTTCGTGAAAAAGTATCTATATCTTCTGAATATCCATTAATTATTACAGAATTTATTATAAATGCTAAAGAAATTGAATTAGATGCTGTTTCCCAAAATGGAGAAATTTTGTATTATGCTATATCAGAACACGTAGAATTTGCAGGTGTACATTCAGGAGATGCAACATTGGTATATCCTCCACATAATCTATATTTATCTACATTAAAAGAAATTATTCGCATATCTGAAAAAATATCCAAATATTTTAACATATCTGGTCCTTTTAATATACAATTTTTATCCAAAAATAATGAAGTAAAAGTAATTGAATGCAATTTAAGAGCTTCCAGAAGCTTTCCTTTTGTATCAAAAGTATCTCGTTTTAATATGATTGAATTAGCCACTCAAGTTATTCTTGGAAAAAAGAAAAAGAAAATAGAACCTAATTTCTTTATTACAAATTTCTTAGGAATAAAAGCTTCTCAATTTTCTTTTTCCCGTTTGCAAGATGCAGATCCTGTTTTGGGAGTAGATATGGCATCCACAGGAGAAGTGGGATGTTTAGGAAATTCTTTTGATGAAGCTCTTTTAAAATCTATGCTTTCTGTAGGTTATACTATTCCAAAAAAAAATATATTGATATCTGGAGGTCCCATTGAATCTAAATTAGATCTTTTAGAAGTTATAAAACTTTTGCATAAAAAAGGATATATATTGTTTGCTACAGAAGGAACCAATAGTTTTTTCTCCCATAATGGAATTCCTTCAATAAAAGTTTATTGGCCTAATGTCAAAAAATATTCAAATGTTCTTGAGTTAATAAAAAATAGAAAATTGGATCTTATTATTAATATTCCAAAGAATCTCAGTAAATCAGAGTTGAACAATGATTATCTTATTCGACGTTATGCCGTAGATTTTAATATTCCTCTACTCACTAATGCACGTTTAGCAAAAGCTTTTATACAAGCATTTTGTAATTTATCTATGGATCAATTATTTATAAAAGCTTGGAATGAATATTGAATGTAAATAAGTTTATGAAAAAATTTTTTAGCGTAGAAGATGTTATCGATGTACATGATCTCATTAAAGACGCTCTTCTTTTGAAAAAAAATCCATATGATTTTCATCATATTGGAAAAAACAAAACAATCGGATTGGTTTTTTTTAATCCTAGTTTACGTACAAGAATTAGTTGTCAAAAAGCAGCTTTTAACTTAGGATGTAATACTTGGTTCTTAGATGTTCATAGGGACTCTTGGACAATTGAAATGAATGATGGAAGTGTCATGAATCTAACACAAGAACATCTTAAAGAGGCTATTTCTGTTATGAGTCTGTATTGTGATATTCTTGCAGTAAGAACTTTTCCAAATCTATCAGATAGAGATTATGATTATAAAGAAATTATTTTTAATAAAATATTAAATTATTCCAGAGTTCCAGTCGTTAATATGGAAAGTGCAACTTTGCATCCTTTACAGTCTTTGGCAGATGTTATGACTATTGCAGAATTTACATCTTTTTTTAAAAAAAGATGTAAAGTAGTATTAAGTTGGGCCCCTCATGTAAAATCATTACCCCATTCCGTAGCGAATTCTTTTTCTCAATGGATATCAAAAATAAAACAAATAGATTTTACGATTACGTGTCCAGAAGGATACAATATACATGATAGATTTTATAATGGAGCTTATACGACACATAATCAAAATGAAGCATTTATAAATGCCGATTTTATTTATGCTAAAAATTGGAGCAGTTATTTATATTATGGAAAAATACTTTGTAAAAGTTCTGATTGGATGATTACTGATAATAAAATGAAATTAACCAATCAAGCGAAATTTATGCATTGTTTACCTGTAAGAAGAAATGTAGTTGTAGAAGATGCTGTTTTAGACAGTAAATATTCCATTGTATTGCAACAAGCGGAAAATAGAATTTACGCTTCGCAAATAATTTTTCTAAAAATGTTACAATCTTTATCATGAAGATCCATATAGTCAAAATTGGAGGTCATTTGATTAATGATGGGAAATATCTTCATAATTCTTTAAAAGCTTTTTGTAAACTACAAGGATATAAAATATTGATTCATGGAGGAGGAATAAAAGCAGATTTTATTTCAAAAAAAATGGGGGTTTTCCCAAAAATGATACAAGGAAGAAGAATAACAGATAAAGAAACTTTGGATATAGTTGTTATGAGTTATGCAGGAATAATAAATAAAAATATAGTAGCGATGTTACAATCTTATCGTTGTAATGCTTTAGGCTTGTGTGGAGCAGATGGAAATTGCATTAAATCATATTTACGTAAAATGACAAATATTGATTATGGATATGTAGGAGATATTAATGTAAAAAGTATTAATACATATTTAATAAAATTTTTATTAGAAAATAATATCATTCCTGTATTATGTTCCATTACACATAATGGAACAGGAAGTCTACTAAACACAAATGCAGATACAATAGCTGCTTATATAGCTATGTCTTTAGCTAAGGAAGAAGATTGTGAAGTAGAGTTACATTTTTGTTTTGAAAAAAAAGGGGTTTTACGAAATGTGCTGGATTCTGAATCTTATTTTAAAATAATAAATGAAAATTTATTTCAAAAAATGAAACAAAATCATACCATAACAAATGGCATGATTCCTAAGTTAGAAAATGCTTTTTTTGCATTGAAAAATGGAGTTACTAAGGTTAGTATAGGGCTCCCTAACCATTTAAATGATGTTGATAATAAGACTAGACTATGTCTGTAGTCAGTTTACAAGTTTTAAAGGAAGAAGCTATACAACTTCTAATACAGATTATAAATACCCCTTCTATATCTGAACAAGAAAATAAGGTCTCTTTTTTGATACAGGATTATATCCATAAATATGGATTTCATGTAAAAAGAAAATTTAATAATATATGGACTGAAAATAATAATTATCCTAAAAAAGAAGATATACAAACCATATTATTAAATTCTCATCATGATACAGTAAAACCAGGAAAAAATTGGAAAACTGATCCTTTTACTGCTATCAAACAAGAAGATAAACTTTTTGGATTAGGAAGTAATGATGCAGGAGCTTCTGTCGTTTCATTGATATCTACTTTTATATATTTAAGTAATTTATCGGAATTGCCTTATAGATTAATCCTTTCTATTACTGGGGAAGAAGAAATATCTGGTTATTCAGGTTTAAGATCCATTTTACCTGAATTTGGTTTTGTAGATTTAGGAATTGTGGGGGAACCAACACAAATGCAAGTAGCTATTGCTGAAAAAGGATTAATAATATTAGATTGTATAGCTGAAGGAAAGACAGGACATTCTGCAAGAAATACAGGAATCAATGCTATTTATCTTGCTACAAGAGATATTGAACTCTTGAAAAGCTTTTCTTTTGATAGAAAATCGGACTTGCTAGGTTTTACTACTTTAAATGTGACTCAAATACAAGGAGGAATACAACATAATGTTATCCCTGATATTTGTTCTTTTGTCATAGATATCAGAACTAATGAATTATATAAAAATGAGGAATTGATTGATATAATACAAAAAAAAATTCATTCTAAAATGAAACCCCGTTCTTCACATTTAAATTCATCTTTTATAGATCCTATGCATCCTATTGTTTTGAAGGCTAAATTTATAGGAAGAAACACTTATGGATCGCCTACTCTTTCAGATCAAAGCATCATGCCTTTTTCTACTATTAAAATGGGAGTAGGAGATAGCGTACGTTCTCATACACCTAATGAATACGTTTTGATTTCAGAAATCATGGAAGGAATAGATATTTATATTTGTTTGTTGAAAAATTATCACTTTTGAATTTAAAACAAAAAAGGTAAATTTGTTATGTTTTTTAAATGTTAAAAGTATGTTACAAGAAATAAACGATGATACTTTTGAAAAATTAATTTTTAAAAAATCAGAAAAACCTATTCTGGTAGATTTTTGGGCCCCATGGTGTGCTCCATGTAGAGCTTTATCTGTTTTATTAGAAGAAATTTTTTCTGAATATCACGAAAAAGTATCAGTTTTGAAGTTAAATGTAGATCATAATCCAATTACCTCTTCTAAATATGGTATACGTAGTATTCCTACTATGATTTTTTTTAAAAATGGGGAAAAAAAAGATATCCATATTGGAATTCTTTCTAAAGAAGATATAAGAAAAAAATTAGATGCTTTAATGATTTCATAGTTTTGGGTCTGGTAGTTCAGTTGGTTAGAATACATGCCTGTCACGCATGGGGTCGCGGGTTCAAATCCCGTCCAGACCGCATTTATTCATTATTTTTTATGTTTTATTTTATGTTTAATAAGGTCTTCTATGAAGATAATTTTCATATGAAATTTTTTGGAAATCTGAATCAATTGTGGTAAACGTGCCATAGATCCATTTTGGTTTAGTATTTCTACTAATACTCCTCCAGGAGTACATCCGGCCATTTTAGTTAGATCAATAGCTGCCTCTGTATGTCCAGGTCTTTCTAACACACCTCCTTGTTTTGCGCGTAGAGGAAATATATGTCCTGGTTTGTTGAATACTTCTGGTTTTACTTCATGAACTAGGGCAAAAATAGTTTTAGCTCTATCTGAAACAGAAATTCCAGTACTTACGCCATTTCCTCGTAAATCTACAGATACTGTGAAAGCAGTTTTTATAGGGTCTGTGCTATTTTTTACCATCATTTGGAGTTCTAATTGATCGCATTTTTCTTCTGTCAAGGAAACACAAACTAATCCTCTTCCATGAGTTATGAGAAAATTCACAATTTTAGGAGTTATTTTTTCAGCAGCTACTATAAAATCTCCTTCATTTTCACGATTTTTATCATCAACCACAATAATAATTTTTCCATTTTTGATATCTTGTATGGCCTCTTCAATACCACTCAAATTTTGAAGCATATCTATTTTATTTAATTATATTATATATAAAAATCATCCATAACAGTTTTATAAGTCATCCATATACTTACCGGAAAAAAAATAAAATTTGGGATCCAAGCTCCTACCCATGGACATATTTCAGCTTTTTCTACTTTATTTTGAGTGATGGTTAGTAAAGTATAATAAATGATGAATATAATCAGTGCTATCATAGTTGGATAACCGATTCCTCCTTTTCTAATAATAGCACCTAATGGCGCTCCAGTTAGAAACATTATAATACATGTTACTGGAAATGTAAATTTTTTTTGCAATTCTAATTGCAGTTTGAATAAGTATATTTTATTTTCGTATATATTGATATAATCTTTTTTCTTTAAAAAATTAATTTTTTTGATAATATTTTTTGTATTTAAAGTTTGATAGAAATCATAGTCATTTAAGTTTTTTATTTTTGATTCTGAAGGGATTTTAAAATTTTTAATTAAAGTATCAAATTCTACAATTTTATAAGAGTATTGTTCTTTTTTTGATTCATTAAAATTTTCACTATATAAAACTCCATTCATTAATTTCAATTGAAAATATTCATCCTTTTGATTGGGGATTAAAACCCCTTTTTTAGAAATAATAGTATTGATAAGTGAATTATTTCCATAAAAAAAAATAAATATGTCATGTAAGTAATTACTATTACTTGATTTTCTATCTATTTTTATGAAAAAATTTGGGAATAGATTTACGAAAACTCCTTCCTTCAATTTTAAAGACGGAGAAGTTAACGATATTTGATACCCTAATTTTTTAGCTTTTATTTTTGCTTTTGGAATAATAAAATCTGAAAATAAATACAAGACAATGGATAAAATAATGGTTATTCCTAAAATAGGAATCATGACACGGAAAAGAGATATTCCAGAAGATTTTACAGCGATCAATTCTTGATTTTCTGAAAAATTACCAAATATTATGATAGAAGTCAATAATATGGCAATGGGGGTAACTAATGGAAGAATAGATATTCCAAAATATAATATAAATTTTAATATAATGAAAATACTAATGTTTTTACCTGTTAGTTCATCTATTTGACTCCAAAAAAATTGAATCATAAAAATGATAAATATTGTAGAATAAATAATGAGAAAAGGAGGAATGAATAAACGGATCATGTATAAATCAAGTTTTTTTATTATCATGATAAATTTTAATTAAAAACTAATTCATTGATTTATCCGGTTCTGGCAAAAAAAAGTACTCATTTTTTTTATTATGATTTCCATATAAATCAACAATTTTTTTTAGATCTGATAATTCCATGAATGGACATTGTAATCGGATCAATTCATTTCTATTAGAAAATAACATATCTCCTTTTCCTATTAATTGTTCAGCACCTGTGCAATCTAATATAGTTCTAGAATCTATTTTAGAACTTACTCTAAATGCAATTCTTGCAGTAAAATTAGATTTAATTAGTCCTGTAATTACATCTACGGAGGGACGTTGTGTTGCTATAATCAAATGAATTCCTACAGCGCGAGCTAGCTGTGCTAACCTGGTTATATATGTTTCTATTTGTTTTTTTTGATTATTTATATTTAAATCGGCAAACTCATCAATAATTAATATGATATAAGGTAATTTATTGTATTTTACATTATTATATTCTTTAATATTTCTAACCTTATGTTTTTCTAAAATAGCATATCTTTGATCCATTTCTTTACATAAAGAATTTAATATATTTTTTACTTCATGTAAATCTGTAATAATGGGTTCAATTGACTTCGGAAGTGTAGCAAAATAAGATTTTGAAATATTTTTATATATTGATAATTCTACTTTTTTTGGATCAATCAAAATAAACTTTATATCTTTTGGATTTTTTTTATATAATAGAAAAATAATTATAATATTTAATCCTACGGATTTTCCCTGTCCTGTTGATCCTGCTATAAGTAAATGGGGCATTCTTGCTAAATCTACAATAAAAATTTCATTAAATACTGTTTTTCCTAAAGAAATGGGAAGTTCCATTTTATGACTTTTTTTGTTGCTTTCTTCTGAAAGTAGAATATCTTTCATATAAACGGAGGAACGCTTAGAATTGGGGATTTCTATTCCAATAGATCCTTTTCCAGGTATAGGTGCTATGATTCTTATGGATATAGCGGATAAATTTAAGGCAATCTCATTTTTTAAGTTCTTTATTTTTGAAATACGTGTTCCCACTTTAGGATATATTTCATATAAAGTTATAGTAGGTCCTATCCTAGCTTTTATTTCATATATTTCTATATTATAATAGTTCAGGATTTGAATTATTTTTTTTTTATTAGATTCCAAATCTATTTTCAAATCAGTGGATGAAAAATTTTCCTTTTTTTTAGAAAAAATAGAATGAAGAATGTTTTTCTCTTTACTAAAAAAAGAATCCATTTCTGGATTATTGATAATTTTTGTATTTAAAAAATTACACGATGGTAATTTTGTATCTTTTTCTTTTTTAATATTTTGTCTTTTTTTTTTTATTCCATTTTTTATAGTCGGAGTACTGATACGAAAAATGATGATAAAATAAAAAATGATACTCGTAAAAATAAGCATATATAATCCTACTTTTCCAAATAAATGAATCAAGTAATTTCCTATTTCAAATCCAAAAATACCACTGAATATTCCTTTATTAGGAATAATAACATAAAAAGTGATAGGAAGCCATACGCTAAAAAATAGAAATTGATATGTTGTGGATTTGTAAAAATTATTTAACAGTTTTTTTCTACTAATAATACTAATAAAAAGAATTTTTAAACCGGTAAAAAACAGAAATATAGGAATAAAAAAAGCACTAACTCCTATTCCACAATAAATAAAATAGTGAGATATGATAGCCCCCATTTTTCCAAGTAAATTTTCTGCTATGATTTCTTTATCGAAAAGTTTTTCGAGTTGACTTTGATCATTTTTCCAATGAAAAAGAAATGAAAAAAAACTTAAAAACAAAAAAAAACTATTCCCTAATAAAAAAAATCCAATAATGGTTTTAAGAGTTTTTTTTTCATTTCTTTTTTCTTTTTTTTTAACTTGATCTTTATCCATTTTTTTTATAGTTATAGTATGGAAAAATTTAGTCTTTTTTTAACTATTTGTTTTGGTTTAAAAAAGTTTTTTATACTGTAAAATTTATTATATTATGATTGAATAATAAAATTAAAAAAATGAAAAAAATAAAAATTATTTTCCTTATTCTTTTTTTAGGATTTTTTTGTCCTTTTCATAGTTATGCAGAAATCATAAAAGAAAAAGAAACAACAAATGAAAATTCTCATTTTAACATATTTTTAGATTTTTCTAATAATATTAATTCTATAGTAAAGAAAGAATTTTCTGAAGGGTCTCATTTTTCTGAAGACTATTTAAATTTGGAAGGAATAGGAAAAGTGAATGATAAAATAAGTTATCGTTTTGCAAAACAGTTTAAAAAAATAGAAAATTCTGAAATTCTGGATTTAGCTTATTTAAAATATAAGTGGAACGATCAACTTTATTTATTGTTTGGAAAACAACCTTTTTCTTTTGGTAGTATGGAATATGCTAATAGTTTGTATGAACACGTATACCGTTATTCGCATGTACACAAAAATAGGAATAATTCTATTGGATTAAGTTTTATTTATCTTCCTATAAAAGATCATGAATTACAATTTCAAATTCTTAATGGAATGAAAAACAACAAAGAAAATATGGTTCAAATGGTTCAAAATGTGAATCATCCTATGGGATATTCTGTAAATTGGAATTGGAGTTTATCAAATCATAATAAATCTATTCAAAATAGATGGTCTTATTCTATTTTTCAAGAAAATGAGAATAAAAAATTTTGGAAATTATTAGCTTTGGGTAGCAAACTAAATTGTAACCCTTTTACCATAGAAGCAGACTATATATTTAGCGATGAAGATATAGAAAAAAATGGGAATATAACAAAAATTTTACGATCATGTAATAATGATTATAAGCATACTGCTTCTGTGAAATATGAAACTTATTTAGTGAAATTGAAATACAACTTTATTCCAAAATGGAATTTAATTGCTAAAGGAGTATATGAAATCGGAACCTCTAAAAAAGGAATAAATGATGTTTTGGGAGAAAATAAATTGTTTAAAAAAGCATATTCTTATTATGGAGGGATAGAATTTCTTCCTATCATAAAAAGTGATGATCTTAGTTTTCATTTAGTGTATCAAAACCAAATAATAAATTATATTTTAGATACAATAAAAAAAGAAAATCAGAATAATCATTTTCTTGTTTTAGGATTAAGTTATCGTATTAAAATGATTTAAAAAATCATCATCAAAATATCGAGAGACGACATGTATTCTCGATATTTTTGATTATTTTATTAATCAGTATGACAGTATGAATATAGGACTTTATTTCGGATCATTTAATCCTATTCATTTAGGACATACAATTATTGCTAATCATATAATAGAATTTTTAGATATAGATTATGTTTGGTTTGTGGTTTCTCCACAAAATCCATTAAAAAAAAAAAGAATCTTTTAGATTATGAACATAGAATCGAAATGGTTAAAAGAGCTGTCTATGATTATGAAAAAATGAGTGTTTTGGATATTGAATATGGATATTTTCCTTCTTATACAATTCATACACTTTACAATATAGAAAAAAAATATCCTAGGAATCAGTTTTCTATTCTTTTGGGAAAAGATTCATTTTATTCTTTAATAAAATGGAAAAATTATAAAATTATTTTAAATAAATATGATATTTTGGTTTATCCTAGAATTGGATCTTTTTCCGATTCTGTTTTTAAATATAAAAAGGATAATATAATTTTTTTGAAAGCTCCAATTATTGAAATATCTTCTTCTTTTATTCGAAAATCCATTCAAGAAGGAAAAAACATGAAATCTATGCTTCATGCAGAAGTTTGGGGTTATATGAAAAAATATAAATTTTATATAAAAAAGTAAAATTATTCTTTCGTTTTAAATTTAAAATATTTATAAGCTTTTTTTAATAATCTTATAAACTCAAGTTCTCCAAATATTTTTTTTATGGAATCCCAATTTGGTTTTTTTACATAAAATTTTTCTTCATGAAAAGAAAAAAAGGGAATATTAGTAACGATAGTAATTAATTTTTTCGATAAAAGACCTAAATCTTTATTTTCTTCAATATTTTTTTTAATTTTTCCGTTAAGATCATGAGTTGAATTTAATAATTTTTCAATACTTCCATATTTTTGAATAAATTTTATGGCATTTTTTATTCCAACTCCTGGTAATCCTGGTATATTATCAGAAGGATCTCCCATCATACTCCATAAATCTATAACTTGTTTTGGATCATTTACCCCAAATTTTATTTTTATTTCTTCTATTCCCAATATTTTTCTTGTATTTCCTTTAAAAGGTGGTATATAAACTTTAATATTTTCTGTTATTAATTGAAAAAAATCTTTATCCAAAGTGATTATATAAATAATATATCCTTTATTTTCTGCTTTTTTAGCTATTGTTCCGATAAAATCATCGGCCTCATATCCGTTAGGAGCATAAAAAAAAGAAATTTTAAAGGTTTTTAAAATTTTTATAATATAAGGAAGAGCTATGCAAATAGTTTCCGGGGTTTTTTTTCTATGTACTTTATACTTGTCATATTCTTTCTTCCTAAAAGAAATTCCTTTATTAGTATCAAAAATAGTTGCCATATAGGATGGCTTTTCATTATTTAATATGTTCATTAAAAAATATGTGAAATTTATGATAGGCGAAGTATTGAGTCCTTTAGAAGTGTAAAGAGGATTATGTATGTAGGCATAATAACTCTGATAAATGAGGGGATATGCGTCAATTAAAAATAATTTTTTATTATTATTCATATACCAATTTTTATACTATTATATTATGAAAAAATCAAATAAATATACAGTAACTGCTGCTTTACCTTATGCAAATGGACCAATTCATATAGGACATTTGGCTGGAGTTTATTTACCTGCAGATATTTTTGTTCGTTATCTTAGACGAAAAAAAATAGATGTTATTTTTATATGTGGATCGGATGAACATGGAGTCCCTATTGCAATACAAGCTAAAAAAGAAAAAAAAACTCCTCAAGAAATAGTGAATAAGTATCATTACATGATTAAAGATTCTTTTAATAATTTTGGAATAGAGTTTGATTACTATTCTAGAACCTCTACAAAAATTCATTGCGAAATTTCTACTTCTTTTTTTAAAAAACTTCATGAAAAAAAAAAGATTTTCGAAAAAGCGTCTGAACAATATTATGATAAAGAAGCTAAACAATTTTTAGCGGATAGGTATATATCTGGGACATGCCCCCATTGCAAAAATAAAGAGGCTTATGGCGATCAATGCGAAAATTGTGGAAGTTCGCTAGTCCCTGAAGATTTAATATATCCAAAATCAACTATAAGTGGAAGTTTTCCCGTTTTAAAAAAAACTAAACATTGGTATTTCCCTTTAAATCAATATCAAACATTCTTGGAAAAATGGATTTTAATTCATCATAAAAAAGATTGGAAAGTAAATGTATATGGACAAGCAAAATCTTGGTTATATCAAGGATTAAAACCTCGTGCTATCACAAGAGATTTGAATTGGGGAGTTCCTGTTCCGAAAGAGAAAGGAAAAGTTATGTATGTGTGGTTTGAGGCTCCTATAGGATATATCTCTGCTACCATAGAGTGGGCTAAACAAAGAAAAAGAGATTGGGTCCCTTATTGGAAAGATGAAAGTACCAAATTAATTCAGTTTATAGGAAAAGATAATATTGTTTTTCACTGCATTATTTTTCCAGTTGTACTAAAAGCATATAATAGTGGATATATCCTTCCAGATCAAATATTGGCTAATGAATTCCTTCATTTAGAAAATAAAAAAATATCGACTTCTAAAAATTGGGCAGTATGGGTTCATGAATATTTAAAAGATTTTCCAAATCAACAGGATACACTTCGTTATATTCTCATAGCTAATATGCCTGAAAAAAAAGATAATAATTTTCATTGGAAAGATTTTCAAAGAAAAAATAATACTGAATTGGTTGCTATATTAGGAAATTTTGTAAATAGAAGTCTAACTTTAATCCAAAAGTATAATAAAGGCATTGTCCCTCATCCTGAAATGTTATCTATAAAGGATAAAAACATTTTATACAAAATTAAACATTATCCAGAATATATAGGAAATTTAATTGAATCCTATCAATTTAGAGAATCCTTAACATGTTTTATGAATTTAGCTAGACTAGGAAACAAATATTTAACAGAAGAAGAACCTTGGAATAAAAAAAAAGAAAAACGTGTCAATACTATACTTTATGTATCGATACAAATTGTTGGGATGTTAGCTCAATTAGCGGAGCCTTTTCTTCCACATACAGCAAAAAAATTATTATATATGCTTCGTTTGAAAACTTTTTTTTGGAAAAAAATAAAAAAGATAGAAGAAATTTTATGTCCAGGACATGTATTAGGCGATCCCTCATTTTTATTTAAAAAAATAACCAACGAAAGCATTGAAAAACAGATGAAAAAACTTAAAAAATCGTTATGATACGTTATGCGGAGAGAGAGGGATTCGAACCCCCGGAGGTGATCCCCTCAACGGTTTTCAAGACCGCCGCAATTAACCACTCTGCCATCTCTCCATACTACATGTGTTGTATGTACACTATGTTTCTAATAAGGTCTTGCATCGTTTCTCTTCTTCTTATGATAAAATCTTTCCCCTTAAAAATCATAACTTCAGAAGGTCTATAACGAGAATTATAATTAGAAGACATAGAAAAACAGTAAGCCCCCGCATTTTTAATGCATAAAATGTCTCCTTCACGGATTTCTTTAACTTTTCTATTTAACCCAAAAGTATCTGATTCACAAATATATCCCACCACTGTGTAAAAACGAAACCTTCCGTTGGGATTAGAAATATTTTCAATACAATGATAAGCATCGTAAAACATAGGACGAAGAAAATGATTAAATCCTGAATCAACTCCAGCAAATACAGTAGAAGTAGTATGTTTAATGACATTTACGCTAACTAAAAAATATCCAGATTCACTAACTATAAATTTACCTGGTTCAAATATGAAAGTAATTTTACTTCCATAATTTTTACAAAAATTATCAACTTCTTCTGTCATAGAAGAACTTAAAGAAGTTAGATCCGTTTTTATATCATTTTTTGTGTATGGAACTTTAAACCCACTTCCAAAATCAATATAATCAAGATTTGGAAAATCTATAGCTATTTTAAATAAAACTTTTGCTCCGGATAAAAAAGCTTGTATATCTAATATATCAGATCCTGTATGCATATGAAATCCTTCTATTTTAAGTCCGGTATTCTTTAATATTCTTTTCATATGAGGAATTTGGTAGTAAGAAATACCAAATTTAGAATCAATATGACCGACTGAAATTTTATAATTCCCTCCTGCCATAATATGTGGGTTAATTCTTATTCCTATAGCATAATCAGGATAATATCCTCCAAATTGTTCTAAAATGGATAGATTATCTAGATTGATTCTAACTCCGAAATCAACAGCCTTTTTTATTTCTTGAATAGAAACACAATTAGGTGTGAATATAATTCTTTTAGGATGAAACCCTGCTTTTAATCCTAGTTCTACTTCCTGAATAGACACGGTATCTAATCCACTTCCCAAGTTTTGCAAAAATTTTAATATATTTATATTCGTATTAGCTTTACAGGCATAATTAATAATTAAATTTTCAATACCAGTAAAAGCATTTTTCATCTTCATATATTGTTTTTTTATTTTGCAAGAATCGTATACGTAAAGTGGAGTGCCATATTTTTTTGCTAATTGTATCAAGTATTCTCTATGAACTGGATAGCTATTATTTTCTAATTCATGCATCATAATTTACAATAAAGATAAATGAATTACATCATTCATATTTTTAACATAATCAAAGGTTAATCCTTTTAAATGTTCGGTTTTAATTTCTTCTACATCTTTTTTATTATCTTGTGAAAGAATAATTTCTTTAATATTAGCACGTTTAGCCGCTAAAATTTTTTCTTTAATTCCACCAACAGGAAGGACCTTTCCTCTTAGAGTAATTTCTCCTGTCATAGCTAAATGAGGTCTTAATTTTCTTTTAGTAAAACTTGAGACTAAAGATGTTAACATTGTTATTCCCGCAGATGGCCCATCTTTAGGAACTGCTCCTTCAGGAACATGAACATGTACATTTTTTTCTTCAAACATTATAGGATCTATTTTAAATTCTTTATAATGAGCTTTAATGTATTGTAAAGCAATTGTCGCAGATTCTTTCATTACCTCTCCTAAATTGCCAGTAATACTTAAATGGCCTTTCCCTTTCGATAAACTGGATTCAATATATAAAATATCTCCCCCAAAATGGGTCCAAGCTAAACCAGTTACTACACCTGGAATATTATTTTCTTCATAACGATCTGGATCATTGGGTATACCTAGAATACTTTCTATTTTTTCAACATTCAAAAGTTTAACATATTTCTTATTCATAGCAATATGTTTAGCTACATAACGTGCTAATTTCGCAATATGTTTCTCCAAAGTTCTCAATCCAGATTCTCTGGTATAACTTTCAATAACTTTTTCTATTTGTTTCGTGCCAAGTCCTAAATCTGATTTTTTTAATCCATTTTCTTTCAATTGTTTGGGTAATATGTGTTTTTTTACAATTTGCGTTTTTTCTTCTACAGTATACCCATTCATTTCTATGACTTCCATTCTATCTATTAAAGCTGGTTGAATATGGGAAAGTGAATTTGCTGTGGCAATAAATAATACTTTTGATAAATCATAACCCATTTCTAAAAAATTATCGTAAAACGAGGTATTTTGTTCCGGATCTAAAACTTCCAACATAGCAGAAGAAGGATCCCCATTTGTTCCTAGTCCCATTTTATCTATTTCGTCTATGACAAAAACGGGATTTGAAGTTCCTACCTTTCGAATAGATTGTAATAGCCTCCCAGGCATAGCTCCTATATAAGTTCTTCTATGTCCCCGTATTTCTGATTCATCATGCAAACCTCCCAAAGAAATACGAACGTATTTTCTTTTTAATGCGGTTGCTATAGATCTACCTAAAGAAGTTTTTCCAACTCCAGGTGGACCGTAAAAACATAGAATAGGAGAACGCATATCTCCCCTTAATTTTAATACTGCTAAATATTCTATAATACGCTCTTTTACTTTTTCTAGCCCATAGTGATCTCTATCTAATATTTTTTGTGCATATTCTAAATCAAAATTATCTTTTGAGTATCTTCCCCAAGGAAGATCAATCATTAATTCCAGATAATTTCTCTGTACCGTATATTCTGGCATTTGAGGATTCGTTCTTTGCATTTTTAGCAGTTCTCTATCAAATTGTTTTTTTGCTTCCTTAGGCCATTTTTTTCTGGAAGCTTTAGCACGCATTTCATCTATCTCTTTTTCATAAGAAATATCCCCTAGTTCTTCTTGTATGGCTTTAATTTGCTGATGCAAAAAATATTCTCTCTGTTGCTGATCCATATCACTACGAACACGGGATTGAATATCGTTTTTTAATTTAATTTGTTGATGTTCTACGTTTAGAAAACGCAATGTTTCCATTGCTCTTTTTTTCAAATCATCGTATTCTAATAATTTTTGTTTATCTCTAGTAGCTAAATTCATATTAGCTGCTACAAAATTGATTAAAAAAGAAGGACTTTCTATATTACGAATAGCAATGCTCGCTTCTGATGGAATATTTGGATTATCTTGAATAATTTTTATAGCTATTTCCTTTATAGATTCGACTAAAGCAAGGTATTCTTTATCCTTACAGGAAGGTTTATTTTCTTCTAACGCTATAATTTCTGCTTTAAAATATGGATCATTTTGAATAAAACGATTGACTTTAAATCTTCTTTTCCCTTGTAAAATTACGGTGGTATTTCCATCAGGCATTTTCAATAATTTCAATATTTTAGCAACCGTTCCAATAGAATACAAATCTTTTTCACTAAGATTTTCGATTCCAGAATTTTTTTGTGTTAATACTCCAACTGTTTTATCTAATCCATAAGCATCTTGTAACAATTGTATGGATCCACTTTTTCCTGCTATAATTGGAAAAACAATACCAGAATACAAAACCATATTTCTTACTGTTAAGATACATAATTGTTCAGGAATATCGTCTTTAAGTAACTGATCTTCTTCATCTTGACTCATTAAGGGTATAAACTCAGCTTCAGACTCGAATCCAGATTCTGTAAATATATTTTTTAATAACATAAAAAAATAGATTTCGGACTTAAATGATGGATTAACTCATCAACTAAATATACTGTTTTCTATATGAAAAACAAAACCATCTATACGGACTTAAATTAATTCCTGATAATCGTTCAAAACATTAAAAATTATTTTTTTTTGATTTTTTCAGCATATCCAAAAAAATATTTTCGGTCAAAATTTTTACGTTATTTTTTTTCATACTTTTTTTTAATTTTGAACCAAAATTTTTTCCAACCACTATAAAATGAATTTTATTATTTACAGTATTATATGCTTTTCCACCTAAACATTCTACTATATTTTTAGCTTCATTACGGGTCATACAAGATAATTTCCCTGTAAATACAAAAGATTTTCCTTCAATTAAGGAATATTTTTTCATCATAGGACATTTTGAAATATGGAATCCATATTTCATAAGCATTTTAACTATGTGTTGATGTTCCGTAATTGAAAAATAAGCAATGATGCTTTTTGCGATCTTTTTTCCTATGCTAGGAACAGAAATTAAATGATTGTAATTTGCATTCATTAAAGAATTGATATCCAAAAAATTGTCTGTTAATGTTTTTGAAATATATTCTCCTACATAACGGATCCCTAAGGCAAATAATACTCTGTAATAGGGCTTTTCTTTTGATTTTTCTATATTATTTAAAATGCTACATGCCAATTTCTCTTGGACTCCATTAATTTGAAGTAGTTCTTTTTTTTTTAATTTATATAAATCATATAAACTATATAAAAAACCTTTTTTGTATAGTTTATATATTATTTTTTTTCCAATTTTTTTGATGTTCATAACATTTACAAAATGTCTTATTTTTTCTGTTGTTTTAGAAAAACAGTTTTGATTAGTACAGTAAAATAATTCATTCTTTTTTGTTAAAATGCTATTACATGACGGACATTTTTTTAAGAAAAATACAGGGGAGGTTTGATTCAATCTTTTTTTAATATTTATTTTTGTCACTTTTGGAATGATATTCCCCCCTTTTTCTAATAAAAGTGAATCTCCATAATGAATTCCCATTTTTTTTATAAAATTATCATTATAAAGTGCTACTCTTTGTATTGTGGTTCCAGAAATGAAAATAGGAACGACATTGGCTACAGGAGTAATGATTCCCGTACGTCCCACTTGAAACGTAATATTTAATAATTTAGTTTCATGCAATTTTTGTCTAAACTTGTAGGCTATTGCCCAACGTGGATATTTATTGGTAAATCCTAAAAGGGTTTGTTTATGATATTCATTGACTTTAATAACTATTCCGTCAGTTTGATAAGATAGTTTATTTTGACCGATCTTCCAAACGTCTATAAAATGGAAGACTTCTTTTATATTTTTACAAAACCGTGCTGTTTCCGGAACTTTAAATCCCCAATATTTGATGTATTTTATAGCTTCATATTGTGTATCAAAAGGTAAATTCTTTCCTATAACATGAAATGCTATACAAAATAAATTTCTTTTACGTACTTTTTTATGATCACGAATTTTCAGTGTTCCACTAGCCGTATTTCTTGGATTTGCATAAGGGGGGAGTCCATTTTTTATGCGTTTTTTATTGATTTCTATAAAATCCTTTATAGGAAAAAAAATTTCTCCACGTATCTCAAGATACGTAGGATAGTTGTTTCCTTTTAATTTGAAAGGAATATATTTTATCGTTTTTATATTTTTTGTGACATCTTCTCCTTTTTCTCCATCCCCACGAGTCATCGCATTTGTTAAAAATCCGTTTTTATAAATTAAATTAATAGATACTCCATCATATTTTGGTTCACATACGAAAGATAAAGAATGAATTGATTTACTGATTTTTGTATTCCAAATCATCAATTCTTTTTTAGAATAGGTATTTTGAATAGAGTACATTTTATATTTATGATAAACAGTAGATTCTGTTTTAGGGACTTTTGCTCCTATTTTCATTGTAGGAGAAGTAGGATCATGGAATTCAGGATATTTATTCTCTAAAAAAGATAATTCTTTTAATTTTTTATCAAAATGTAAGTCTGATATTTCGGAATATCCAGAATTATAATATTGATCATTATATTTCAATAACTCTTTTCTAAGTTTAGATATTTTTTGTTCTATTTTGTTATCCATATTGTTTTTTTTATTTAATTATTTTGGTTTGCGTAATAAACTGCACGAACCATTCTGAAAAATCCTTGAAAATCTCTTTTTATTTCTATATTTAGAAACCCTTTTGTTTTTAAAAAATCAATAATATCTAAATAAATAAATTGGTTTATTTCAAAATAAACATAAACAATTCCAGTTAGTCTTTTTTTGATCCAAAAAGAAATTTTTTTGTAAAAAATCAAAGGGTCCTCGTCAGGAACAAATAAAGCTTGAGAAGGTTCATATTGAACAATGTTTGGATGTAGTAGTTTTTTTTCAGATAGTCTGACATAAGGTGGATTACTAACGATAATGTTAACAACATTTTTACTTATTTTTGGAGGCATGTACATTCCATATTTCAATATGTCCACATTTTTTAATGAAATTTTAACATGATGTAATTTTGCATTTTTACGAGCTATGTTAATAGCCTCTGGATCAGAATCAATAGCATGAACGTGTACAATTTCAGGTTTTTTCTTTTTTAAAGTAATACTAATGCATCCACTTCCTGTTCCAATATCAAATACTTGTACTGGATGATCATGATTGAAATCTTTATGATCCTGTAGGATCCAGTATACAAGTTCTTCTGTTTCTGGTCTTGGAATGAATACTTTTTCATTAACTGTAAATTTCATTCCAAAAAAGTAGGTTTCTCCAATTACATATTGTATAGGTCTATTTTTTTTTAATTCCCATAATTTTTTTATTAATTTATCGTAAGTAAAAAAATTGATTTTTTCTTTTCTACTTAATCGTAATAAAATAGTCGTTTTATCACATTGAAAAATATGGGTAGTAAGTAAAAAAAAGATAGTTTCTAACTCCTTATATTCTGGATATAAATCTTTAAGAGTGTTTTGAAAAACACGGTAAAATTTGTAAAAAGATTCCATATGACGAAATTAAAATAATGCGAATTTTAAAAAAAATACTTATTTTATGATAATATAATTTTTGTTTTTTTTTATGTTAGGTTTAGATGATGATCCCATTGTTGCTTTAGCAACTCCTGTTGGTTTTAGTGCTATTTCTGTTATTCGTATTTCTGGAAAAAATTCCATATCTATTGTTGAAAATATTTTTATTTCTATTAAACCTGGAAAAAAATTAAAAAACCAATCTACACATACTATTCATTTGGGATATATTGTAGCAGAAAATAATAGTTTCTTAGATCAAGTTTTAATTTCTATTTTTAAATCTCCTTTTTCTTATACAGGAGAGAATATGATAGAGATTTCTTGTCATGGATCTTATTATATTCAACAACAGATTTTACAATTGCTCATTAGAATAGGAATACGTTTGGCACGTCCTGGAGAGTTTACATTTCGTGCTTTTATAAATAAAAAAGTAGATTTATCGCAAGCTGAAGCTATAGCTGATTTGATCATATCGGAAAATAAAATTTGTCATGACATATCTTTACAACAGATTAAAGGAACATTATCTCACACTATTAAGGATTTGAGAAAAAAATTATTGGATTTTGCATCTTTACTAGAATTGGAATTAGATTTTTCTGAAGAAAATGTGATTTTTGCTAATAGATCAGAACTATTTTCTTTTTTACAAGAATTAAAAATGACTTTAAAAGATTTAATTGAATCTTTTTCGTTAGGAAATGCTATAAAAAAAGGAATTTATGTGGTCATTATTGGAGAACCAAATGTGGGAAAATCTACTTTTTTTAATCAGGTGATTCAGGAAGACCGTTCCATTATATCCCATATAGAAGGAACAACTAGAGATTGTGTGGAAGGAGAAATCATTTTAAATGGAATTCTTTTTCATTTTTTGGATACAGCAGGAATTAGAAAAACCAAAGATCCTATAGAAATTATGGGAGTGGAAAAAACCATGAAAAAAATAGAAGAGGCTCAAGTCATATTATATATTTTTGACTCTTCTAACAAAGAGGAAAAAAAAATTATTAATGATATTCAAACAATGAACAAAAAATATCCATTAAAAAATATTTTTTTCATAGCGAATAAATCAGATATATCTTCTTTTCATAATTTTGAAAATTTAAAGTCAAAGATTCCTTATTTTTTTGAAATTTCTGCAAAAAATTATCATGAAGTAAAAAGGGTCCTAAATGCTTTAAGTTCTTTATTTTTGAATCAATTAAAAAACAAAAAAATATTGGTGACACAATACAGACATTATGAAGCTTTGAAACGTTCATTAAGAGAATTATCATTTGCGTCTCATACTTTTAATAAAGGATTTTCAGTAGATTTAGTATCAATAAATATTAAAGAGGCGTTACGGTATTTAGGAGAGATAACAGGAGAAATCACAAGTGAAGATGTACTAAAAAATATTTTTTCAAAATTTTGCATTGGAAAATAAGATAAAATTATAAATTTATGTTACTACATTCTGTAAGAGCTGTAAGAGTTCGTTTTGCTCCTAGTCCTACAGGCCCACTTCATTTAGGAGGAATTAGAACGGCATTATATAATTATCTTTTTGCTAAAAAACATGGCGGAACATTCATCCTTAGAATAGAAGATACTGATCGAAAAAGATTTGTTGATAATTCTGAATCGTATATTTTGGAAACATTAAAATGGTGCCACATAGAACCTGATGAAGGGGTCGGGTATGGAGGCCCTTATTCTCCTTATTATCAATCTAAAAGGGGTGAAATTTATCGTATGTATATAAACCAATTGTTAAAAAAAGGGTATGCTTATTATGCTTTTGACACAGGTCAAGATATTGAGAAAAAAAGAAAAGAATATAATCATCATGGTTTAACTTTTTCTTATAATTTTAGAATTCGAATGGAACTTAATAATTCTTTAACTATGACGAAAGAACAATTACATGATAAATTGCGATCTTGTTCTTATGTGATTCGATTTAAAATAGAACCTGGAGAAAAATTGAAAATGCATGATGTCATACATGGCGATATAATTGTGAATACAGATCACTTAGACGATAAAATTTTGTTAAAATCGAATGGAATTGCTACTTATCATTTAGCTAATACCATAGATGATTATTTAATGAAAATTACTCATGTGATTAGAGGAGAAGAATGGCTTCCATCTATGTCTTTGCATGTATTGTTATATAGGGCTTTGGGTTGGTCCCCACCTATTTTTGCACATTTGCCTTTAATTTTAAAAAATAATGGAAAAGGAAAAATTAGTAAAAGAAATACAAATAGTTTAAATTTCCCTATATATCCTATACAATGGGAAATTCCAAAAGAAAAAATTATCATTCCTGGATATAGGGAATTAGGTTATTTTCCGGAAGCATTTGTAAATATGTTATCTTTATTAGGATGGAATCCTGGAGTCAAAAGAGAAATTTTCTCTTTACAAGAATTAATCAATTTATTTTCTTTAGAAAAAATAAACAAATCTGGTGTTTATTTTGATATAAAAAAAGCGAATTGGTTCAATAAAAAATATTTAAATAAAAAAAAGGAAGAAATATTTTCATTTCTTTTCGAAGAAATTAAAACACGTTCTATTTTATGCAAAAAAGATTATTTATGGAAAGTAATCCATTTAACAATGGATAGAATTCATTTTATTCATGAAATATGGGAACATTCTTTTTATTTTTTTATCCCTCCTAGTTCTTATGATACTAATTTTTTAAATAAAATTTGTCATGAAAATACCATTTTTAAATTAGAAAAGGCCAAAATATTGTTATTTCATACAAATAAATTTACGTATACAAATTTGAAATTTGTGTTTCAAAAAACAAAAAATCAACATATTATGCAATTATTTCGTTTAGCTTTAGTGGGGGCTTTAAAAGGAGTTGATCTTTTCATAATTTTTGAAATGTTAGGAAAAAAAGAAAGTATACAACGTATCGAAAAACTGATCAATAAAATAAAAAAAAAAATTTAGAATATTTTTGAAAAAAGAACATAAAAATATAGATTTACATTTTCGATAAAAAAATAATTCAATGCTTCA
Organism: Blattabacterium cuenoti; assembly: GCF_014251695.1. Taxonomy (NCBI): domain Bacteria; kingdom Pseudomonadati; phylum Bacteroidota; class Flavobacteriia; order Flavobacteriales; family Blattabacteriaceae; genus Blattabacterium; species Blattabacterium cuenoti. The sequence continues at coordinate 314,899 of NZ_CP059195.1, read as the reverse complement.
ACATTATGAAAATATTATAATAATAACTCCTATATTATCTGATGATCAAGCAAAAGAAACAGCAAAAGAATATGAAAATCATATCATACAAAAAAAAGGAAAAATCGTTCATCAGGAACATTGGGGATTAAAAAAACTAGCTTATTCCATTCAAAAAAAACAAAGTGGTTGTTATCACTTATTTGAATTTTTGTTAAATACTGATTTAGTTTCGGATTTAGAATTAAAATTAAGACAAGATGAGCGAATTTTACGTTTTTTAACTGTAAAATTAAATAAATATGGAATGGAATATGCTGAAAAAAGAAGAAAAAAATTTTTAAAAAAAGATGACAAATTATGACATTAGAGGATACCCATAAACATACAAAAAAAGTAGTAGATGTAGATAATGAATTAAGATATTTATCTCCTATTAAAATAGAAACAAAAGTAGAAAAAAAATATTGCTTTTTTGAACAACAAAATATAAAATATATAGATTATAAAGATCCTACATTTTTAATAAAATTTCTGAATGCGCAAGGAAAAATATTGCCACGTCGTATCACAGGAACTTTACAAAAAAATCAAAATAAATTAAATGCGGCTATTAAGAGATGTAGGCATATTGGCCTTTTACCTTTTGTGACAGATGATTTAAGATAAAATGAAAATTCTTCTAAACAAAGACATAGAAAATTTAGGATTTCAATATGATGAATTAGATGTAAAACCTGGTTATGCTAGAAATTATCTAATACCTAAAGGATATGCTGTTTTAGCATTACCTGGAACTATAAAAAATACTCATGAAATCTTGAAACAGCGTTCTAAAAAAGAAAGTTTTTTAATTGAAAAATCGAAAGAAATAGAAGATAAATTAAGAAAATTAACCATTAAAATACCAGTTAAGGTGGGGAAAGGAGGAAAACTTTTCGGGTCTATTAATAATCAATACCTGATGAAAGTGTTGAATAAAGAAGGAATTTCTATAGATAAAAAATTTATTAGAATACCTGGAAATAAAGTAATTAAAACAATAGGGAAACATCAGGCACGTATACGCTTACATCAGAAACGCGAGTTTACGTTAAATTTTGAAGTATTATCTTCTTCCCCAGAAAGAATCATATAATAAAAATAAATTTAGAAATACAATGATAATGGTAATAACCCAAGCTGATATTTTTAAAATAGGTCCATTTACAAATGGTCCCATTTTTTCATAATCTCCTGTAAAATTAACTAATGGAACAATAGCAAAACTTAATTGTACTGATAAAATGATTTGACTAATTATTAATAATTCAGTTGTTCCTTTTTCTCCATAAACAATAGAGACAATCATAGCTGGAACAATAGCTATAAGCCTCGTGATTAATCTTCGAATCCAAGGTTTCAATTTTATATTAAGAAAACCTTCCATAACTATTTGTCCAGATAGAGTTCCAGTTAATGTTGAATTTTGGCCTGATGCTAGTAGAGCTAATGCAAAAAAAACTCCTGCCAGACTAGAACCTAGTATAGGAGTTAAAAGCTTGTGTGCGTCCATAATATCTGCAACTTCTGTATGTCCAGCTTTATGAAAAGTGGCTGCAGATATAATCAATATAGCTGCATTGATAAAAAATGCTAAGGATAAAGATAAGGTACTGTCTATCGTCGCATATTTGATAGCCATTTTCTTTCCTTCAATAGTACGTGGATAATCTCGGGTTTGTATGATACTTGAGTGAAGATAAAGATTATGAGGCATTACCGTAGCTCCTAATATTCCTATAGATATATAGAATGAATGCGAATTTTGTATAATTTCAGGATCAGGTACAATTCCTTTTAATATGGAAAAAATTTCAGGTTTTGAACTAATAATTTCAAAACTAAAACAAATTAAAATTGTAAAAATTAAAGCAGCTACTACACTTTCAATATATCTAAACCCTTTATATTGGAAAAATAAAATAATTAAAACATCTATAACTGTAATTAATACACCCCATGTAATAGGAATCCCAAAAAGCAATTTTAAGGCTAACACAGAACCAATGATTTCAGCTAAATCACAAGCAGAAATAGCGATTTCACATAAAATCCATAGGATAAAATTAATCAAGGGCGTATAATGATCTCTACAAGCCTGTGCTAAATCTCTCTCACAAACAATTCCTAATTTTAAAGCTAAATGTTGCAAAATCATGGCAAAAAAATTGGATATAAAAATGACGGATAAAAGCATATAACCAAATTTTGAGCCTCCAACAATATCTGTTGCCCAATTGCCTGGATCCATATATCCTACAGAAATTAATAATCCTGGCCCAGTAAAAGCAAAAAGTTTTTTCCATATTCCTTTCTGTTTAGGAACAGAAATGGAAGAAAAAACTTCCGAAAGAGAAGGGTGTTTGTTTTTTTTCCTCCATCCTATAGAAGATTTTTTCTTTTGCATAATGAAATAGTAGAATACGAAAACATAAAGTTAACCGTTTTAATCTTTTTGTATTGTAGTCAATTTATATTTTATCATTTTTAAAATATAAAAATTGTATAAAATGGAATAATTTTTTATATTTGCTTCAAATTTTTTCCGCTGGATTGATAGTGATTCAATCTTTTTTTGGGTTCATGAAAAAAATAGCAATACAAGGGGTTAAGGGATGTTTTCATCATGCAGCTGTTTCCAGCTATTTTGAAGGATGTAATTATAAGTTAATGGAATGTTCTTCTTTTAGGGAATTGGCTATTTCAGTGGCAAAATCTGATGTAGATATCGGGGTAATGGCTATAGAAAATAGCATAGCGGGAACGATATTGACGAATTACAGTCTTTTATCTGAATATAATTTAAAAATAGTGGGAGAGGTGTATATGCCGATACAACATCATATCATGGCTTACCCCGGACAAAGTATAGAAAATATTAAGGAGATATATTCTCATCCTATGGCTATTTTACAATGTGAATTATTTATAAATACACATCCTGATATCAAAATATCCGAATATTACGATACAGCTGCTGCTGCTAAATATATTTCTATATGCAAAAAAAAAGGTTTAGCTGCAATAGCGTCTGAAAATGCGGCTAAAGAATATGGATTAGAGATCATTTCCAAAAATATACAAACTATTACAAGTAATTTTACTAGATTCTTCATTATTAAAAATTATTATAAACCAGAAAAATATTTTTTTAATAAAGCTTCATTAATATTCAAAATATTGCATACTACTGGTAGTTTATCTCAGATATTGAGTTTGATATCTAGTCTTGGAATTAACATGACGAAAATACAATCCATCCCTATTATACAAAGACCTTGGGAATATTCATTTTATGTAGATGTTATATTCAACAATATAAAAGATTATGAAAAAATGAAAAAACGAATACAAAAAATTCCCTGTCTTCATCAATTGTCTATTATGGGAGAATATAAAAATGGTAGAATTAGATCCTAATCATAATGATTGTAACAGCAAAAAGAACGCATAAAATATCGGAATACTTTTTTTCCGAAAAAATGAAGGAAATTCATAATCTTGAAAAAAATGGGGTTAAAATAATTAATTTAGGAATTGGAAATCCTGATCTTCTTCCTCCATATGGGGTTCTACATAAAATGAAAAAAGCATCAGAATTAAAGCATGCTAATACTTATCAAAGTTCTATTGGAATAGAACCATTACGAAATGCCATTTCTAATTGGTATAAAAAAGTATATCAAGTTGATGTGGATCCTAAAAATGAAATTTTACCATTAATGGGTTCTAAAGAAGGAGTTATGCATATCAGCATGTCTTATTTAGATAAAGGGGATAAGGTATTAATTCCTAATCCTGGATATCCTCCTTACTCCTCTATATCAAAACTTTTGGAAGCCAAAATTATTTATTATGATCTTTATGAGGATAGAAATTGGATTCCAAAATTAGAAAATCTCTCTAAAGTAGAAGCAAAAATCATGTGGATTAATTACCCCCACATGCCTACGGGGGCAACAATTTCTTTTGAAAAATTAGAAGAAATTGTTCTATTTTCTAAAAAAAATCGTGTATTACTCGTTCATGATAATCCTTATAGTTTGATATTAAATAAGGAACGTCCTTTAAGTATTTTCAATGTGAAAGGGGCTAAAGATATAGCATTGGAATTAAATTCCTTAAGTAAAAGTTACAATATGCCTGGATGGCGTGTTGGAATGATAATAGGTAAAAATGAATTTATTCAGAATATATTGAAAATAAAAAGTCAAATGGATTCTGGGATGTATTATCCCATACAAATTGGAGCCATCGAAGCTATGAATCATGATGCTAAATGGTTTGAATCCCTTAATATAGAATATATGAAACGAAGAAAAATTATATGGGAAATATGCGATTATTTAAATTTAAAATACGAAAAAAAAAGTTCTGGAATATTTGTTTGGGCAAAAATCACTGATGCAGACAAAAATGATTGGATATGGTCAGATAAATTTTTTAAAACTTATCACATATTTGTTACACCTGGGAGAGTATTTGGTCATAATGGAAAAGGATATGTAAGGTTTTCTATATGTTGTCCAGTAAAAATTTTGGAACAGGCGAAAAATAGAATTTTTTCATGAATATTGGAATAATAGGATTAGGATTGATTGGTGGATCCATTGGGTTAGGATTGAGAAAATCAAATTTTGGAGATAAATTTATAGGAACAGATTCTAATAAAGAAAATGCTTTACATGCTATAAAACTTGGAATTGTAGATGAAATAATTCCTTTACAGGATCTCATTATGCAATCTTCAGTAATTGTTTTATCTATTCCCGTAGATGGAATAGAAAAAATACTTACAAATATTCTGAATGAAATCAGAATGGATACAGTCATATTAGATACTGGATCTACTAAATATGATATTTGCAATAGGATTTCTTCTCATCCTAAAAGAAGTAGATTTGTAGCTACACATCCGATTGCAGGAATTGAAAATTCTGGACCTATTTCAGCGAATTCTGGTTTGTTTTATAAAAAACAATGCATTATTTGTGATTCTGAACTTAGTGCTCCAGATGCAATATCTGTCGCTATTAAAATATATTCTATTATGAACATGCGTATGATTTATATGACCTCTAAAGAACATGATTTATATATTGCTTATATATCTCATTTACCTCATGTAGTTTCCTTTTCTTTAGCTAGTACAGTTTTAAAAAAATTTAAAAATAAAGACAACATTTTTAATAATATGATGGGAAGTGGATTAGATTCAACTACACGTTTAGCAAAAAGTAAACCTGAAACATGGTTACCTATTTTTATTTCGAATAGAAAAAATATGATTCAAGCTATTGATTTTTATATCCATCATTTAAATAAATTTCGTAATCATTTAATAGATAAAAAATTTAATAAAATAAATCAATATATAAAAAAAGCAAACGAGATAAAAGATAAAAAAATATGTGTAAATTAAATGTATTGTGATGGAAAAATTAAGTAATAGCATAGACAGATCTTGGATTGATCAGTGGAGTCTCCCTTTCATTATATCTGGCCCTTGTAGTGCAGAAAGTGAACAACAAATATTAGAAACAGCCAATAGATTGAATTCTTCCTATATTAAAGTATTTAGAGCAGGAATATGGAAACCTAGAACAAAACCCAATAATTTTGAAGGAATTGGAAAAAAAGGATTGGAATGGCTTCATAAAGTAAAAAAAAGTACGGGATTAATGGTCGCTACAGAAATAGCAAATGCAGAACATGTGAAATTAGCGATTGATTTTGGAATTGATATTCTTTGGATAGGAGCTAGAAGTACAGCTAGTCCTTTTACGATTCAAGAAATAGCGGATGCTTTGGAAGGAGAAAATAATAAAATCATTTTGGTTAAAAATCCCATTCATCCTGATCTAGAATTATGGACAGGAGCTTTAGAACGTTTATTGGGGAAAGGAATTAGAAAATTAGGAGTAATACACCGTGGTTTCTATACTTACAAAAATTCAAAATATCGTAATCAACCTAATTGGAATCTTGTATTAAATTTTAGGAGCCTTTTTCCTCGAATTCCTATAATATGTGATCCTTCACATATTTGTGGAAATAAAGAAGGGATTTTGGATATAGCAAAAAAAGCTTATCATTTTCAATATGAAGGATTGATGATCGAAAGTCATTGTGATCCTGATCATGCTTGGAGCGATCCTAAACAACAAATCACTCCTGAAAATCTTTTGGAAATGTTAAAAAAATTAACATGTATAGAAAAATATGATCAAAAAAGTAAAAGATATTTGGATTCTTTTAGGATTTTAATTGATGAACTAGATGAAAATATTATTTCGCTTTTAGCAGAAAGAATGAACATTTCCAAAAAATTAGGAGCTTTAAAGAAATCTTCAGATATTGCGATTTTGCAACCCAATCGATGGAAAAATATTATGAATAAATCTATGAATTTTGGGAAAAATTTAGGAATTTCTGAAGAATTGCTTGAAGGAATTTTTAAACTATTACATCAAGAATCTATTAAAATTCAAAATCAAATTAGATAATTTCATTTATAAAAATACTTCTTAGTTCCAAAAATGGCTTATTTATTTACCAGCGAATCTGTTTCAGAAGGTCATCCTGATAAGATTTCAGATCAAATATCTGACTCTATATTAGATCATTTTTTAGCGTACGATCCAAACGCAAAAGTAGCTATAGAAACTTTAGTCACCACGGGACAAATTATATTAGCTGGAGAAGTCAATTCTAAGACCTGGGTTAATGTTCAAAAAATAGCTCGTAATATTCTTAGAAAAATAGGGTACACTAAAAATGAATACAGATTCAATGCCGATTCTTGTGGAGTTCTTTCTTCTATTCAAGAACAATCTTTAGATCTATTAGAGGGAATTCAAAGATCAAAAAAAGAAGAACAAGGATCTGGAGATCAAGGTATTGTTTTTGGTTATGCAGTGAAAGAATCGGAAAATTATATGCCTTTATCATTAGAAATATCACATCATATATTAAGGGAACTTTCATTTATTCGAAATGAAGGAAAAAAAATGACTTATTTACGTCCAGATGCAAAATCCCAAGTAACTTTAGAATATTCTGATACCAATGTCCCAGTGCATATTCACAGTATTATTATTTCAACTCAACATGATGAATTTGATACAAAAGATAAAATGCATCAACGCATAGTTCATGATGTTAAAAATCTTCTGATTCCAAGAGTAATGAATAATATTAAAAATGTAAAAAAATTATTTACGGATAAAACAAAATATTACATCAATTCAACAGGAAAATTTGTCACGGGTGGACCTCATGGGGATACGGGTCTTACCGGTAGGAAAATTATAGTAGACACTTATGGAGGAAGAGGATCTCATGGAGGAGGAGCTTTTTCTGGAAAAGATCCATCTAAAATGGATAGGGCTGGAGCTTATGCCGCTAGACATATAGCCAAGAACTTGGTGGCAGCAGGAATTTCAGATGAATTGTTGATACAAATATCTTACGCAGCAGGCATTGCAGAACCCATAGGAATTTTTGTAAATACCTATGGTAAATCAAAAATAGATAATGAAAACATAGTGTTGAATATCAAAAAAATTTTTGATTTACGTCCTTATGCTATAGAAAAAAGATTAAAATTGCGTCAACCAATGTATGAGGAAACATCTGTGTATGGACATATGGGAAAAACTCCAAAAAAAGTGTATAAGTCTTTTTTGGATATAGAAGGGAATCAAACAAAACAAGAAGTAGAACTTTTTACATGGGAAAAGTTGGACTATTTATCCATTATAAAGGATTTATTTCAAATAAATAGGTATTTTTAGTTGTTAAATATTTTAACTATGTCTTATAATCTATTGAAAGGAAAAAAAGGAATTATATTTGGAGCCTTGGATGAATATTCTATTGCTTGGAAGGTAGCAGAACGTGCTTATGAAGAAAAAGCGTCTTTCGTCTTAACCAATACGCCAGCTTCTTTAAGAATAGGGAAAATTTATGAGTTATCTCATAAAACAAAATCTATGGTGATTCCAGCAGATGCTACTTCCATAGTAGATCTTAATGTCTTATTTGAAAAAACATTAGATCATTTTGGAGGAAAAATAGACTTTTTATTGCATTCCATAGCTATGTCTATAAATATACGAAAGGGTTTAACTTATCCCTCTTTAAATTATGAATTTTTGAGAAAAGGATGGGAAATATCTGCTGTGTCTTATCATAAAATTATGCAAACAGCTTGGAATAAAAAAGCGATGAATAAATGGGGTTCTATTGTAGCTCTAACATATATTGCTTCTCAGCGAAGTTTTCCACATTATGGAGATATGTCAGATTATAAATCCTATTTAGAAAGTATTACACGTAATTTTGGCTATTATTGGGGAATCAAAGAAAAAGTAAGAGTGAATACTGTATCACAGTCTCCTAGTATAACACGAGCAGCAAAAGCCATTAAAGGTTTTAATCAACTTTTAATATTATCTGAAAAAATATCTCCGTTAGGAAACGCTTCCGCACAAGATTGCGCTAACTATATAGTTACACTTTTTTCAGATTTAACAAGAAAAGTAACCATGCAAAATTTATATCATGATGGAGGTTTTTCTCATACTGGAATTAATGAAGCTATGATTTCATAAAAAAAATATGAAAAAAATTGTAGCTCCATCCTTACTTTCAGCAAATTTAGCTTTTTTATATCGTGATATAGAAATGCTGAATGAAAGTGAGGCAGATTGGTTTCATATTGATATAATGGATTCCTCTTTTGTTTCTAATATTTCTTTTGGATTCTTGTTTACTAAATATGTCAAAAAATATGCCCATAAGCCTATGGATGTACATTTAATGATATTACAACCAGAACGCTATATAGAACAGTTGAAAGCTTGTGGAGCCGACCATTTACATATTCATTATGAAGCTTGTATTCATTTAAGCAGAACAATTTATTATATTAAAAAGAATGGAATGAAGGTAGGTGTAGCTGTAAATCCACATACTCCAGTTTTTCTTTTACAAGATATTATTCATGATATAGATTTTGTTTTATTGATGAGTGTGAATCCTGGTTATAGTGGACAAAAATTTATTCATAAAACATATCAAAAATTAGAAGATACTAAAGATTTAATCTTAAAAAAAGATTCTTCTGCTCTCATAGAAGTAGATGGAGGAATTAATTTAGAAAATTCTTCTTTATTATTCAAAAATGGAGCAGATATATTAGTGGCAGGAACTACTATTTTTTCTGATTCTAACCCAAAAGAAATTATTCATAGAATGAAATTAGTAAATTAAACTTTATTATGATTTCTAAAGAAACTATAAAAAAAATACTTTCTATTTCTTGTATAGAAGATGTTATTGGAGATTTTATCGAATTAAAAAAAAGTGGGTTTAATTATAGAGGACTAAGTCCTTTTTCTAATGAAAAAACACCTTCTCTTATAGTTTCTCCTATCAAAAAAATATGGAAAGATTTTAGTTCTGGAAAAGGAGGGAATGTTCTCGCTTTTCTTATAGAACATGAACATTTTACTTATGAGGAATCATTACGTTTTCTTGCTAAAAAATATGATATCAAGATTCATGATTATAAAAAATATAAACATAAAGAGGAAGAAGAGTATGAAAAATTATACTTGATTCAAGATTATGCCAAACGTTTTTTTATTTACCAATTACATTCTACCAAAGAAGGACAGGAAAATGGATTGAATTATTTAATTCAAAAAAGGGGCTTTGATATAAAAATAATTCAAAAATTCGAATTAGGCTATGCCCCTATTTCTTGGAATATACTTACGGTATCCGCATTAAAACAAGGATTTAAAGTACGGGAGATCCAAAAATCTGGGTTAACTATTTTCAAAAAATACAATCATTTTTTTGATTGTTTCCGTAAACGTGTGATGTTTCCAATACATAATTTATCAGGTAGGGTTATAGGTTTTGGAGGTAGAAATATTGATTCTGTATATTCCACTAAGTATATCAATTCATCAGAAAGCAATATTTTTCAAAAAAGTAGAATTTTATATGGCTTATTTCAAGCTAAAAAAAACATTCTTAAAGAAAATTTTTGTTATTTAGTGGAAGGATATACAGATGTTATTTCTTTACATCAATCTGGTATAAAAAATGTAGTTTCTTCTTCTGGGATTTCACTTACTATGGATCAAATTCTATTGATCAAAAGATTTACAAAAAATATTGTTCTTTTTTATGATGGAGATCGTTCTGGAATTAAAGCCTCTTTAAGAGGGATTAATATGATGCTAGAACAAGAAATAAATTTACGCATATTATTTATTTCTAATGGAGAAGATCCAGATTTTATATCCAAAAAATATTCTTTTTCTAAACTAAAAGATTTTGTAGCAAAAAATAGTTACAATTTTGTTTCCTTTAAACAAAAAATATATGAAAGATTCCATAAAGATGATCCCATAAAAAAATCATTTTTGGTTAAAAATATTTTGAATAGTATTTCAAAAATATCCAATATCCTTCAAAAGGAATTATACCTACAAGAAGCTTCTAAAGTATTAAACATTCGTAAAAAAGTTCTTATTTCTGAATTGAAAAGAATAAATGAAAAAAATACACAGAAATTTAGTCTAGTTAAGAATAAGGAAGATTCAATGTTTTTTTACAAAAAAAAAAATACGATTCTTGTTCTTGAAGAAGAATTAATTCAATTGATTTTAAATCATGGAAATCAGATCATAAAAAAAAAAGAACACAATATTACGGTTTTAGAAGAAATATTGCATGTTTTTAAATGTTGGAACTTACGTTTTTCTTTGAATAAAAATCAAAAAATATTTGATAAAATTTGTTTAAAAAACAAAAAAACACATTTATCAAAATTTTTTTATAAAAAAAATATAAAATATTATTCATTATCAAAATGGGATAGAAAAGGAATACAAGTAACCTCCCAGGAGGATCACATGAATCAATATATTAGTGATATTTTATTGAGATATAAATCTTTGTATATTTCTAAATTGATTCAAAAAGAAATTATACATTATCAGAATTATATTGCAAAGGATGAGGATAAAAAAGTTCTTATAAGGAAAATTATGCATTTAACAAATATAAAAAATGAACTTCATAAAAAATTACATAGATATGTATAATTTATTTTATATTAAAAAATTTATTTTTTTCTTCTTTTAAGTTTTGGTAAATTCGTGCATATAAACACGCAAAAAATGAATACATTAATTTCAAAAAAAGCGCCTAATTTTACGGCTAATGCGGTATTAAATGGAAAAAATATTGTCCAAAATTTTACTTTAGAACAATTTAAAGGAAGTAGGTATGTTTTGCTTTTCTTTTATCCTAAAGATTTTACTTTTGTCTGTCCTACAGAAATATATGCTTTTCAAGAACAAATTAAGGATTTTGAAATGAGAAATGTACAAATTATTGCTGTTTCTACGGATACAGAACAATCTCATTGGGCTTGGTTGCAGATGCCAAAAAAAAAAGGGGGAATACATGGGGTAACTTACCCTATTGTTTCTGATATCAATAAGACCATATCTCATAACTATGGAGTCTTGTCTGGAGATTGGATTTGCAATAATGATAATAAAGAATTGAAAGCTACGGGAGAACTTATTGCTTATAGAGGATTATTTTTAATAGATAAAGGAGGAATAATAAGACATCTTTTAATTAATGATTTTCCTTTAGGTAGAAATGTACATGAAGCTATTCGTATGATAGATGCTCTTCAATATTATGAAAAAAGTGGAGAAGTATGCCCCGCAAATTGGATAAAAGGAAAAAAAGCTATAAAAGCTAGTCATAGTGGAATTGAAGATTATTTTTCATCTTAGATTGGGTTTAAACATTATATGATACTGATCCTATCATCCTATCAGATTAAAAGAAAATAAATGTTGAAAAAAAAAGTAGCATTTTATACTATGGGGTGTAAACTAAATTACGCAGAAACCTCTACCATAGCAAGAAAGTTTTCTAACTTATATTATCAACATGTTTCTTTCAAAAGTTATGCAGATATTTATGTGATCAATAGTTGTTCTGTAACAAAAAATGCTGAAATTGAATTTCAGCATATTGTACGTTCTGCTATGAATAAAAATTCAAAATCTTTTATTGTAGCAATAGGATGTTATGCTCAACGAAATCCTAAAAAAGTGTCTTCTATTATTGGAGTAGATCTCGTATTAGGCTATGAAGAAAAATTTCAAATCATAGATTATATTAATAGAGATTTGAGAAAAAAATATTATGCAAAGATTATTTCTAAAAAAACTTATTTTCCATCGTTTTCCGTTGGAGATCGAACTCGTTCCTTTTTAAAAATACAGGATGGATGTGATTATAAGTGCAGTTATTGCATCATTCCTGTATCAAGAGGGCCCTCTCGTTCTGATAGTATAGAAAATATATTGAAAAATATTAGATTTCTTTTTAATAAAGGAGTCAAAGAGATCGTATTAACAGGTGTCAATATAGGTGACTATGGAAAAAATATATACGGAAAAAATAAACGGTTATATACATTTTTTGATTTAATACAAGCTATAGATAAAATACAAGAAAAAGGAAGAATACGTTTATCTTCTATAGAGCCTAATTTACTTAAAAATGAATGTATTGAGTTTTTGCATCAAAGTAAACATTTTGTCCCTCATTTTCATATTCCTTTACAGTCTGGAAGTAATGATATTTTAGAAAAAATGCATAGACGTTACAGGCGAGAACTTTATCAAGAAAAAGTAAAAAAAATTCGGTATTTAATGCCAGATGCTTATATAGGTTCAGATCTTATTGTTGGGTTTCCTGGAGAAACACATAAACATTTTTTGGAAACTTATCATTTTTTGAATGAATTAGAAATTTCATCTTTGCACATATTTACTTATTCTACTAGACCAAATACAAAATCTAGTACAATACAGGAAAATGTATATAAAAAAATACAATGGAAACGGAATAAAGTTTTGAGAGTCCTTTCAAAGAAAAAATATCGCTTTTTTTGTAAAAAGCAAATTAACACTAAAAAAACTGTATTATTCGAAAAAAATTATCACAATAAAGAATATTTATATGGATATACAGAAAATTATATTCGAACTAAGATGCCATTAAATTCATACAATTCTTTTATATATGAAAATACATTACAAGATGTATTAATCACAGAAATAGATAAGGATGGAATTATGATCGCCGAACCAATAAATTAAAAACACAATTTTTTAGGAACGTTGAAGAATTTTACATCAAAAATTTCTTGAAAAGATTTTTTTACCATACTTTTTACCTCTTGAAAAGAGATATCATTCTTTTTCAATTCTTTTTTTAAAGAAGTTACTTCTTGATTATCTATTCCACAAGGAATAATATGATTGAAATATTGTAAATCTGTATTTATATTTAAAGCAAATCCATGCATAGTCACCCAACGACTCATTCGTATTCCTATTGCACATATTTTTCTAGATTTTCCGTTTTTAACATGAAACCAAACCCCTGTTTTTCCTTCTTTTCGTTCTCCCTTAATTTCATAATTTTTCCATAAAAAATGGATAATAACTTCTTCTAAAAGACGAAGATATTTATGAATATCCGTAAAAAAATAATCCATATTTAAAATAGGATATCCTATCAACTGTCCAGGACCATGATAAGTGATATCCCCTCCTCTATCTGTTTGATAAACAGAAATATTTTTTTTTTTTAAAAAATCTGATGAAACCAACAAATGTTTATCTTTTTTCCCATTTTTCCCTATAGTATATACATGAGGATGCTCTACAAATAGAAAATATCCTGCTTTTTTAGAAGGAATATTATTAACTTTGTTTTGTATAATATCATAAAATAATCTTGTCTGATATTTCAAAGTCTCTTGATATTCTTTTTGTCCTAAATCTTCGAAAAAAAGTATTTTTTTTTTCATAATTTTTGAAAAATTTATATAATAAGAAAAACAAATGTACCTTCGTTTTATTCAATTCGTTCGTTTCGTATGGGGGACATCCACACAAATTTATCAGAACAACAAATTATACGAAGAAAAAAATTAGATCAACTGAAACAATTGGGAATTAATCCTTATCCATCAGAAGAATATATTGTTACCACCACTATTCGTAATATACAAAAAAATTTTGCAGAAAAAGAAACTATAAGCATAGCTGGACGGTTAATGCGTTTGCGAATTTTAGGAAAAGCTTCTTTCGGAGAGATAAAAGATCACACGGGATGTATGCAAATATATTTTACTCAGGATCATTTATTATTATCTTATGATCAAATAAAAAAAGAGGATGCTTACAATATTTTTTTAAAAAAACTTATAGATATAGGAGATATTATTGGAGTAAAAGGAATTTTATTTAAGACAAAAATGGATGAAATAACCATAAATGTTCATCAATTCACTTTATTATCCAAATCTATCAGCCCTTTACCACAAGTAAAAATGGATAAAAATAAAAAAATATATGATGCTTTTTCCAATACGGAACAACGTTATCGTATGCGTTATGTCGATCTTATTGTAAATGATCATGTGAAAGAAATTTTTTTAAAACGTACTCGTATCATCCAAAAAATTAGAAATTTTTTGGATGATAAAGGATATCTAGAAGTAGAGACCCCTATTCTACAATCTATTCCTGGAGGAGCTATTGCTCGTCCTTTTGAAACGTATCATAATACACTAGGAATTCCATTATATTTACGTATAGCTAATGAACTTTATTTAAAAAGACTGATTATTGGGGGATTTCACGGGGTATATGAATTTTCTAGAAATTTCAGAAATGAGGGGATGGATCGTATTCATAATCCAGAATTTACTGTATTAGAACTTTATGTAGCTTATAAAGATTATTACTGGATGATGAATTTTACAGAAAAATTGATAAAATGCATATGTAATAAATTTCAAAAAAAAGAAGATAATCATATTAGTTTTCAAACTCCTTTTCTTCGTATATCTATATTGGATTCGATTAAAAAATATACAGGATTTGATCTTAAAGAAATGGGAGAGGAAGAGTTAAGAAAAGTTTGTAAAAAATTGCATATAGAAGAAAATATAAAAATGAGTAAAGCTAAACTGATTGAAAATATTTTTGAAGAAAAATGTGAAAAAAATTATATCAATCCTACTTTTATTATTGATTATCCTATAGAAATGAGTCCTCTAACTAAAAGACACCGTTATAAAAAAAATTTATCAGAACGTTTTGAACTTATTATAAATGGGCAAGAAATTGCGAATGCTTATTCAGAACTTAATGATCCTATTGATCAACTTGATCGTTTACGAGAACAAGTAAAGTTTGCCGAAAAAAAAACGATAGACGAATCTATTGATCAAGATTTTATACGCGCTTTAGAATTCGGTATGCCTCCTACTGCAGGGATTGGAATTGGAATAGATCGTTTAGTTATGTTACTTACTAAAAAAAAATCGATTCAAGAAGTTTTACTTTTTCCACAAATGCGTCCAGAAAAAAAAGGAAAAAAATAAATTACTTTTCTTTCAATCCTAATACTTTTAATCCATTTATTGTAGCAATTTTTACCAAATTATCTATATCATAATAATGACAAGCTTCCAACATAACTCGTAATTCTATCCATAAATTTCCATCAGAAAAAGGTTTATATATGTCACAAATGTTATCTGTCCCAAACCCCACTATAATTCCTTCAGGAACCATCTCATCCACTGGAGTGATAGAATTATGGCTAGGAGTTAAACGCTCACTTCTGGTATGATCAATCCAAGCAATGGGACAAGATATTACCATTAAATCCGCTTGTTTCATCAATTTGTATATTTTAAAACGATAATTTCTAGCATGTGCGGCTAAAGAAATACTATGTATAGCTACTACTTTTCCTTGCATTCCATGTTCAATCGTTTTTTTTGCTAATTTTTCAGTTTCTTTTTCCTCACTAGTATTAAATTGATCTACATGTACATGCACAATTTTTCCTTTTTTTTTAGCTATTTGTAATAAAATATCTATATGTTCATCTTCTTTTCCATAATCTGTAGCGGGTAATCCACCAATAATATCCACAAATTCTATTGATTGATCGAACCAATATTTTGACTGTTTATTCAATACCCCTTTCAGAACTTGATTAGCAAAACAAATATGAATAGAATTTCCATAATTATTTTTCAATTTTTTAGCAGCTTTCAAGGCACGATCTTCAATAATTTCATCTACATCAATAAAAGAACATAAAGCTTGTGTCCCTTGCATTAAAAAATATTCTAAAGCTTTTTCCATACGAATATAAATATCCTCTTCTGTAGCTAAACGTTTCATTTCATCAACCAGATACCATTTTTTTTTAAGGGGGGAATAAGAATATTTGAAATTTTTTTTTGTGAGAGTATAAGCTCTATCTAAATGAGCATGAGCATTAACCCATCCACCTTTTTGTTTCACTTTTTCTACAAAAATTTTTTTAGGATTCATTTTTAATCAGTTTCTATTCTATTAAATGTTGGAAATCCAAATTACTTTTTTAGTTCTAAAAAATGGTTCTTCAAAATAATGATTTAAAGGATATTCTATTGCATGAGGAAATTTTTTTAATTCATCATAAAGATCTCCTCCTTTTAGATATAAAGCTCCATTTTTAATTCTAGAATTAGATTTGTATTTAAATTTATCTTTTATCCAATTATGGATGATATCTATTTTATTTACAGCTCTAGTAACCACAAAATCAAATTTTTTCTCTAATTTATCTGCACGTATCCAAATAGGATTTACATTTTTTAAATGAAGATGATATATGATTTGTTCTATAATTTTAATTTTTTTTCTCGTAGAATCTACTAAGATAAATTTGGTATTAGGAAAAATTATGGATAAAGGAATTCCAGGGAATCCTCCTCCTGTTCCTAAATCCATAACACATGATCCAGGATAAAAATAAAATACTTTAGCTATTCCTAAACAAGAAAGGACGTGTTGTAGATAAAAATCGTGAAATGTTTTTCTAGAAACTAAATTGACATATGTATTCCAATATGCATATAAATTTTTTAAAAAAGATAATCTATAAATTTGTTGATCTAATAGATTTGGAAAATATTTTTTAATTAATTCCATATTCAAGGATAAATAAACTTATAATCAAATTTATTTAGATTTGTAATCATTTCAATAAAATAATTACAATCAATCATAAATATTTATGAAAAATAGATTATCCAATCGTTTACAGAATATCTCTTATTCACAAACTATAGCTATGTCAGCTAAAGCTAGAGAATTAAAAAATAAAGGTTATGACGTTATAAATTTGAGTTTAGGAGAACCCGATTTTTTCCCTCCTAATTTTGTTTTATCCGCTGCAAAAAAAGCTATAGATGAAGGGTATCATTATTATACTCCCGTATCCGGATATTTAGAACTTAAAAAAGTCATATGTGAAAAATTCTACCGTGATAATTGTTTAAAATACACTCCTTCTCAAATTGTAGTTTCTACCGGAGCAAAACAAGCTATAATGAATGTTCTATTCTCTTTGTTGAATAAAGACGATGAAGTTATTATTCCTGCTCCTTATTGGGTTAGTTATTTACAAATGGTAAATATTTGTGAATCTTATCCTGTTATCATTCCAACAATGATGAAGAATAATTTTAAGATTTCTCCAGAACAACTAGAAAAAGCAATTACATCGAAAACAAAATTATTTATTTTTAGTTCTCCTTGTAATCCTACCGGAAGTGTTTATTCTTATGAAGAACTAAAAAATTTAGTGGATATTTTTAAAAAATATCCAGAAATCATGATCCTTTCTGATGAAATTTATGAACATATTTGTTACTCAGAAAAACATACTAGTATTGCTGTATTTCCTGATATCTATCATCAAGTTATCACAGTGAATGGATTATCTAAAGCTTTTTCAATGACAGGTTGGAGAATTGGATATATTGGAGCTCCAGAATGGATTGCTCAATCTTGTGATAAAATACAAGGTCAGATGACTTCTTGTCCGAATTCTATTGCACAGATAGCTGCTATTACGGCATTAGAAGCTCATCCCAATAAAATAGAATATATGATTAAAGAGTTTGAAAAAAGAAGAAATTTAGTTTTAGATATAATAAAAGAAATTAATGGATTTCAATTTTATCAACCGAATGGAGCTTTTTATATTTTTCCAAAAATTTCATATTTTTTTGGACAAAAATTACATAAAAAAATGATTCAAAATTCAGATGAATTTTCTGAATTTTTACTTGAAAAAACTCAAGTAGCTACCGTGAGTGGGAGTGCTTTTGGTGATAATGAATGTTTACGTATTTCTTACGCTTCATCAGAAGATAAAATCATAGAAGCTTTTACAAGAATAAAAAAGGTATTGAATTAAAAAATTTGGGTGAACGACCGGATTCGAACCGGCGACCCTCAGAACCACAATCTGATGCTCTAAACCAACTGAGCTACGTCCACCAAAAATACAAAATAAAAAATAAAGATAATTAATTCGATAAACAAAAACTTTCTATAATTTTTTTACAATAAGAAAATAAATCACTATATATCCATTTTAGTATGGATGTTTTTTCTTGAATAGGATATAAAAGATGAACATTGGCACCTGCATCTAGTGTAAAATAAACATTTTTTTTGCTATTTTTTCTAAAATCCCATACCGTCTGAATAACGTTCAGAGTATTTGGTTTCATACATAAAAAATAGGGACGAGAGGTCATGATCATGGCATGAAGAGTCAAAGCTTCATGTTCTATTAATTCTCCAAATTCTTGAAAATCTCCTATTTTTAATATAGATATAAGTCTATTCATATTTTTATTAGCACATTTAAATCTCTCTCTAGCATAAGGGTTATGATTCATCAATTTATGTCCTTTTGTACTCAAAATTTTTTTAGGTTTATCATCTATGATTAAAATAGTATCTTCTATTTTTGTAAAAATGGAATGTACTTCATATGGATATGGTATAGCATAAAGATTGTTACTTCCTTTTATGGATTGATGACATCCCCAAACAACTAGTCCAGGATAAATAGATCTGCAAGCACTTCCAGAACCTAATCTTGCTAGAAAAGAAGCTTTTCTTAAAAAAAAATCTTCTTTTAAAGAGTATACTAATTTTTTTTCTATTTTCATGATACATAATGCTAAAGAACTCATGGAAGAAGCAGAAGAAGCTATTCCACTACTATGTGGAAAAGTATTATAGGTTTCTATAATAAAATTAAAATACCGTAAATAGGAACAATAAAATGAAATTCTGTGAAAAAATTCTAAAATTTTTGGAAGAAAACTAGTTTTTTCTTTTCCTGAAAAAAATACTCTTACAGATAAATTCATTTTTTTTTTCTCTTTATAAATTAATCGTGTAACCGTGTACACTTTTCCTAAAGAAAAACTAATAGATGAATTCAACGGTATTTGAATTTTATTATTATGTTTTCCCCAATATTTAATTAAAGCAATATTGGAATAACTTTTGCATATTACTATTCCATTCGGATCTATAGAATATTTTTTTTTATAGAAAAAAAAATTTGTTTTCAAAATTCAATTACAAATCATTTTCACTTTTGATATAATCAAACATTTTTTTATCATCCAATTCTCCTTCAGAACGAGCAATTACACAACTAGCTAATCCATTTCCTATAACATTTACGGTAGTTCTAGCCATATCCATTAATTCATCTATCCCTATAATAGCTAATATAGGCCAAGTCGGTAACCCAAAAGATGCCACAGTAGCTAAAAGAATTACTAAAGATGCTCTAGGAACTCCAGCAACTCCTTTACTCGTTAAAATTAACGTTAGTCCTATAAATATTTGTTGACTAAAACTTAAAGGAATACCAGATGCTTGAGCGACAAAAACAGTTGCTAAAGATAAATAAAGAGTAGTTCCATCTAAGTTAAAGCTATAACCTGTAGGAATCACAAAAGCTATAATTTTTTTGGGAACACCTAATTTTTCTAAATTTTCCATAAGTAAAGGCAAGGCGGATTCGGAACTCGTAGTCGCAAACGCCAGTGATACAGGTTCAGTTAATGCTTTGACAAAACCTTTTAAAGGAACTTTAATCCAAAAAAGAATAGGAAGTAAAACAACTATCAAAAAAATTAATAAAGCAATATAAAGAGTTAATAACAGCTGAAATAAATTATATAAAATATCCAACCCCATGTGTCCTACTGTATAAGCAATGGCGGATCCCACTCCTATAGGAGCAAAATACATGATAATTTTAGTAAATTTAAACATAATTTCTGAAAGACTCTCTGCAAACAGTAATATAGGACTACGTTTTTTTTCTTCTAAAAAAACCATGGATATACCAAATATAACAGAAAATACCACAATTGGTAATACATCTCCATGATATATGGATTTTATAAAATTTTCCGGAAATACATGAAGAATTGTATCTTGCCAAGTCCTACTTTCTACTTTCGGTAATTGTTGTTCCGTAATTCCTAAAGGGATCACAATGCCTACTCCAGCCTGAGATACATTAATTGCAATCAGACCAATAAATAAAGCTAAAGTTGTCACGACTTCAAAATATAGTAGGGATTTCCATCCCATGCTCCCTAATTGTTTAATATTAGAATGACTTGCTATTCCAACGACTAAAGTGGAAAACAATATTGGAGCAATGATAGTCTTTATTAATCTCAAAAATATTTGAGATAAAAATCTTAGTTCCACAGCAATTTTTGGCATATCTAATCCCATTTCGATTCCTATTATAATGGATAATAAGATCCAAGTAGTTAAATCTTTCTTCATAAAAGAATACAATATGAAAATAGATATCACGAAATATCTTAATATGCAAAGAGTAAAATTATCCAATCCTAATAAGGATTTTGATAAATGAATAAAGACATATGCTAAAACACTTAAAAAAGCTATTAATAAAACTTTTTCTTTTTTTATTTTCATTCCAATACTCATTTTATTCTCTAAAGAATCCAATCAAAATAAATTAAAACAATAGATATGGCAAGGTAACAGACCCGTAGGGACTCGAACCCCAACTAACAGAACCAAAATCTGCTGTGCTACCGTTACACAACGGGTCTATAAAAAATGTAAATATATACCATTTTTTTTCAAAAACATGATAATTATATCTAAATTTGGGTTACTTTACTATAAAAGTAAAAGACCATAAAACGGTTCAGATATAATATAAATTAATAAAATTATGTCCGTAAAAATTCGGTTAAAAAGAATTGGAAAAAAACATAGACCTATTTATCATATAGTTGTAGCTGATTCTCGATCCCCTAGAAATGGAAAATTTATTGAAAAACTAGGAACTTATAATCCTCATACGGATCCTCCTTCAACTGTATTAAAAATGCAAAATTCTGTATCCTGGTTAATGAAAGGAGCACAACCTACCAATACGGTAAAATCTATTTTTTCTAAAACAGGTGTATTATTGAACAAACATTTGTTAGAAGGAGTAAAAAAAGGAGTATTCACTAATGAAGAGCACCAAAAAAGGTTTCATTCATGGTACAAAAAATATAAAATTTAATCGAGCAAGTAACATGTAAATTCTTTTGAAAAATTTAATTCTAGAGAAGAATAATTCATGGAAAAATTTCCTATCCGTTCTCTTCTTAATGAAAGGATATAAGCTCCGCTTCGAAGCGCTTTACCAAATTCTTGGGCGATAGATCGAATATAAGTTCCTTTTCCGCATTCTATGAAAAATTTTATATAGGGAATTCCTATTTTTAGGATATGAAATTTATAAATTTTAACACGTCTAGATTTTATAATAATTTTTAGCCCTTTTCGAGCATATTCATAGAATCTTTTTCCTTTTGTTTTTAACGCAGAAAAATATGGAGGATATTGATCTATTTCTCCCAAAAATTTTTTAGATATTTTTTTAATCAATTGAGGAGTAATATGTGAAACGGAAGAAAAATTCTGTTCTTTTGTTTCTGAATCAAAAGATAAGGTTTCACAGCCTAATTTTATAATACCTGTATAAATTTTTTTATAATTTTGAATCTCATTTACTTTTTTAGTATATTTTCCTGTGAGGACAATTAATAAACCTGTTGCAAAAGGATCTAAAGTTCCTGCATGCCCAATTTTTAAATTTTCTTTTTTTGTAGTAGCAGTAAGAATAGAATTTTTTATTTTTTTAACAATATCAAAAGAAGTCCATCCCCATGGTTTATCTACTAACAATATTTTCCCATTTTTAAATTCTGACAAATTTATATTCAAAATTTTACAATCGGTTTTATTAAATAATGTATAATAAGAAAAAAAGTTCCTAAAAAAATTCTATAGTATCCGAATAATTTAAAATTATTTAAATATTTTATGAAACATTTGATAGATATCATTCCAGCGATAAAAGACGCGATGTTTCCTAATAATAATAATTCTATATCTTTAAATGTAAAAGAATTTAATTGAAAATAATAGTCAAATAATTTTTTACATGTAGCAATTCCAATGACAGGGATAGATAAAAAAAAAGAAAATTCAATAGTTTTTTTTCTATTCACATTTTGTAACATACAAGCAACAATGTTAGTTGCGCTTCTAGATACTCCTGGTATTAAAGCCATACATTGAAATAATCCAATAATAAAAGCTTTCAAATAAGTAATACTATTTTTTCTATTATGAAAATTTTTTTCATAAACAATTTCTACTTTCAAAATTACTAATCCTCCTATCAAAAGAGATAAAGCGACTATAAGTGGTTTATCTAAAAAAAAATTGGTTATTTTGTTCAATAAAAAACCAAAAATACATACAGGAAAACTAGCTATGAATACTTTGAGATAAAAATCTAATTTTTGAAAAAAAAACTTGTTTCTATATAAAAAAATTACAGATAAAACGGCTCCAAATTGAACAGAAATAAGAAATAAATTTGTTATTCTATTTTCTAGAATTCCCATTATGGAAGCCGCAATAATCATGTGTCCTGTAGAAGAAATAGGAAAAAATTCTGTAATTCCTTCAAGAATTCCTAATAGGATCGATTGAATATAATTCATAACGATATTAATTAATAGATTTTACTCTCTCAATCAATTCAAAAAACTAAACATCAATTTTTGCATGTATTGCATTTTGTTCTATAAAATTTCTTCGTGGGGGAACTTCATCTCCCATAAGAATGGAGAATATTTTGTCTGCTTCTGAATAATCGTCTATATTCACTTTACGTAAAGTTCTTTTTTTTGGATTCATTGTTGTTTCCCAAAGTTGTTCTGCATTCATTTCTCCTAAGCCTTTATAGCGTTGTATATTGATAGATTTTCTTCCTCCTAATTTATGGATAATATTTTCTCTTTCTTTATCATTCCAAGCATATTGATAATGATTTCCTTTTCGAATGAAATAAAGTGGAGGTGTAGCAATATAAATGTGTCCTTTTTCTATTAAGGGTTTCATATAACGAAAGAATAATGTTAAAATTAAAGTAGAAATATGACTTCCATCTATATCTGCATCTGTCATAATAATGACTTTATTATATCTAAGTTTTTTTATATTTAAAATTTTTTGATCTTCTTCTGTTCCAATAGAAACTCCTAAAGAAGTAAATATATTTTTTATTTCCTCATTTTCAAATATTTTATATTGCATAGCTTTTTCAACATTTAGTATTTTCCCTCGCAAGGGTAAAATTGCTTGAAAATTCCTATCTCTTCCTTGTTTAGCCGTCCCTCCAGCAGAATCTCCTTCTACTAAATAAATTTCACAATTTTCTGGATTATTGAAAGAACAATCCGCTAATTTTCCAGGTAAAACACTATTTATAGGATTTTTTTTCTGTATTATTAATTCACGAGCTTTCTTAGCTGCTTGACGTGCTTTAGCTGCTAATATTATTTTATCAATAATTTTTTTTCTATCACTAGGGTGTTCTTCTAAATAACTATACAACGCTTCTCCCATAATTTTTTCCACAATACCTCCTACTTCGTGATTACTTAATTTGGTTTTAGTTTGTCCTTCAAATTGGGGTTCCATTACTCTAACAGATATAATAGCTGTAATTCCTTCTCTAAAATCATCTCCAGTGAATTCTATTTTATTAGATAAAATGCCATATCCATCTACATATTTTTTAAACGTTCTTGTTAATGCTCTTCGGAAACCTGAAATATGAGTTCCTCCTTCATAAGTATTGATATTATTCACATAAGAATAAATTTTTTCTTTAAAAGAAGTGTTGTATTGCATTGCAATTTCGACAACCGTATTATCTTTCTCTCCTTCAATAAAAAGGATATTTTTGGTTAAAGATTCATGATTTTTATCTAAAATTGGGAGATATTCTTTTAATCCATTTTTAGAAAAAAAATGTTCTTTTATATTCTCTCTTTCGTCTTTCAAAAATAAGTACAAACCTTTATTTAAAAAAGATAATTCTTTCAATCGATTCGATAAAATTTCATAATTATATATAATGGAATTGAAAATAGAATGATCAGCAAGATAATAAATTTTTGTTCCTTGCATATTTGTTTTTCCTAAAAATTTTACAGGATTAAGGGCTTTTCCTTGAAAATACTCTTGTTGATAAATTTTTCCGTTTCTATAAATTGTAACTATAAGTTTTTGAGACAGAGCATTAACACAAGAAATTCCGACTCCATGTAATCCTCCAGAAACTTTATAAGAATTTTTATCAAATTTACCACCTGCACCAATTTTTGTCATAACAACTTCTAGAGCCGATATTCCTTCTTTTTTATGAATTTCTATTGGAATACCACGACCATTGTCAAGTACAGTGATAAATCCATTTTTATGAATTGTTACCCATATTTTATTGCAAAATCCTGCTAAAGCTTCATCTACAGAATTATCTATCACTTCGTAAACTAAATGATGTAACCCTCTAATCCCAACGTCTCCAATATACATAGAGGGTCTGAGTCTAATATGTTCAATCCCTTCAAGAGATTGAATACTATCTGCTGTATAATCTTTTATTGTATTATGTTTTTTATTCATAACCCATTATAATTTTATTTTTTTACATAAAATTTATAGTTTTATCTTATAATTAATCAAAGATAGAAAAAATATTATTCCGTGAAAATTTGGGAAAAAAAAAAGAATTTTAGTTTTAGTAAAGAAATAGAAAATTTTACTTCAAGTAAGGACTCAAAAATAGATTTACTTTTGGCTCCACATGATGTTATAGGAACCATAGCTCATATTATTATGTTAAAAAGTATAGGATTATTAAATAAAAAAGATTTAAAAATTTTAATTCAGGAATTGCGTAACATTTATCTTAACGAAATTTTAAAGAATAATTTTAAGATTAATGAAGGGATAGAAGATATTCATTCTCAAATAGAATTTTTACTAACCAATCGTTTAGGAGAAGTAGGAAAAAAAATACATAGTGGTAGATCCAGAAATGATCAAATTTTGGTAGATTTAAAACTTTTTGTTCGTACAGAAATCAAGGAAATCGTATACATGACTTATTCTTTTTTTGATTTATTATTAAAATTAAGTGAACAACATAAAAATATATTAATGCCTGGTTATACTCATTATCAAATAGCGATGCCTTCTTCTTTTGGTCTTTGGTTTGCTGCATATGCAGAAGGGTTAATAGATGATTTACTCTTAATGCAGACCGCATATCGTATCGTAAACAAAAATCCTTTAGGGTCCGCCGCAGGTTATGGATCTTCTTTACCTTTAAATAGAAAAATGACAACTGATTTATTGGGTTTCGAAAATTTAAATTATAATGTAGTATATGCTCAAATGGGACGTGGAAAAATGGAAAGAATTGTTTCAGAATCTATTTCTTCTTTGGCAAGAACTTTAGGTAAAATGGCACAAGATATTTGCTTATACTTAAGTCAAAATTTTAATTTTATTAGTTTTCCTGATCATCTTACTACCGGGTCTAGCATTATGCCTCACAAGAAGAATCCAGATGTTTTTGAAATTATAAGAGCAAAATGTAATAGAATGACCTCGTTACCTAATGAAATTTCTTTGATTTCTTCTAATTTATGTTCCGGATATCATAGAGATTTTCAAATTATTAAAGAAAGATTTATTCCTATTTTTGAAGAAATAAAAAAATGTTTTTCTATGTTTCAATATATGTTGAATCATATCATAGTAAAAAAGGATATTCTTTTAGATGATAAATATCAATACTTGTTTAGTGTTGAGGTCGTGAACAAATTAGTTATTGAAAAAGGATTTTCTTTCAGAAAAGCTTATCAAAAAGTAGGTTTAGATATACAAAATGGATGTTTCAAACCCTTTACTAAGGGATGTTATTCTCATGAAGGAAGTATAGGAAATTTGTGCAATTCTAAAATTAGAAATTTGATGGAAGATGTAATTAAAGAATTTAAGTTTGATAAACTTGATGAAGTTATAAAACGTTTAATTTATAAAAAAATCCATTTTTATGGATCCTCTAAAAATCCGATTTTTGTTTGAATTTTATAGATTTTTTATCTAACCAATCCTTTATCTTCTTATGATGTCCAGATAAAAGTATTTTTGGGACAGCCCATCCTTTATAAATAACGGGCCTAGTGTAAATAGGAGGTGCTATAAAGTATTTTTTTTGGAAAGAATCTGTTAGAATGGAATCTTTATTTTGTATTACTCCAGGTAACAATCTAACCATAGATTCTACAACAACAGCAGCAGCTAATTCTCCTCCAGATAAAATATAATTTCCAATAGAAATTTCTTTAGAGATTAAGTTCTCCCTGATTCTTTGATCAATTCCTTTATAACGTCCACAAAGAATGATAATATTTTTCTTGTCAATTAAATCTTGAGCATATTTTTGTGAAAATAACTTTCCATCAGGACTCATAAAAATTTTTTCATCATAATCTCTTTCTGATAAAAGTTTTGAAAAACATTGATATACGGGCTCTATTCTAATTACCATACCTGATCCACCTCCATAAGGATAATCATCCACATTTTTTCTTTTCCCTAAACCATATTTACGTAAATCATGAACATAAATATCAATTATTCCTTTATTCATAGCCTTTTTAATAATGGAATTTGAAAAAGGACTATGAAAAATTTCAGGTACTATACTAACAATATCTATACGTAACACATTATTTTTTTGTTAATATACACTTTGACTAATAATCTAAGAATGAAACTAATAAAAAAATTTTACCTTTGTGATGTGAATAATTTATTAAAAATGAATTATATCGTATCTATAGTAGGACGTCCTAATGTAGGAAAATCAACTTTATTTAATCGTCTTGTAGGAAGAAGAAAAGCTGTTGTTCATGTTACAAGTGGAGTAACAAGAGATCGTATTTATGGAGATTCAGAATGGAATGGCGTAAAATTTTCTGTAGTAGATACTGGTGGTTTTTCAGTTTCAAAAAATGATGTACTGGAAAAAGAAATAAAAAACCAAATTTGTACAGCTATTAAAGAATCTGATGTAATTTTATTTTTAGTAGATATAAAAATAGGAATATTAGATGCGGATATAGAATTTTCTAAAATTTTAAGAAAATATAAAAAAATAATTTTATTAGTAGTGAATAAAGTAGATAACGGAAAATCTATGTATTCTGATACAGATTTTTTCCGTTTAGGATTTGAAAAATATTACTATATATCAGCTAAAAATGGGAGTGGAACAGGAGAATTACTAGATAAATTAATAGAAATTTTAAAAACGGAATTTTTTTTAAAACAAAAGAAAAAAATATTGGAAGACGAATTTCTTCCTCGTTTTTCAATAGTAGGACGTCCAAATGTAGGAAAATCAACTTTAATTAACTCTTTTCTAAATACAAATCATCATATTGTGACAAATATTTCGGGGACAACCAGGGATAGTCTAGACGTGTTATATAATAAATATGAATGTATTTTAGTAGATACACCTGGAATCAGAAAAAAATCCAAAATAAAAGATAACATTGAATTTTATTCTACTATGAGAACGTTTAAATCAATAGAATATGCGGATGTTTGTTTTTTAATGGTAGATGCAGTTTGTGGATGGGAAAAACAGGATATGAATATTTTTAGATTAGTGGAAAAAAATAACAAAGGGGTTATAATTCTTATTAATAAATGGGATTTATTTCATCATAAACCAAATTATGATACACAAAAAAATTACGAATTTTTTATAAGAAAAAAAATTTCTCCATTTTATAATGTTCCCATTCTTTTTATATCCGCTAAAAATAAAGATGGAATACACAATATTATTCCCACTGCTTATAAAGTTCTAAAAACCCGTAAAAATAGATTAAAAACGAATATTTTAAATAAAATTATGTTACCAATTTTTAAAAAAAATCCTCCAACTCCTAATAAAAAAAATAAATTCATAACTATAAAGTATTGTACTCAGTTGCCTTCATGCACTCCAAAATTTATTTTTTTTTCTAATTTTCCTAAAAATATAAAAGAATCTTATAAAAGATTTATTGAAAATAAAATTCGTTTTTACTTTGATTTTATAGGTGTCCCTATACAAATTTTTTTTAGAAAAAAATAACTTATAAAAGTTATTATCTATTGATAATATCGTGATAACACATTTAATAGGAAAGTTAGTAGAAAAAAATCAATCTTATTTAATAATAGATTGTCATGGAGTAGGATATCATCTTTATATATCCTCATATACCTATTCTTCTTTATTTGAAAAAGAAGGAAAAGATGTTTACATACATACTTATCTGTTCATAAAAGAAAATCAACATGTTTTGTATGGTTTTTTTGATAAAAAAGAAAGAAAAATATTTTCTTATTTAATATCTGTAAACGGAATAGGCCCTAGTTCTGCTATCATGTTACTATCTTCTCTAACTCCATATGAAATAGAAAAATCTATATCTCAAGAAGATGTTAAAGTATTTAATAAAGTTAAAGGAATTGGTTTAAAAATAGCTAAAAGAATTATTATTGAACTAAAAGATAAAATTATTAAAGAAATTATTACTAAAAAAGAAAAAAACGTAAAATTATTGGAAAATACACCTTATTTAATAAAAAAAGAAGCTTTAAGTGCTTTGAGTGTGCTTGGTTTTTCTCCTCAAGAGTCTAAAAAAGTTTTGGATGATATTTTGGATAAAAATACAGAATTATCTGTAGAAAATCTTATTAAAGAATCTTTGAAAAAATTATAAAATCATAAAAATTATTTACTTTTTATAAAAACAAATCTTAATACAAATTTTTTTTTGTGAATTCAATAATACCTATTATTATGAATTTTTTTTATCCCTCAATTATAGTGGTTCTTTTTTTATTATCCATATTTGATCTTATTGTAGGCTTGATTAATGATGCCGTTAATTTTCTAAATTCTGCTATTGGATCTAAAGTTTCTTCTCGTCAAACTATCATGACTTTTGCTAGCTTAGGTATTTTATTAGGAGCTCTTTTGTCTAGTGGAATGATGGAAGTAGCAAGAAAAGGGGTTTTTGATCCTTCTTATTTTTATTTTTCAGATATTATTTTTATTTTTTTATCGGTTATGATATCCGATATTATTTTATTGGATATTTTTAACACTTTAGGATACCCCACGTCTACTACAGTCTCTATGGTTTTTTGTTTATTAGGTGCGGCTTTCAGCATTACCATGATAAAAATGATTTCTCCACTTAATAATGAACCCTTACATCATTTAACTCTATATATTAAAGCAGAAAAAACATTCACCATTAGTATTGGAATTTTTTTATCTATTATTATTTCTTTTACTTCCGGTGCTTTTATTCACTATTTCATTCGTTCTTTATTTAGTTTTGAATATGAAAGTAGATTAAAATATGTAGGGGTAATATGGAGTGCAATTTCATTGAGCAGTATGACTTATTTTCTTATTGTAAGAGGGTTGCATAGTACTTTACAAGGAATTATTGATGAAAATCAAACAGAATTTTCCTTGTTCATTCAATATTTCATAAAATGGATTCATCATAATTTTTTTATTTTTTTACTTACATTATTTTCAACATGGACTCTTATATCAAAGATATTTGTTTCTTTAGGATATAATATATTAAAATTTGTCGTATTATATGGGACTTTTTCTTTAGCTATGGCTTTTGCTGGAAATGATTTAGTCAATTTTATTGGTATTCCTATAGCCAGTATACAGTCTTATAAAATATGGAAAGAATCGGGAAGTCCTCCTGCTGAAAAATTCAATATGAAAAGTTTATCTGGAAATGTACAGGTCCCATCTTCTGTTTTAATTTTTGCAGGAATGATTATGATATTCACTCTTTGGTTCTCCAAAAAAACCAAAAACATCACAAGTACAGAACTTAATTTAAGTAGACAAAATGAAGGACCAGAAAAATTTTTATCCAATCCTTTTTCTAGAGGAATTGTTCGATTTTTTTTATATTTTGGAAATAATTTTTTTAAATTATTTCCAAAAAGATTTCTAGTTAAAATAGAAAAAAACTTTAAACCAAAAAAAATACAAAAAGAAAAAAATATAGCTTTTGACCTGGTTAGAGCTTCTGCTAATTTAACTATATCCAGCATATTGATATCTATAGCCACAGTTCAAAAACTGCCATTGTCTACCACTTTTGTTACTTTTATGGTATCTATGGGGACTTCTCTTTCAGATAGAGCATGGGACAGAGAAAGTGCAGTGTATAGAGTTTCAGGGGTATTAAAAGTCATAAGAGGATGGTTTTTAACCGGGTTCATTGCTTTTATTATGGCGGGATTCATAGCTGTTTTTTTATACTTTTTTAAAGCGTGGGCTCTATCCTTTCTTATTTTTTTTATTTTATTTCTTTTTTACAGAAGTTATAAAAACTATAATAAAATGAAAGGGATAAAAATGGAAAAAAAACCGTTTTTTGGGATAGTAAATCTAACTTTAGAGATCACTTTAAGCAATACCTTAGATATTCTAAAACCAATATTTGAATATATTGAGAATATTTACAAAAATAGCATAGAAGGAATTACTAAAGAAAATTTAGTAATTCTTCAAAAGAGTCGAAATAATTTTTTAAAAGTAAAAGAAAATTTTACGAAAATACATAACTCTTTGATTAAAGTTATTAGAAAAACGAAGAAACACGAACCGATTTCTGGAATCCTTTATCTACATATAAACAACAAAACTAAAGAAATCGTTGAATCTTTAGACATTATTACGAATCATACATTATTTCATGTCATAAATAGTCATAAACCTTTAAAATATCAACAAAAAAATAATTTGCTAACACTTGAGCATCTTATGATGAAACATTTAAACATCATAAAAAGAATAATAATTGATAAAAATTGTAAGGGGATTAAATTTCCTTGTACTATACAAAATGATATTATAAAAATAATTGAAGAGCAAATGAATCAACAGGTTATGGGGATTATACATAATAAATATGGAACAAAAAATACATTTTTGATGTTGGATCTTCTTTTACAATCAAAAAAAATAACGGAAAGTATAGAATATCTCATTTTATTGTATCACGATGCATTACCCCATATTTCATCCAAAAAAGACGCATCTTTTTTAGCTTACTAGAAAATGGGTGTCATTAGATTACATCCTCGCATGTCTGAAAAATCCATTCTTCCTAATACTTCGAATTCATTATCATTGATTTTTTTCCCCAAATCTTGGGTAGAAATAAAAGGACAAGATAAATAATTTGATAAATCGATAATATCAATTCCTCCTATTTTATTGTTTTCTACATGTATAAAAGGATCTTCAGGATCTCTGATATATATTTTCATCCAAGGAGGACATTGAAATATTCCGTTTTTTTTGGCATATGCTTGAGAAAGCAATTCTGTCATCCCATATTCCGAATGAATTTCCTTTACACAAAAAAATTTTTTTAAATTATTGTGTAATTCTTCTCTAATGATTTCTTTTCTTCTTCCTTTCATCCCACCTGTTTCCATAATTATAACTTTGTTTCTATATTCATTTTTTTTAATATGATTATATTTTTCTATAAAATCTAATAAAGAAAAGCTAAGTCCAAAAATAAAAATATTTTTATCCTTTTTATTGGGAATAAGATGGGGATCTTTATAAGAAGTATAAGGGACAAAATAACTTCCATTTTTTTTAGTTTTTTGTATCAAATATTTTATCATATAAATTAAAGAAGAGTCTTTCCTATTTGTGGGAAAAAATCCTAAAAACTTAAATTTTTCTATCGGCCCATAAAAAAATTCAAAACCTTTTTTAATACTATCAATATAAATACTCAAATTTTGGACATAATGTTTACTTCTGAGACCATCAGTTCCACTGCTGGTAAAAATGATATCGTAACAATCCGTTATATTAGTACTCAAAATACGATGCGTTTTAAAAAAAGAAATAGGTAAAAAAGGAATTTTAGATATATTTTTGATTTCAAATGGATTAATATCTAAGGATTTAAGATAATTTTTATAAATTTCATTATTTTTAATTTGATAATGGAATATATCCCATGTCAAATTATCAAATTCTTTTTTTGATAAAATAGAAAAAATTTTTTTTTTAAAATTCATAAAATTTAAAATATAACTCTTTCAATTTATTCAATAAAGATCCTTTTTGATATAAAAGAAATTGAAATTCTTTTTCAAAGGAATTTTGTAAAAAATTATAAGAAAAGAGATGTATTTTTTTATTAGCTTCTTTTAGTAAAAGAATACATATTGAAAGACAAAAAAAACATTTAATCATACCTAATATTCCACCCCCTAATCTATCTATAGGTTTCATCCATGTGATTATCATTATAAATTCTATAATTTTTTTAGTTATAAAAGCTATAACAATAATAGAAAAAAGAGAAATTATTATAGAATAAATTATAAATTGATAGGATTTTTTGCTTACTATATTGACTTCTTTTAAGATTTCTTTAACAAAAGAGAAAATATAAAATCCTTTGAGAATCAACATAAAAAATATCATAAATATGAATAATTGAGAAATTAATCCTTTTTTATATCCATGATATCCACCATATAAAATTATAATTATAATAATTATATCTAACATAACTATTTTTTTAATATACTAAATAAAATGGAAAAAACATTTATGCAACAATTTCATATCAATTGGAATAAGGTCATATCATATATACAAAACAATTTTTATATAGAAGGACAAATTGATCTCATTGGAATTATTTACCTAATAGGAATTCAAGAATTAGGGAAAGGAAAAGATATATTCTTTAATAAAGAAGATAAAATCAATATTCTACATATTGCAATATGTAGAATATTGGAACCTTTTGGTTATTATTTGTTTACGGGAAGAGATAAAGAAGGATGGCCCCATTATATATTGAAAAATAAAATTCCTTTTAATCAGAAAGAACAATTATTTTTAATTAAAAAAGCTATTATTCGTTATATGAATGAAGAAAATATTCTTGAATAAATATATATGGATAAAAAAATAGATCAAGCAAAAGAAAAAATCAAATGTTTTCACATTAAAACATATAATGACTCAGAAACATTCAGAATTCAATTTTTAGGGAAAAAAAAGGGAATTTTAACAATTTTATTTAAAGAATTAAAACAAACTTCTATTCATGAAAGAAAAACTTATGGAAAAATTATTAATGAGTTAAAAAAAGAAGTTAAAAATAAAATAAAGATTTTTAAGTTAAAAAATGATTTTCAAAATGAAAAAATACTAAAATTCGATCCTACTATACCGGGTGAATCTATAGAAATAGGTTCAAGACATCCTATATCTCTTATAAAAGAGAGAATAATAACCCTTTTAACAAGGATAGGATTCATTTATGTAGATGGCCCTGAAATAGAAGATGATTGGCATAATTTTACAGCCTTAAATATTCCTATTTATCATCCATCTAGAGATATGCAAGATACATTTTTTTTGTGCAAAAAAAATCAAGAGATTTTGTTACGTACACACACTTCTTCTGTACAAATACGGTATATGAAAAAACATAGCCCTCCTTTTCGTGTATTGTCTATCGGAAAAGTATATAGGAATGAAACCATTTCTTCCTGTTCCAATTTCATGTTTCATCAAGCGGAAGGATTTTATATAGACAAAAAAGTTTCTTTTTCTGATTTAAAACAAACGATCCATTATTTAATCAGTTCTTTTTTTGGAGAAGTAAAGATTAGATTTCGTCCTTCTTATTTTCCTTTTACAGAGCCTAGTGCTGAAGTAGATATATATTGTAATAGTGGATGGCTAGAAATCATGGGTTGTGGAATGATAGATCCAAAAGTTTTGAAAAATGTAAATATTGATTCAGAAATTTATTCTGGATTTGCTTTTGGATTGGGAATTGAACGTTTATCTCTAATAATTTATCAAATGAAAGATATTCGAATTTATTTTAATAATGATATTCGTTTTTTAAAACAATTTAAAAGTGAGTTTTAGATTTATATTTTCTTTGTCTGAAAATTTCATATAAAATAACCCCACAAGCTACAGAAACGTTTAAAGAGGAAACTCCTTTTATTGTTGGTATTTTTGCTTTTTCGTAGGAAATTTTTAAATATTTTGAAGAAATTCCTTTTTCTTCATTTCCTAGTATTAAAGCAGTTGGACCTGAAAAATCAATATTGTACCAATATATATTGGATTTTTCTGTAGCAGAGACAATTTTTAATCCCGAGTTCGTTAAAAATTCTATTGTGTTCAATATATTTTCTTCTTTACATATTGGAACTTTAAATAAAGCACCTGAAGAAGTTTTGATAGAATCAGATCCAATCATTGCTGTATCTTTTTTTGGAATAATGATAGCATCTACTCCTGCGCATGCAGAAGTACGTATTATAGATCCAAAATTTCTTACATCTGTAATTCTATCTAGAATGATCAAAAGTGGATTTTTCCCTTTTTCATAAAATATAGGAAGCAAATCTTCTATATGATAAGTTTCTATAGGAGAAAGAATAGCAAAAACTCCTTGATGATTTTTATTTTTCAGTTGAAAAAATTGTTTTTTCGAAACAATTTGAACTGGAATATGCTCTTTTTTGGAAAGATTTATTAATTTTTTGTACGCATTTGATATTTGTTTCAACCCTTTTTTAAAAAAAAGCTTTTTAATAGTTTTTTTAGCTATAATCGCTTCTATCAATGGATGTATTCCGTAAACGATTTCTAATTTTTTCATAATACATTATTTTTTATTATCAAAGATTTTAATAAAAGATTTATTCAATAAACTCTTGATAATAAATCGTGTAATATCTCTTCCAAAATAAAATATGATAATAAAAATTAAAAAATATAAAATAGTTATAATGCCAAATCCTATAATATAATTTCCAAAATAAAAAGAAAGAAAAAAACACAAAGAAAGGCTAATTAAAAAAAAAATAATAATGCAAAATATCAATAATAAAAAATTAATAAAAATCTCTGTCATGATAGAAATCAATATTTTAATGACTTCATTTTTAAAAAGACACCATTTTTTATGTATAAAATTTTTAATAAAAATGAACATTTGAAAACAATGAAAAACTTATGAAGTTTTAAGTTCCTAATTCATCTTCTACTTGATCCATTTTTTCTATTTTATTTTTTTTCCACTTAGATTTAAAGTCTGATTTAATCTTATGTACTCTTTTTCCGATTTTTTTACCAATTTCCTGTAAATTATCTCTTAATTCTTCTGTTTTTTTTTCTAATATATTTTTTATTTTTTCCTCTTTTTTTGGAGTTAATATCATTCCTACTATTAAACCTGCCATTGTTCCTAAAATAACTCCCCAAAAAAAACTTCCTCCTTTTTTCATAAAGAATAACAATTTTATATTTTTATTTTTACTTCGGATAAATTTAATCATACAATATTTACGTACAAAATTGTATTTACGCATTTATGAAATATTTTTAACATGTTAATTAAAAAAAATTTTTCTCTAAAAAAATTCAATACATTTGGAATAAATGTTTATGCTCGTTTTTTTGTAGAAGTGAAAAGTATAGAAGACTTTCAAAAAAGTTTTGATATATATCCATATATATCAAAACTTTTTTTAGGAAATGGAAGTAATATTTTATTTTTAAAAAATTATTATCCGGGACTAGTAATAAAAATGGGAATAAAAGGAAAAAAAGTGATCAAAGAAAATGAGAATCAAGCCATTGTTAAAGCTTATGCTGGAGAGAATTGGAATGAATTTGTAAACTGGACAATCCAAAAAGGATTGAGTGGGTTAGAAAATTTATCATTTATTCCTGGGACAGTTGGAGCTGCCCCCATTCAAAATATTGGAGCATATGGAGTAGAAGTAAAAGACACTTTAATAAAAGTAGAAGCATATGAAATAGATAATAGAAAAATAAGAGAATTTACACGTGAAGAATGTAAATTACAATATCGTTATTCTTTTTTTAAACATTATAAAAATAAATTTCTGATTCTATCTGTTTTTTTTCTTTTAAGAAAGAAATATAAACAATTAAATACATCTTATGTGGAAATTCAAAAAGAATTAGAAAATATGAATATTAAAACGCCTACTATTCACAATTTAAGGAAAGCTATTTTTAATATTAGACAAAGAAAAATTCCAAATCCAAAAAAAATTGGAAATGCTGGTAGTTTTTTTACTAATCCCATAGTCGGGGTATTGAATTTTAAAAAACTAAAACATCAATACCCCACTATTACAGGTTATAGAATTTCTAATCATAAAATAAAATTATCTGCTAATTCATTAATTGAAAATATAGGATGGAAAGAAAAAAAAATTGGAAATGTAGGAATATATAAAAAAAAACCTGTCATTTTAGTAAACTATGGAAAAGCGACTGGAATGGAGATATATTCTTTTTCAGAAAAAATAACAAAAAATATAAAAAAAAAGTTCGGTATTCCTTTATCCAGAGAAGTAAATGTCATACAATAAATCAAAATGAATCAAATGACAAAAATAAATAATGAAATAATTTCCCTTTATTTTATTTTTTACTTTTTATTTATTGGAGTGTTCTGTTCGTGTAATTTGATAAAAACTTGAATTTATGTCAATGACTATAACTTTAGAAGAATCAAAACAATACATACAAAACAAAATAAAAGAAAAACCTGATTTTGGAATTTTATTATTAGGAAGTCAGTTCGATAAACTGATAGAGGAGATAAAAAATCCTATATGCATTTTTTATGAAGACATCCCCCTTTTTTCAAAAAAAAATTTATATGGAAAATTTTTATTTGGTAAAATCGAAGATAAAAATGTAGTATTTTTAATAGAACATGAAGAAAATAGAAAAAATAATTTAACAATTGTATTGTGTAAAAATATAGGAATAAATAAATTAATATTGATTAATATTTCTGGTGGAGTAAATCCAAATTACAAAATGGGTGATGTAATGTTTGTTAAGGATCATATTAATTTTTTTCCTGAAAATCCTGATATAAAAGAATTTATAAAAAATAGATTTTTTGAAATCACAGAACCATATGATCCAAAAATGATAGAAATTGCAGAAAATATTGCTATGAATCATAATATCATTATTCAGAAAGGAGTATATGTTGCTTGTCCTTATCCTAATTATAAAACCTATGCAGAATATGCAATGATCCGATCTATGGGGGGGGATAGTGTAGGAACGAATATGGTAACAGATGTCATAACAGCTAAATGTATGAATTTACGAGTCTTTGCTATGTCCATTGTTATGGGTTTATATGAAAAAACTAAAAATAAACATAATTCCGATGAAATAAATGTTTTAAACCCATTTAATCAAGAAACAGAAAAATCTATATCTATCCTAATATTAATATTAAAAGAATTTATCAAATTTTGTTTATAAAATAATTTATTTCTGCAATTGGTTGATGATATTTTTTGCAATTTTTATAAAAATATTTCTAACATTCTCGTTTTTTAAAATTACAGGAATTCCTAAATCTGAATATTCTCGTATGTTTTGTAACATAGGAATTTCTCCAAGAAAAAAAAGATTCATTTCTTTGGAAAAATCTCTTACTCCATTTTTTCCAAAAAAATAGCATTTTTCTTTAGTTCCTTTTGAAAGAACATAAGACATATTTTCTATAATTCCAAGTATAGGGACATAAATCGATCTAATCCGAAACATTCCCACAGATCGATTCACATCCGACAAAGCTATCTTTTGAGATGTACTTACTATAACAATCCCTTTTAATGGAATCTCTTGCAAAAGAGATAAATGAATATCCCCTGTTCCTGGTGGTAAATCTACAATTAAGAAATCTAATTTTCCCCAATTAGTTTCATGCATAAATTGTCTCAAAACTTTGGTTACCATGGGGCCTCTCCAAACAATAGCCTCTCCATATTTTGAAAAAAAACCTATAGATAGAATTTTTACCCCATAACTCATAATAGGATTCATAATTCCATTTTTTTGTTGTAAATTTACGGAATCTTCTTCAAGATTAAACATTAATGGAATAGAAGGACCATAAATATCCGCATCCAATAATCCAACATGAAACCCCATTTGAACTAAAGAAACAGCAATATTTGTAGCTATTGTAGATTTTCCTACTCCTCCTTTTCCAGAAGCTATAGCAATTATATTTTTTATTTCAGGTTTTATTTTTGTATCTGATTTGATTTCTATTTTTATATGTATTGTCTCTAAAATATTTTTATTTTTTATAGAATGTGTAATATCTTTTATAAGTTTGTTTCT
This sequence comes from Blattabacterium cuenoti, assembly GCF_014251695.1. Classification (NCBI taxonomy): domain Bacteria; kingdom Pseudomonadati; phylum Bacteroidota; class Flavobacteriia; order Flavobacteriales; family Blattabacteriaceae; genus Blattabacterium; species Blattabacterium cuenoti. The sequence goes on along the minus strand of NZ_CP059195.1, from coordinate 276,127 downwards.
TATATGCATAGATGGATTGGATAAACTCAAATATATTTTTATTTCATTATTTATGAAATCTATCTTTCTGACCCAACCAGATTCAATAATATTTTTATTATCAATTATAATAACATTTTCTAACGCTTTTTCAATTTTTTTTTTCATACATACATCATATATAATATTCACAATAGTACAAAAAAATGGCTAGATTTAAATATATTATAAAAATATAATGAATTTCTATACCTATAAATTTCGTCCCTTTCATACGATTATCATAGTTTTTAGATGGAAACATTTTTTAGAAACTATGTTTTTAAGAAAACTTTTTCTATCAGATAAAGAGAAGGTATTTTTTTTATCATTATCAGAAAAACGAAAAATAGAATTTTTAAGTATTCGTTATGTTTTGAAATATATAGGCATAAAAATAAATATTTTTTATAATGAAAAAAGAAAACCTTTTCTTTTTCCTGAAGGAAAATATATTTCTTTAAGTCATTCTTTTGAAAAAATAGCCATAGCTATAAGTTCTTATCATATAGGAATTGATATAGAAAAATTACGAAAAGACAAGAAAATAATAAGAATAAAGAAAAAATTTATTAGGGATGATGAATCTATTTTTATTCCTAAAAATTATGAAGAAGATTATTTGCATATTATATGGGGAATTAAAGAAAGTTTATATAAACTAGAAGGAGGAATTTTTTACAGTTTTTTAGATCATTATAAAGTTTCTCCTTTTTGTATTCAAAAGGATTCTTATGTATCATGCTGGATACTTAAAAAATACTATAGTAAGCGATTTTATGCTTTCTATAGAAAAATAGAAGAACATTACTTAGTTTACATTATAGATGATAAATAAATGAATATGATGAATGATTGGATAGATCTCCTTTTATCCCCCTATTATCATAATAGTTTTTTTTACATAATTTTGGAAATTACGGCTGTATCATTTACAATATTTAGTGTTTTTTTTGTTCAAAAAAATAATGCATGGGGATATCCAATAGGAATAATTAGCACTATTATATATAGTTATTTAACTTTTAAGAGTTCTCTTTATGGAAATTTTATTCTTAATTTGTATTACACATTGATGAGTTTTTATGGATGGTATGCATGGAGATATAAAAAGGAAAAAGATCGAAAAATACCTATTACTTTTTGCAATAAAAAAGATTATTTTTATACCTCTATTTTATTTATATTCACTTGTATTTTCAGTATGATCGTTTATTTTTTTTATGGAAAACTGCAATCTAATTTTGATTGGATGGATATACTGACAACGGGGATTTATTTTTCTGGTATGTATCAAATGGCCATGAAAAAAGTAGAAAATTGGATATTTTGGATAGTGGGAAACGGAATTTCCGTCCCTATTTATTTTTTTAAGGGTTTTGTATTGACGGGGATTTTATTTATCATTCTTGTCATCCTGGCTGTAGTTGGATTTATTATTTGGAAGAAAAAAGCCCTAAATAAAATTGTATCATAATTTTTTCGTTAATTGATTCATAACCTCGTCTATGTTATCATATTCTTTTTCTGTTTTTTTTTGAAGATCTTTCATCTTGATTTTATTTTGATTGATTTCATTTTTTCCTATACTAATAACAAATGGAATATTATTATCATTCGCATATCTAAATTGTTTTCTTATTTTCTCCGCATTAGGATATAATTGAGCAGAAATTCCTTCCTTTCTAAAAAATTTTATTATTTTGTATGCATATAAAACTTCTTCATTTCCGAAATGAATAAACAAAACTTTTAAAGGGGAACTAGAAATAGTTTGAAATAAATTTTCTTGCTCCATTGCTAAATAAATTCTATCCAAACCTAAAGAAATTCCTACTCCATAAATATTGTTCATTCCAAATAAATTAGCTAATTTATCATACCTACCTCCTCCTCCAATAGAAATAAAACTCCGATTGTTTAATGGAACAATTTCGAATATTGTACCTGTATAATAATTCATTCCTCTGGCTAAAGAAAGATTCCATTCCAATTTTGTCTTTTGTAAAGAAATATTATTTATATTCTTATAAATAAAACTTAAATCTCGTATTCCTTTTTTTCCTTTTTCAGAATTTTGTAAGGCTATAGTTAAATGTTTTTTTTTATTGCAGAAATTTTCTGTCATATCAAAAAAACATGCCACTTTATCAAATGATAAAGATGAAATTCCTTTGTCAAGCATTTCTTTTTTGACTAAATTTCGTCCAATTTTATTCCATTTATCTAAAGATATAGTAAAATCGTTCCATAAATTATTTTCTATTCCAGCCATTTCAAATAATCCTACTAATATATCTCTATGATTAATATAGATAACGATAGGAAAATTTAATTTGGTAAAAATTTCGTCACAAAGTTGAATTAATTCTATTTCTTCCCATAAAGACCAAGAGAATGATATCATATCCGCATCACATTGATAAAATTCTCTCCATCTTCCTTTTTGAGGTTTATCTGCACGCCATACAGGTTGTATTTGGTATCTTTTAAAAGGAAAAACGATTTTATTTTTATGCATCACTACATAACGAACAAAAGGAACCGTTAAATCATATCTAAGAGCTTTATTAGACATATATTCAGTAATATATTTTATAACCGTTTTTTCATCCGTTTTTTCATCATGATTGATTTTTTTTAAAAAATTTAAAATTCTATTTTTTAAAAAATCACCTGAATGTAGCAATTTAAAAATTAAGGAATCTCCTTCTTCTCCATATTTTCCAATAAGAGTAGAAATATTTTCAATAGAGGGAGTTTCTATAGAAACAAAACCAAAAAGTTCAAATTGTTTTCGAATCGTTTGAATTAAAAAATTTCGTTTTCTCATCTCAATGGATGAAAAATCTCTGGTTCCTTTGGGGATATTAGGAAACATCAATTGAACTCTTAATTTGTATTATTTTCTTTTTTACGAAAACTATTTTTGAATAATTTTTCATTGTATGAAATAGGAAGATCAAAATTATCTTCTAGCATATATTTTTTATGTTTTTTTTCTGTAAAAAAATTTGAATTGATAGACTGATCAAAAATATTTTGTTTTTTTTTCGATAAAACATCATCTTTTTTATTTTTATAACAAAATTTTTCTAAATGATTTGATTGTGAATAAGTTTTTGAAAAAAAAGGATCAATCCGTTTAGAATAAGAATGGATTTCCTCCATTTTGTTTAATCTTTGTTCATAAGGTTCTTCTAACCTATGAAATATTTTTTTTTCTTCGTGATTAATAGCCCGTTGTATTTCCGTAGGAAACCCCGTAGCCACTATAGTAACTGAAATACTTTCTTCAAAACTTTCGTCTTCTCCTAGTCCCATAATAATATTAGCGTTGTTCCCTGCCTCAGCTTGTATATAATCACTGATAATTCCTATTTCGTCTATAGTAATTTCTATTTTCCCTGAAACAATAAGAAGAAGAACATTTTTAGCTCCCGTAATCTTATTATCATTTAATAATGGAGAATCTAAAGCCTGTACAACAGCTTCCTTGGCTCTATTTTCTCCAACAGCAATAGCAGAACCCATAACAGCGGTTCCACTTTCTTTTAAAACGGTTCTTGTATCTCTTAAATCTATATTTTGTTTATAATGATGAGTGATGACTTCAGCAATACCTTTAGCTGCAGTAGTTAAAACTTCATCTGCCTTTGAAAAGCCTGCTTTAAATCCTAAATTTCCATATAATTCTCTCAATTTATCATTATTAATCACAATGAGAGAATCCACATTTTTTCTTAATGCTTCTATTCCTTTTTGAGCTTGTTCTAATCTCATTTTTCCTTCAAAATGAAATGGAATCGTAACGATTCCTACAGTAAGAATTCCTTTTTCTTTAGAAATCCCTGCAATAATTGGAGCGGCCCCAGTTCCCGTTCCACCTCCCATTCCTGCTGTAATAAAGGTCATTTTTGTGTTAGAATCTAAAATACTTTTTATTTCCTCTAAACTTTCTAATGCAGCCTTTTCTCCAACTTCTGGATCGGCTCCAGCACCAAGCCCTTCTGTAATCGAAGCTCCTAATTGAATTTTTATAGGAACTGGATTATTATTTAATGCTTGTGCATCCGTATTACATGCTATAAAATCAACACCTGTAATTCCTTGTTCAAACATATGACTTAAAGCATTACTTCCTCCTCCTCCCACTCCAATTACTTTTATAGAAGCTGAACGATTTTTTGGAAATTCCAATTGAGCGTTTTCTTTTTTTTGTATAAAATCTTCTTTTTTCATTTCATGGTTTATTATTCTGTATCATTCAATATTTTACGGAACTTATCTGCCCAAATTTCAAGAAAAGATTTTGTTTTATTTTTTTTCTTTTTATGATCTTCCTCATAATTTAATCTACGATTTTTATTATAATATTTTGTAGAAATAAATTCAGAATTTTCATCATGTTTATGTCCCGTATCCGCAGTGTTACAAAGATATTTTTTTTTATCCCCAAGTCCTTTAATTACTAATCCTATAGACGTAGCATATTCTGGATTACTTATAATACCGTTTTCTCCTCCTGCAATGTGTTCATTGGAATAACCTATACGAACGTCCATCCCAGTTACATATTCTGTTAATGGACGAATATGTTGAAGCTGAGAACCTCCACCTGTCATGACTAATCCAGCAATAAGTCTTTTCTTTTGTTCTTCATTTCCATAATTTTTTATTTCTATATTTACTTGTTCCAAAATTTCACATACTCGTATATGAATAATTTGTGAAAGGTGTTTTAAAGAAATTTCTTTAGGATCACGACCTCTTAATCCAGGAATACAAACAATTTCTGTTTCCTTATTTTCTCCTGGCCATGCCGATCCAAATTTTATTTTGAGTAATTCTGCTTGGCGTTCAATAATCAAACAATCTGTTTTTATATTTTCAGTAATGACATTTCCTCCAAAAGGGATTACGGCAGTATGACGGATAATATTATCTTTAAATATAGCAATGTCCGTCGTTCCTCCTCCTATATCCACTAATGCAACGCCAGCTTCTCTTTCTTCGGTGCTTAATACAGCTTCAGCTGAAGCTAAAGGTTCTAAGGTCATTCCAGCTAAATTCAAGCCTGCAGCTTTTACACATCTCCCAATATTTCGTATAGAAGATATTTGTCCCACTACAACGTGAAAATTAGCTTCTAAACGACTTCCATACATTCCTATCGGTTCTCCTATTTCTGCTTGACTATCAACTTTATATTCTTGTGGAAGAACATGAATGATTTCTTCTCCTGGTTGCATAATAAGTTTATGAACTTGATCTATTAATTTTTGTATGTCTTTCTGACTGATGACATTTTCAAAATCCAATCTAGTAATATAATCATTATGTTGTAGACTTCTAATATGTTGTCCTGCTATTCCAACAATAACTTCTTTTATTTTTAATCCCGAACTATGTTCGGCTTCAGATACTGCTTCACGAATAGCTTCAATTGTTTGAGTTATATTATTAACAACCCCTCTATGCACACCTATACTTTTAGATTTACCTATGCCTAAGATCTCAATTTTATTATATTCATTTCTCCTTCCCACCATAGCTACAATCTTCGTGGTTCCCACATCAAGACCTATAGCTATCTCTTGATATTCCATAGACTTATCTTTTTTTTGCGACTATTTGGTCTTTATATTGTAAATCGATACTTTTATATCGATTTATATCTATTTTATTTAGGTACTGCTTATAAAATGCTTTTAATTTATTCAATTTTTTTTTAAAATCCTTTATATTTCCTAATATAATATGATGATTCCCTATTTTTGGAATTAAAACAAATGAATTTTTATTATTTTTTTTTATGCTAATAATTTGGTTTTTTAATAATTTATCGGAGTTTATGAATTTAACTAAATTTGTTAAACATTTTTGTTCCTTTTTTGAAAAAGGGCCTTTTGCTAAAATGACTTTTGATGAAAAAAAAGAAGAAAGTTCTAAATTTTCCGCATCTTTAGTAAGATAATATTCTTTATTTCCATTTTTTATTCTTAAAACGGGTTCTTTTTGCCAAATTTTAATATTCATAGTCCCATCTACACTAAGAAATACTTCAGATCTTTTTATAAAAGGATAATTATTTAATTTTTTTTCCATTTTCAATATACATAATTGACCGATTTTTTTTTCAATTTTTTCTGTTTTAGAAAATAGAATATTTTTAATAATTTTATCATTTACAAAATGATTTTTAAATAAGGAATCAATAACAATATTAAATTTTTTTAGAGTTCTGTTTCGATGTGTTTTTTGAGAAAAATAAAAAAGTGAAATCATACAAATCATATATAATAATAAAATAATGATAAAGAATGTTTTATTATTTTTCATTTATTTCTCCATATCGTTTATACAACCATTCTTTTATAGGAATAATTAAGGTCTCTATATCCCCAGCTCCCATTGTCAAAATAATATCAAAATGTTTTTTTTCAATTTTTTTTAAAACTTTGGACATAGTAGATATTTCTTTAGAACTCATTTGTATCTTTTTTAATAAATTATTAGAATTAATCCCATTTATAGGAAATTCTCTAGCTGGATAAATATCCAATAAAATTAAAATATCAAGATGTTCTAAACTTTTTGCAAAAGATTTTTCAAAAAATTTAGTTCTACTAAATAAATGAGGTTGAAAAATACCCAATATTTTTTTATTTGGAAAACATATTCTAACAGTACTGATAAAAGCGTTAATTTCTGTAGGATGATGTGCGTAATCATCTATATATATTTTTTTTGAAGATTGATAGTGAATGGAATATCTTCTTTTAATCCCTTTAAATAGAAATAAAGCTTTTCTGATTTCTTCCTTAGGAATTTTTAGATAATCAGATATAGCTAATGCTGCAGTCACATTTTTTAAATTATGTTGACCTGGAATAGGTAAAGGTAAAGATTTCCATATTTCTGTAGGAGTATGAAAATCAAAATACCATTTATTTTCTTTTACATAAAGATGATTGGAATAATAATTTTCTTTTTTTAACACAGAAAAATATATAGCGTTATTTGATTGAAAAGATTCTTCTTGGCAAAGAAATATTTTTTTATATGGTTTTTTTACTCTATTTGAAAAAGTTATATAAGCCTTTTTTAAGGCATCTTTTCTTGGATAAGTGTCTACATGATCTTGATCAAAAGACGTTATACATGCTATATTAGGAGATAAATATAAAAAAGAATGGTCAAATTCGTCTGCTTCTACTAAAAAAATTTTTTTTCCATTCAATACATTATTCAATATTAAATTCGATTGATAATTTTCAGAAATTCCTCCTAAAAAAGCAGTAATATTCATTCCTATACTATATAAAATGTGTCCTAACAAAATACAAGTAGTTGTTTTTCCATGTGTTCCTCCTATAGCTATACAAATATCATTTTCTATAATTAAAGATAATACTTGAGAACGTTTTTTTATATTTTTCCCATATTTTTTTAAATATATCCATTGTTTATGATGACTAGGAATGGCTGGAGTGTACACAATTAAACATTGTTTAGATAACACCCATTTTGGCAAAAATTCGATAGTATCATGATAATTGATGGATATCCCTTCTTTTTCTAATTTTTTTGTTAAAAAGGTTTCATTTCGATCATGACCATAAACAGTTTTCCCTATAGAATGGAAGTATCTAGCGAGAGAACTCATCCCCATTCCTCCTATTCCTATAAAATAAAAAAAATCAATTTGGTTTAAGTTCATAAAATAATTTGTAAAATCTCGTTTACAACATCGTTTGTTGCTTTAGGTTTTCCTAATTCTAATATATTTTTACTCATTTTTTTTTTCATTATAGAATTATTCACTAATTGTATAACAGAATTAACTAATTTTTGCTCTACTTCCTCATTTTTTATAATTAAAGCTGCTTCTTTTTCTTCTAATATTTTAGCATTTTTATTTTGGTGATCATTTGAAGACCAAGGAAAAGGAATTAATATATATGGTTTTCCTATTAAACATATTTCTGATATAGTTAAAGCTCCAGCTCTAGATACAATGATATCTGCCGCAGCATAACATATCGGTATATTTTCAATAAATTCCATAAAAATGATATTCGAATGATGAGACATTTTATTTTTTTTAATCTTATGAAGATCTAATTTTCCTACTTGCCAAATAAGTTGCATATCCAATTCTATTATCTTTTTTAATCCTTTTCTCCAAGCGTTATTCATACTATTAGATCCTTGACTCCCTCCTATAGACAAAATAATAGGTTTTGTAACTTGTAATCCTAAATTCATACAAGCTTTTTTTTTACTGGGTAATTGTAATATTTCAGATCTGACTGGATTTCCAGTGATGATCGTTTTTTCTTTTGGAAAATATTTTTTTGCTTTATCATAACCAATGCATATTTTATTTGCGTAACGAGAAAATATTCTATTAGTCAATCCAGGAAAAGAATTCTGTTCTTGAATTAAAATAGGTATTTTATTTTTTTTTGCAGCATATAAGGTAGGAAAACTTACAAATCCACCTGTTCCAATAACTATATCTGGAGAAAATTTTTGAATAATTTTATTTGCTAAAAAAAAGCTATATATTAGTTGTATAGATAAAATAAAACCTGATATAGAAAAAAATTTATCTTTTCCACCTGAAAGACAAATCTTTTCCATAGAATATCCAAATCTTGGAATTTCTTGTATTTCCATATGATTATTAGATCCAATAAATAAAATGTCTGTTTTTGGAATTCTTTTTTTTAGTTCATTAGCAATAGCGATTCCAGGATAGATATGACCTCCAGTTCCTCCACTTCCAATAATTATTCTAGGTGAAATATTATGGTTCATGATAAGTTATCATTTCTGTAGATTCAGTTGAATTTTTATATATCATTCGGCTGATACTTAATATAATGCCAAAACTAAAAAAAGTAACCCACATAGAAGTCCCTCCAGCACTAATCAATGGCAAAGTTTGTCCTGTTACTGGAAATAAACCAACAGCAATTCCCATATTTATAAGTGCTTGATTTATAATAGGGTACCCTACAGAAATTACCAACAAAGAACAAAAATAATTTTGCACTTTTGTAGCTATTATCATAATTCTTATTAAAATTAGTATATAAATAAATAAAAGGATAACACCCCCAATAGATCCATATTCTTCTATTATAATAGCATATATAAAATCTGAAGAAGATTGAGGGAGGAACGCCTTTAAAACACTTTTTCCAGGCCCACGACCAAATTTATTTCCTAAAACGATAGCCGTTTTCGATTGTTTCATTTGATAATTTTCTTCAGATTCATGATCAAAAAATTTTTCTATACGACTTTTCCATGTATAAACCCTATGAATAGGGGTTCCCCATTTTATTACAGAGTAAATATATATTCCCGCAAATAAAATGCCCATTAAAAGAACTCCTATAACACTTGTGAATGGATATCCACCTATAAAAAGTAGAATTAAAACGGATATAAAAACAATACTAGCCGTCGAGCCATTAGCAGGAAAAATCAATCCAATGATAAAAAATATTGGAAACAACAAGGGAAAAAAAGAATTTATAAAATTTATTTTTTCTTTCTTTTTTTTAGCTTTTTTAGCTAAATATCTGGAACAATAAATGAAAAGAACTAAACCCGCGATACTGGAAGTTTGAAAAGATATATTTATAATAGGAATATGTAACCAACGAGAAGCATTTACTCCATCTAATTCTTTCCTTTGATTCATTGTAAAAATTAATAAAATGAATATTATAGGCATGGAAAGAATAGACATTCGATAAAAATATTTATAGTCTATAAATTGAGTAAAAAAAAGGATACAAAATCCAACTAATAAAAAAATAGCATGTTTTAATAAATAACTAAAAACTGTATTTGTCCCTCCATATGTAGTCACTAGGTTTGTACTAGCAGAATAAACTGGTAAAAAGGAAAAAATAGCTAACAAAGATATAAAAGCCCATAAATATCTATCGCCTTTTATATATCTATTTAAAAAAAAATCTATTTTTTCAGAAATTTTCATAAATCAGTTTTCTTACTTCTTGTTTAAATTTATTTCCTCTTTCCTTATAATCTTTAAACAGATCAAAACTAGAACAAGCGGGAGATAATAAAATATTATCTCCATGAGAAGATAATACATAAGCCATGTAAACAGCTTTTCTAATATTTTTTGTTTCCAAAATAATATCAATGATATTTTTAAAAAAATTTATAATTTTTTCATTTGTTTTTCCTAAGCAAATTATAGCTTTTACTTTTTTTTTAACTAAAGGAATTAATTCTCCATAATTATTTCCTTTATCTTCTCCTCCTGCTATCCATATAATAGGGGCATTCATACTTTTTAATGCATAAAAAACTGCATTTACATTAGTGGCTTTAGAATCATTAATGAATTGCACTCCATTTATATTCATAATTTTTTCCATACGATGTTCTATAGATTTCAATTTTAATAGAATGGAAATTATTGATTCTTTTTTTACGTTTAATATTTCGGATACAATTAATGAAGACATAATATTATATAGATTATGATCTCCTATTAAAGGAATATCTTTTACATTTAAAAAATCTATCTCTTTATTTTTTTTGTTTCGAATAAATATTTTGTTATTTTTTATATAAGCGCCTATATGTAATTCTTCCTTTATAGAAAAAGGAATACAATGAGATACAATAGGATATTTTTTTAAACCATATCTTATAATAGGATCATCATGATTATAAATGAAAATATCTTCTTTTTTTTGAAAAATTGCTATTCTAAATTTGGAATCAATGTAATTCTCTATATTATCATATCTATTTAAATGATCTCTTGTTATATTTAATAATACTGCAATATTTGAACGAAAATTGAAACAATCATCTAATTGAAAACTACTCATTTCTAATATGTAAACATCTTTTTTTTTATAACATCTTTAGAAAAACTATGTCCAATATTTCCTGCTATTCCTACATTTATTCCTTTTTTTTTAAGTATATTATAAATAATAGAAGAGGTTGTTGTTTTCCCATTACTTCCTGTAATTCCGATAACATAAGAATTATTAAGATAACTTTTTCCGAATTCTAATTCAGATTGTATAGGAATTCCCAAAAAATTAATTTTTTTTATTAAAGGATTATTACTCGAAATTCCAGGACTTTTTATCACTTTAATAGCGTTTTGAATGATTATATTTTCTGTATGTCCTTTTTCTTCAAAAGGAATTCTATTTTTTATTAATATTTTTTTGTATTTACTTAGAATAATTCCACAATCCGATAAAAATATTTTTAATCCATTTTTTTTAGCTAATAAAGCTGCTCCTACCCCGCTTTCTCCTCCACCTAATACAACTATAAATTTTTTTTTCATGACTTGGTTTTATTTTTTTTATATAATTAATAAAATAAACACTAACATAGAGAGTATTATTTGTATAATAATAAAACGATTAAAAATCTTATTTTCATGATACCCTAATTTTTGAAAATGATGATGTAAAGGAGCCATGAGAAAAATTCTTTTTCCTATGCCATATTTTTTTTTAGTATATTTAAAATACAATACTTGTATGATAACAGAAATATTTTCTATAAAAAAAATTCCACACAAAATAGGTAATATACATTCTTTTCTATTGATAATGGCTAATGTTGCAATAACTCCTCCTATAGTTAAACTTCCAGTGTCCCCCATAAAAATTTGAGCTGGATAAGTATTATACCAAAGAAAACTTATTAAAGTCCCTAAAAAAGAAAAAGAAAAAATGATTATTTCTTCTATATGTGGAATATATATAAAATGAAAATAAGAGGAATATGTTTTATTACTGGAAATTATAGATAATAAAGATAAGGTAGAAAAAATGATAGAAGAAATTCCAGCTGTTAATCCGTCTATTCCATCAGTTAAATTAGCTCCATTGGAGAAAAACGTAATAATTATAATAACAATAGGAATGAAAACAATCCATGTATATTTTTTCCATTCTTTATTACACCAACTCAAAAGAGAAGCGTAGTTAAATTTATTATTATGATATATGGAATAAAAAAAGGGAATAGAGGTATTAAATCCATCTTCTTTTTCTTTCAAAAAGTGTAAATTTTTTGATTTTATTTTTTGTTTTTGAATAGAAATGTTTGTGTTAAAATACATAGTAATTCCAATTAAAATTCCTAATAAAATTTGACTTAATATTTTACCCATAATACTAAGTCCTTTTTTATTATGTTTAATTTTAATATAATCATCTATAAATCCAATAGACCCCATATACAATGTAGTCATTATCAACATTAATACATATACATTATTCAATGTAGAAAAAAATATTGTAGGAATTAACGTAGAAAATATAATAACAAGACCTCCCATAGTAGGAATTCCTTCTTTTTTTTTTTGACCAAAAAGTCCAAGATCTCGTATTTTTTCTCCTATAATACTATTTTTTTGATTCCAATATATAATTTTTTGATACAAAATAAAAGCTATACTAAACGATAAAAAAAAAGCTATAATAGCTCTGTAAAAAACAGAATTTATATTTATAGAAAAAAAGATAAAAATTAAGTATTTAAAATAATTAATCATCTTACTTATCGTAAGTTTTTAATAAATTTTTAGCAATTTTCATATCATTAAAAGAATAACGTATTCCTTTAATTTCTTGATACGTTTCATGTCCTTTTCCAGCTATTAGAATAATATCTTCTTTTTTGGAAATTTGAATTGCAGTTTTAATAGCTTCATATCGTCTTACAAAGGTTAAAATAGATTTTTTTTTTAGATATGATTTAAAATTTTTCATATCATTCAATATTTTATTCATATCCTCATATCTAGGATTATCGGATGTAAAAATCGACACATCACATCTTTCATAAACAATTTTACCCATTAAAGAACGTTTTTTTATATCCCTGTTTCCTCCACAACCTATGACACAAATTAATTTTTCATTGTTTTTTTTTATTATTTTAATAGTATTTAAAATAGATTTTAATCCATCTGGATTATGGGCATAATCTACAATAATATGAATCCCGGAATTTGATATAAATTGCTCAAAACGCCCTTTTATGGGTTTAATATATTTTATTTTTTTCAAAATGTCATTTTTATTGACCCCTAATAAAATAGCTGTAGCATAACTAGCTAATAGATTATAAATATTAAATCTTCCTATCAAATGGGTAAAAATTTGATGACCATCAATTAATAATAAATTTCCATTAATATTTTCTTTCAAAATTTTAATTTGAAAATTTGCATTTTTTTTTAAACCATATAAATAGGTTTTAGCTGAAATTTTTTGGATTATTTTATACGAATTTTCATCATCGGAATTAATTAATGCGAAAGCTTTTTTAGATAAATTTTCAAAAAAAAGTCTTTTAGCAAATAAATAATGATTAAAAGATCTATGATAATCTAAATGATCATGTGTAATATTCGTAAAAACTCCTCCTTGAAATAATAATCCTGATATTCTTTTTTGATGAATCCCATGTGAACTTACTTCCATAAAAGCATATTTACAGCCTTTTTGTATTGAAATATTTAAATATTTATTAATTTCAATGATATTTGGAGTTGTATGTGTAGTAGGATATTTAATAGATAATATTTTTATACCTATAGTAGAAATAAGAATATTTTTTTCTCCCATTTTATAAAATAACTGATGAAGGATCGTAGCTATAGATGTTTTTCCATTTGTTCCGGTAATTCCTATTAATTTAATTTTTTTTGTAGGATGATCATAAAAATTAGATGATATAATCCCTAAAGCTTCCATAGAATCTGGAACCAATATATAAGTGATATGTTTATGATTGTGAAAAAAACTTTTTTCACAAATTATAGTATTAGCGCCTTTTTGGATAGCTTCTATAATAAATTGGTGCCCATCTGTTTTTTTTCCTTTTCTGGCTACAAAAATCATATTTTGTTTTACTATTCTTGAATCTATAGAAATTCCTTCGATAAACTTAGAAGTATTTTTTCCTATTATTTTTAACACGTGTACTTTTTTTATAACATCTTTTAATAGTTTTTTCATTCTTCTAATTTTAAAAATATAATTTGATTTTTTTTCAATTTTTTTCCCGGTTGAATAGATTGAGTCATCACTTTTCCTATTCCTTCATATTGTATGTGAAATCCTTTATTTTCTAATATAGGTATGATTTCTTTTCCAGGAATAGATACTACATTAGGCATTATTCTTTGATTAAGAAAAAAAATTTTTGATTCTATAATTTTATTTAGTAAATTTATTTTATTTTTTTTATTTAATATTTTTCTTCCAATTCTAGGATAAATAGATTTAGCGATTCGGTTAAATACAGGAACAGCTACCTCAATTCCGTAGTATCCTTTTTCTGGTTTTGAAATGACTACAATACAAGAATATTTTGGATTTTTAGCTGGAAAATATCCTACAAAAGAACTATTATAATATAATGGTTTTCCTTTTATCCAATAATTTAATTGTGTTGTTCCCGTTTTTCCAGCATAAGGGTATTCTGTATTATAATATTTTTTAGCAGTTCCATTTTTTACGACTCCTTCTAACATATTTTGAATTTTAATTAAAGAAGATTTTTTGGCTATATAAGGATTCATTACGATAGGGTTCGTATATTTTTTAATAATTTTTCCATGATGTTTTATTTCTCTTATGAATAGAGGTTTAATCATTTTTCCCTGGTTTGCAATAGCATTGTAAAAAGTTAGTATTTGTAAAGGAGTTAGTGTAATGTTATATCCAAAAGTCATCCATGGCAAGGTGATACTACTCCAATTTTTTGTTCCAGGTTTTGGAATAAAAGGCATGCTTTCCCCCGGAATATCTATTCCTATTTTTCTATCCAATTTCCATTTACATAAGTGTTTTATAAATTTATCCGGATTTTCTTTATAATTTTCATAAATAATTTTTGCTATGCCCACGTTTGAAGATAATTCTAAAATTTGCTTAGGGTTTATTTCAACATATCCATTATAATGACTATCCCGTATCTTTTTTCCTTTTAATTTCATGACTCCTCCTTTAGTATTGACAATCATATCCATATCTATTTTTTTATCTTCTAAAGCCGCAAGAATAGACATAGTTTTAAAAGTGGAACCAGGTTCACTTCCTTCCCATACTGCAAAATTTCTTAAATCTTCATAAGTATTTTTTTTTGTTTTTTCCAGATTAATCATAGCAGGAATTTCTCCACTTTTTACATCCATCAAAATCACACATCCATGATCTGCTTGAGAAATGGATAATTCTTGAAGTAAGGCATGATAAGCTATATCTTGTAAATATATATCTATAGTGGAATAAACGTCTTTTCCATCTTCTGGATAAATCTCATTTTCTGATTTTAACGGTTTCCATATTTTAAAACTAATACGTTGTTCTAATCTTTTTCCATCTTTTCCTTTTAAATATTTGCTAAAAGCCCCTTCTAATCCTGCTTTTCCTCTATGATCATCATATCCTAATGTTCGTTTTCCAATGTTTTCCAATGTATGAATTCTACATATTTTTTTTTCTACGATAAAACCGCCTCGTATTTGTCCCTTATTGAAAATGGGAAAATTTCGTAATTTTTTAAAATGTGGATAATCTAAATTTTTTGCTAACAAAAAATATCTATTTCCCCTTTTTTTTTCGTATTGAAACTTTTTATAGAAAAAAAATTTTTGTTTTTTAAATAAAGTTTCTAAAGAATTACATAAAGAATAAATATTTTCTTTAAATAATTTTTCAGATATAGATCTAAAATCAATGTGAATATCATATCTTATGACAGACATGGCTAAAAGACTACTATCTGACGCATAAATATTTCCACGTTTAGCCTTAATTAAATTGGTTCTAATTGTTTTTTTTAGAACATATTTTTTATATCCTTCTGAATAATTTTGAATATAGAATAAATTGAAAATAATTAATGCTGCAATAAATATGAATAAAAAACCAATTAAATAGGATTTGTATAATAAAATATATCTTTTTTGTTTCATTATTTATTATCTTGTGTTCTCCCCGTGTTTTTTTTGTATTCTATGACTAATTCGTATGGAGGAGATTTTAAATGTTTTAATCCATTAATTAATTTTTTTCTTATAAAAGAGGCTAATTGCATTTTCATACATTTACTATGTATATCTGCATATTCAGATTTTAATTCCTTTATTTCTTCACTAATTTTAGTAATTTCCCGAATTTTTCGATCCATTATATGTGAACTGGTAATACTCATTAAAGATAAGACAGTTATAAAAACAATAAAATACCAACTACGATAAGCATCTTCTTTAACTAAAAATTTTCCTTTCAGGATATCTTGTATATTTGTTTTCATTTTATTATATTATTATTTTTAAGTCTTTTCTGCTATTCTTAATCTTGCACTTCTAGATCGTGGATTATTTACGATTTCTTGAAAACTAGGTTTAATTACCTTTTTATGTATCATTTTGAATGGGAGAGTTTTAAAATGAATTTTATTCACTATAATTCCCCTTTTAAAAAAATATTTAATGATTCTATCTTCTACAGAATGATATGAAATAACAGCTATTCTTCCTCCTGGTAAGAGAATTCTAGAAGATTCTAATAAAAAATCCTTTAAAATATTTATTTCATTATTGACTTCTATTCGTATAGACTGAAAAAGTCTAGCGAGAAATTTTTTTCTTTTTTTGAAAGATCCTTTCATAAAAAAAATATGAATTAAATCCAAAGTAGTCAAAATGTTTTTTTTAGAACGTTTTTTGAATATTTTTTCTGCAATTTTTTTTGCATTTTTAAATTCTCCATATTCATAAAATATATGAAATAACTCTTGTTTTGAACATTCATTTAGAACATTTTGCGCAGAATAAAAAGATTCCTGATTCATTCTCATATCTAAAACACAATTGAATCTATTAGAAAAGCCTCTTATAGGATTATCTATTTGCAAAGATGAAATTCCTAAATCGACTAATATTCCTGATACTTTATCAATATGACTCCGATTTAAAATATTACGTATGTGAATAAAATTATTATGAAATAGATGAAAACGTTTATCTTTAATAAAATTTTTTTTTATGGATTCCTTATCTTGATCCAATGATATCAAAATGGCTTTTTTATTTAATTTTTTTAGAATTGCATAAGAATGTCCTCCCCCACCAAATGTGACGTCTACATAAATACCGTTTTGATCTGTAATTAAATTTTCTATACTTTCTTTAACAAGAACTGGTTTATGATGGTATTGATGTTTTAAATTCATTTTTTATTTATATGAAACGAAATTATGTTTTATAACTATATGTTTTATATATCGTTTAAATTTTAAAATTTTTAAAATGAAATTTGATTTAATTAAAACGGACATCTTTTCCAAAGCGAGAATAGGAATTTTAGAAACAGACCATGGAAAAATAGAAACACCATTTTTTATGCCTGTAGCTTCAAAAGGTTATGTTAAATCTGTTCCAATACATGAACTTTATAAAATGTATTATAAAATAATTATTGGAAACACTTATCATTTACATTTTCAACCCGGGATTGAAGTATTATACAAAGCCGGAGGAATTCATTCCTTTTTAAATTGGAAGGAATCTATATTAACGGATAGTGGAGGGTTTCAAATTTTTTCTATGAAAAAATTAAATAGAATGACTGAAAATGGAGTTGTATTTAAATCTATTATAAATGGATCCTTTCATTTTTTTTATCCTGAAAAATCTATGAAAATTCAACGTTTTATAGGTAGCGACATTATTATGGCTTTTGACGATTGTCCTCCTTTTCCTTGTACTCATACAGAAGCAAATAAATCTATAAAAAAAACACATCGTTGGTTAAAAAAATGTTACGATTATTTACAAAAAAACCCAGAGATATATAATTACAAACAAAGTTTCTTTCCTATTGTACAAGGAAGCATTTATAAGGATCTAAGAAAATATTCTGCAGAAGAGATCTCCTTATTATTAAATGTGGAAGGATATGCCATAGGTGGATTAAGTTTAGGAGAAGAAAAAGAACAAACACATAGTATTACTGATTTATTAACAGACCTATTACCTAAAGAAAAACCTAGATATTTAATGGGAGTTGGGTATCCTGTAGATATTTTAGAAGGAATTTCTCTTGGAATAGACATGTTCGATTGTGTTATTCCTACAAGAAACGGACGTCATGGAATGCTATTTACATGGAAAGGAATTATGAATATAAAAAATAAGAAATGGGAAAAAGATTATTCCTGTTTAGATGAATTTGGAAATTCTTATGTAGATCAATTGTATAGTAAATCTTACGTAAGACATCTTTTTTTATCTAAAGATAATTTAGCAAAAGAAATAGCTTCTATTCATAATCTTTCTTTTTATTTTCATCTTATTAAAGAAGCAAAAATTCATATCATGCACAATGAATTTATTTCTTGGAAAAAATCGATGATTCCTTTGTTACAACAACGTTTATAATATGAAAATTATTGACCGTTATATTATTCGAAATTTCATTGTAACTTTTCTCTTTATTACTATCTCGTTACAATTCCTATCTGTGGTTATAGACATATCACAACGGATGCACCGTTTAGAAAATAATAAAGGATCAATTAAAGAGGCCTTAATTTTTTATTACCCTTTTTGGTCCATATGGTTAATTAATACTTTTTCTCCTATCTCCGTTTTTTTATCTGTTATTTTTTTCACATCTAAATTAACACATAATTCAGAAATTACAGCTATTCTATCAAGTGGAATTAGTTTTAGAAGATTGACTATCCCTTACTTATTATCAGCTATTATAATAGGAATTGTAGCTTTAATAATAAATTATTATTTTTTACCTGTGGCTAACAAAAAAAAAAATCAATTTCATTATCAATATATGTTAAGTCCAAGATATAAAAATAAATATGAAAAAAATAAAACAATAAGTGCTAAAATTTCAAAAAATGAATACATTTTTATTCGAAATTTTTCAAAAAAAGAGAATATAGGAAAAGAATGTGTTTATCAAAAATTTTATGGAAAAAAGTTAATATATATTCTAAAATCTAGAACCATTTTTTGGTCTAAAAAACATAGAATATATATTCTGTTTGATTATAAAGAAACTATAATAAAAAAAAATCATGATTTTTTTTTTATAGGAGATTATAAGATTAAAAAATTTCCTATAACTCCAGAACAACTTTTACCAGAAGAATATATAGCAGAAACTATGAATATTCATGAATTGAAAAAATTTATTGATGCAGAAGAAAATAAAAAAAATATGAATATGCATTTAAATGAATATTATCAAAGAACAAGTTCCCCATTTTCTACTTTAATATTTACCATTTTGGGATTATCCATATCAACGAAAAGAAAAAAAGGAGAAATTGCTTATAATATGATTATAGGAATGGCTTTAGCTTTTTTTTATATCTTTTTTATAGAAATTACGAAAATATATTCTAATAAAGATTATATTCCTTCTTATTTAGCTGTTTGGCTTCCTAACATTATTTATGGAATAATTACGTTATTTTTTTATTGGAATAGATGTATAAATCATTAATTTATTTCAAATCCTGCTATGTATACTTGTCCATTTTGTTTCATAGATTTAATGGTAACATCTCCTGAGTATTTTTTTAAAACTCGATCAACATCATTAGGTTTTTTCATTTTTTTACCATTAATAGATAAAATAATATCTCCTTCTTCCAATCCTATAGCGTTTAACCTCCCTGTTCTTATCTCTCTTATTCTAATACCATAATCAATTCCAAAATCTCTTTTATATTCTTGACTAAGCGGTTCAAATATTGCTCCTAATAATTCAGATGGGGGGATTTCCTCCTTAGTTCTTATTTTGGTTCTTCCTTGTAAATCTTTTAAAATAACGTTAAAAGTTTTTTTCTGTCTGTTTCGTATAATATTTACTTTTACTTTATCTCCTGGATATTTGATCCCCACAATAAATGACAAATCTGCAACATTTTGTATAGGTTTTTCATCTATGCTTTTTATGATATCCCCTTTTTTAAGTCCGGCATCTGCCGCTCCACTTTTTTCAAAAACTTCTCCTATTAAAAAACCTTGTTGTGATTTTATATTTTGATGTGTTTCTTGATTATAAGCTTTTAAATATTCTGTTTTAGAAAGATCCATTCCTTTCACTCCTAAATATGCACGTTGTACGGTCCCATATTTTTTTATATCTTGTATAACTTTTGCTACTAAGTTAGAAGGGGCGGCAAAACTATATCCTATAAAATTTCCTGAAGCTGAAGAAATGGCAGTGTTAATTCCAATTAATTCTCCATTTGTATTGATTAAAGCCCCCCCACTATTTCCAGGATTGACAGCTGCATCTGTTTGAAAAAAAGATTCAATGGCTGATTGTGTTTCTCCTCTCAATATTCCCAAACTTCTATTTTTTGCACTTATGATACCAGCTGTTACAGTAGAATTTAAATCAAAAGGGTTTCCTATCGCTAGGACCCATTCTCCTACTTGTACTTTATTAGAATCTGAAAAATAAATGAAAGGTAAATTTTTTTCATTAATTTTTAATAAAGCTATATCGGTACTAGAATCTGTTCCTATTAATTTAGCTTTAAAAGTTCTTTGATCACTCAAAGTAATTTCTATTTTTTCTGCATCTTTTATTACATGATTATTAGTTACAATATATCCATCAGGTGATATGATTACCCCAGATCCATGAAGTCCAGGAATATCATTTTTTTGAGGTTTTCTTCCTCTACTATTTCCAAAATCATCAGGAAACCCAAAAAAGAAATCAAATGGATCAAATTGATTATTATATTTTTTTGAATAATTTTTAACATTGACTACTGTATGTATCGTTTTTGATACAACTCTAGTAAAATCTGGAAATCCAGTCGTACTAACCAATGATGAAGAATTTGATGAGGGCCATTTTGTTTTTGCTAAAGATGATGTATATGGAAAAAGGAAAGACTCTTCTTTAGCGTATTGTTTATATGCAGCAATAGTTATTATTGAACTCATAATACTGCTTAATGCAATATAAAAAACTATTTTCTTCATAATTTCAAATTAGTGATTCAATACAAACAAATATATGGAAATTAATAATTTTATAGTTCAAAAAAATAATATTAACTTCGTTATTATGGAATTGAAATTTTATAAATATCAAGGTACGGGAAATGATTTTATACTTATAGATTCTAGACAACAAAATATAGAAGATCCTTTTTTATTCAATAAATTGTGTGATAGACATTTTGGGATTGGGGCGGATGGAATTGTTTTGATTCAAAATGATAATGATGATGAATATAAAAGTGATTTTTATATGAAATATTATAATTCAGATGGGAAAGAAAGTACGATGTGTGGAAATGGGGGAAGATGTGCTATTTCTTTTGCTAATCAATTAGGAATATATAAAAAAAATAAAATTCATTTTCGAGCTATAGATGGGTATCATGATGGTTTTATTATAAGGAATAATAATAAGGATTTAATTTCTATCAATTTACTTAATGTAAATAAAAACACAATAAAACTTCATTCAAAATACGTTTTTTTAAATACAGGATCTCCACATCATATTCTTTTTGTGGAAGATATAAAAGAAAAAAATGTGTATAAAGAAGGAAAGAAAATCAGATTTAAAAATCCTTATTTAGAAAAAGGAGTCAATGTTAATTTTGTTAAAATACTTGAAAATAATACGCTACAAGTACGTACTTATGAAAGAGGAGTAGAAGACGAAACTTTATCTTGTGGAACTGGAGTCGTTGCCTCTGTTATTGCTTCATGTGAAACAAATAAAATAAAAGTTGGAGAAATTTTAGTTCAAACTCTTGGAGGTAAATTATGGGTTACATTGACAAAAACAAAAAATGAATATAAAAATATTACCTTAACCGGAAATGTTAAATTTATATTTAAAGGATCCATTCTTGTTTAGAAAGTTAGAAAGATTAGTTTAATGTTTTAAATAAATAGAACAAATGAATAATTATTTATATTCAATTAATAGTGATTCTATTAAATTTCTTGAAAAATATTTAAATGAATTTTCTCCAACAGGAGAT
The DNA here is from genome assembly GCF_014251695.1 of Blattabacterium cuenoti. NCBI lineage: Bacteria > Pseudomonadati > Bacteroidota > Flavobacteriia > Flavobacteriales > Blattabacteriaceae > Blattabacterium > Blattabacterium cuenoti. The sequence continues at coordinate 254,005 of NZ_CP059195.1, read as the reverse complement.
GAGAGTGAAGGACAAAAAATATGGATCAATCATATTAGTTCTTATGTAGAAAAAATTCAAACCGATTTATATGGGACAGCAGTAGGAATTATTAATCCTAATTCTCCATATAAATTAATTATTGAAGCTCATGTTGATGAAATATCATGGTGCGTTAATTATATCACAGAAGAAGGAATCATATATGTCTCTCGTAATGGAGGATCCGATCACCAAATTGCTCCATCAAAAATAGTAATTATTCATACGGAAAAAGGATTAGTTCATGGAGTATTTGGATGGCCTGCTATTCATACAAGAAAATCTTCAGAAGAAAAATCTCCAAATATAGATAATATATTTGTAGATATTGGGGTTTCCAATAAAGCGGAAGCAATGAATATGGGGGTTCATGTAGGTTGTATAATAACTTATCCTGATAAGTTTTTTATTATGAATCACAATTATTTTGTATCTAGAGCATTAGATAATAAAATAGGAGGTTTTATTATAGCAGAAGTAGCAAAAATGATAATAGAAAATGGGATTGATTTAAAATTTGGATTATATATAGTAAATTCAGTTCAAGAAGAAGTGGGATTAAAAGGAGCTAAAATGATATCTAAAACTATACAACCTAATGTAGTTATTGTAACAGATGTAACTCATGATACTTATGGTCCTATGATTGATAAAAAAATACAAGGGGATGTTAAATGCGGATTAGGTCCTGTCATTGGATATGCTCCTTCAATACATAAAAATGTTAGAGAATTAATTATTTCTACTGCCAAAAATAGAAAAATACATTTTCAACGTTTAGTATCATCTAGATATACAGGAACAGATACAGATGCTTTTGCTTATTCCAATAAGGGGGTATTATCTGGTTTAATTTCTATCCCTCTTAAATATATGCATACCACAGTAGAAATGGTTCATAAAAAAGATGTAGAACAAGCTGTATTATTAATTTTTGAAACTTTACAAACAATTAATAATAATAAATCAATTTTTCATTGATTTAACCGAAAGTCAACAATATCTCCATCTTTAATAAAATAATTTTTTCCTGCTAATAATACTTTTCCTGCTTTTTTTACATTTTCTTCAGATTCATATTTTATAAAATCATCATAATGAATAACTTTTGCTTTAATAAATTTTTTTTTAAAATCTGTATGAATAACTGAAGATGCTTCATAAGCAGTGCATGGGTTTGGAATTGACCAAGATCGAATTTCTTGTTTTCCTACCGTAAAAAAACTTTGTAAGTTTAATAATTTATAAGTGTTTTTAAGTACTTGATCTATTCCTAGATTATTTTTTTTCAATGATAAAGTTATTAAAGTAGAATTTTCTGTTTCTACTATTTTTTTCATTTTTTCTATATATAAATTAGTTTTAGGATTCAACTTATCATCTATGTTACAGACATAAATAACAGGTTTAATAGTTAGTAACTGTAAATCTTTTATATGTTCTTTTTCATCATATTTAAATGGATACATTCTAATATTTTTCCCTTTTCTTAAAAAAGAAAAAATTTTTTTCAGTATATCTGTATATTTATTGGTTTTATTTTTTTTAGTTACTTTTTCTAATCTTTTTTCTATCGTTTCTAAATCTTTTAATTGTAATTCCGTATCAATAATTTCTTTATCTCTAATAGGATTTATACTTCCTTCTACATGAATAATATTTATCTCATGAAAGAAACGTATCATGTGTATAATTACATTGATTTCACGAATATGAGATAAAAATTTATTTCCTAAACCTTCTCCTCTATGGGATCCTTTAATTAATCCAGCTATATCTACTATTTTTATTTCAGATGGAATTATTTTCATCGGATTAATGATTGTTTTTAGTTTATACAGTCTCTCATCTGGAACTTTTGTAATTCCATAATTAGGTTCTATAGTACAAAAAGGAAAATTTTTTGATAAAGCTTTAGAATTAGAAATTAGATTAAAAAATGTTGATTTTCCTGTATTTGGGAGACCTATAATTCCACATTTCATTTATATGAAATTTAACACACAAATTACAATTTATCTTGTAAAGAAGTATTATTTTATAAAATATAATTTTTATGAAGGAAAATAAAATGCCGTTTTGGAAACATATTGAGGAATTAAGAAAACATATAATTCATTGTTTTTGCGCAATAATCATTGCAATGATTGTTTTAATGAATAATAAAAATATAATATTTGATCGTATTATTTTTGGCCCAGCAAAAACAGATTTCATTACTTACCGTATATTTTATAAATTAGCTAATTCCTTTTTAGGGGAACATTTTAAATCCGTTTCTTTTTTATCTAAAAATTTAGAGATACAGAATAGACAAATATTTGGACAATTTAATATTTATGTATGGACTTGCTTCATAGGAGGAGTTATCTTATCTTTTCCTTATCTTTTTTATGAATTTTGGAAATTTATAAAACCAGCTCTTTCGGAGAAAGAAAAAAAAAATACTCTATGTATACTGATTATGGTTACTTTTTTATTTTTATCAGGAATTTTTTTCGGTTATTTTATATTATGTCCATTTTTGATTCATTTTGGACATTCTTTTATAATAAGTAATGTACCAAAAAACATATTTGATTTATCAGATTATATTTATTTAATTGTACATTCAGTGTTTTCTATGGGTCTTATTTTTTTATTTCCATTTTTTATATTTTTTCTTACTAAAATGGGATTAATATCTTATATTTTTTTAAAAAAATACAGAAAACATGCTTTTTTGATTATGTTAGTTATAGCTTCTGCTATAACACCTGGAGATATTTTAAGTACAATTATAGTATTGATTCCTATTTTCATACTTTATCAAGTAAGTATATATATTTCTTTTCATACACATAACAATCCAACCAAAAAATAAAAAAGCCTCTTAAATAAAATAAGAGGCTTTTTTATTTTTTGGTTGTTATGACTTTCGTATTATGATTTCAACACGTCGTCCTTTTTTCTTTTCTATTCCTAATCCTCTCACTTCTATCCTAGAAGGATCAACACCTCTAGAAACTAAAGCTTCAAATACGGAATTTGCTCTTTTTATAGATAAAATTTTATTAAAATGGGATTTTCCATGAGAATCTGTGTATCCATTTATATAAAATTTATAATCCGGAAGACTATTTATCATGATTTCAGCAATTTCATTAATAATCCTTAAATAATGAGGAGATAATGAATATTTACTCAAATAAAATAAAATTGGACTAAAAACTACATCAGGACATCCTTTATTTTCTTTTTTTCCAAATTTATTAGGACATTTATCTTCATAATCTGGAATATTATCTAAATCTGTATCAGGACACCCCTTAAATTTCCTAAATCCAAATTGATTTGGGCATAAATCTTCCTTATCTAAAATTCCATCATCATCTGAGTCTTCTTTACAACAAATTTTATTTTTTTTTTCTTCTTCTTTTTCAACAGGAACAAAAGAATTATCTTGATCTGTTTCTGCTACAATTTTGGTATGATCATGATTGATTTTTAAATTTCCAAAACGAAATATTAATCCTACATTATGTTTCCAAAAATTTAAAAAATCATTGGATTGTTTAGCAAACACATGATTATAAGTGCTTTGTAAATTAATTCCAAAATTAGAAACCAACCATAAATTTAAACCTAAACCTCCATCTAATAGAAAAAAGTTCTTTTTATTCGTTTTAAAATATTGGGTCTCTGAAATTCTCAACTCTTTGTTAAGATAATTATTATACTTATGATAACCACCTCCTAATCTTAAATAAGGATCAAACTTGTAATGAGGTAAAATATATAAATGAACCCCATGACTAAATTTCATAAAAAAACTATTTCCCACTTTCCATCTTGGATTATCTACCATTCCTAATGAAGCATCTAAATACAACCCTATATGTTTTTTTATATTATGTTCTAGTTCTATACTAGAAATAACGGGATTAAAATTATTATTTTTTTTCATAAAAAAATCTTTAAAAGGCGACCTTATAGGATAATAATTAATATCATGTGCTCCTATCCGAATAAACCATTTTTCTTTCGAATCTTGGGAAAAGACAGACGAAAAGAAAGCAAATAAAGCAACAATAAAAAAATTGACGTTTTTCATAAAACTATAATTTCTTTAAATCTAAACAAATATATAAATATTTGATTTCAAAAATAAATAAATTAAACACGATTTTTAAATTTGAAAGATTGTTTGATTTCTCTAAAAAAATCTTTTTTGCGCAAAGCTTCACGTTTATCATATATTTTTTTCCCTTTAGCCAAAACTATTCTCATTTTTATGTATCCTTTATCATTAAAAAATAATTCTATGGGAATTAAAGTTAAACCAGAATTTTTTAATTTTTTATATAATTTTATTAATTCTTGTTTTTTCAATAACAATTTTCTTTCTCTTCTACTTGAATGATTCCAAGTAGTTCCAAATTTATATTCAGCCACATACATATTGATAGAATATAATTCTCCATTTTTTATTTGACAAAAACTATCCATGATATTGGCCTTATTTTCTCTTATTGATTTAACTTCTGTTCCAAACAATTGTATACCAGCGATATAATATTCTAAAAAATGATATTTAAATCTTGCTTTTCTATTTATTAGAATGCTCATAATTATATAATATTACATAATTAATTATTACTTTTGTAAAAAAAATTGAAAAATATAAAAAATATACAAACAAAAATTGAAAAAAATGAATGTACGTTATTTAAACGATTTGTGTATTCAAGTAAGAAGAGATATTTTACGGATGGTAAATGACGCTAAATCTGGACATCCTGGTGGATCTTTGGGATGTACAGAATATTTTGTTGCTTTATATCAAAAAATCATGCATTATAATTCTAAAAAATTTTATATGAATGGGAAAGGGGAAGATCTTTTTTTCTTATCTAATGGACATATATCTCCTGTTTATTATAGTATATTAGCTCGTTCTGGCTTTTTTTCAATTAAAGAATTATCTACTTTTAGGAAGTTACATTCTCGTTTACAAGGACATCCAACTGCACATGAAGGACTCCCAGGAATACGAATTTCTTCTGGCTCTTTAGGACAAGGTATGTCAGTATCCATTGGTGCGGCTTTATCAAAAAAACTTAGTAAAGAATATAGTAGTATTATTTACAGTTTACATGGAGATGGAGAATTAAATGAAGGACAAATTTGGGAAGCAGTTTTATATGCAGGTTCTAGAAAAATTGATAATTATATAGCTACTATAGATTATAATGGACAACAAATAGATGGAACTACAGATGAAGTATTACCTCTAGGAAATTTAAAAAAAAAATTTGAGTCATTCGATTGGAAAGTTATAGAAGAATTAGAAGGAAATAATATTGAAAAAGTAATTCATATTTTAAAAAAAGCCAAGAATGAAACTAGAAAAGGAAAACCTGTTTTAATCATATTATATACAAAAATGGGGTACGGTGTAGATTTTATGGTTGGAAATAATGCATGGCATGGAAAGGCCCCTAATGAAGATGAATTAAAAAAAGCTTTAGAGCAACTTCCTGAAACTCCTTTAGGAGACTATCCAATATAATATATATTTTTTTTATGAAACAATATGAAAATAAAGGGCTAAAAGAAACTAGAGCAGGCTTTGGGGAAGCTTTAACTTTTTTGGGGAGTACAAATCATAAAGTGGTAGCATTATGTGCCGATCTTACAACATCTTTATTTATGGATAAGTTTTCTAAAGAATTTCCTGAAAGATTTTTCCAAATAGGAATAGCAGAAGCTAATATGATAGGTATAGCAGCTGGATTGAGCATTGGAGAATACATTCCATTTGCTGGAACATTTGCTAATTTTGCGACATCTCGTGTTTACGATCAAATACGTCAATCTATTGCATATTCTTACAAAAATGTTAAAATATGTGCTTCTCATTCTGGATTAACTCTAGGAGAAGATGGAGCAACACATCAAAGTTTGGAAGATATAGGAATGATGAAAATGTTACCCGGAATGACCGTGATTAATACTTGTGATTATAATCAGACTTATGCAGCTACTTTAGCTATATCGAATTACTTAGGGCCAGTATATTTACGTTTTGGTCGTCCTGCTGTAGCTAATTTTACAGATAAAAATAAGACATTTGAAATAGGAAAAGCATTAGTATTAACGGAGGGGAAAGATGTTACTATTATTAGTACAGGCCATTTGGTATGGGAATCTTTAGAAGCCTCTAGAATTTTATACGAAAAAAAAGGTATAGAATGTGAAGTCATTAATATTCACACAATTAAGCCATTAGATAACAATACTATTTTAAAGTCTATTAATAAAACAAAATGTATTGTTACTGCAGAAGAACACAATTATTGGGGTGGGTTAGGAGAAAGTATTGCTAGAGTATTGACTACTCATAATAAACAACAGTCTGTTATTCAAAGTTTAGTAGCTGTTAACGATACTTTTGGAGAAAGTGGAAAACCTATGGAACTTTTAAAAAAATATAATATTAATCGTGATTCTATTATAAATCATGTACAATTTGTTTTGAATAATAAAAATAAACGATAAATTTTGAAAATAAAAAGTTTACAAAACTTAGTTCATAATTGGATAGTCAATCATGGAATTCGTTATTTTGATGTGTTAACTAACACAATTCTTTTATCTGAAGAAGTAGGTGAAGTTTCTAGGATTATTGCTAGAAATTATGGAGAACAATCGAAAAAAAAAAATTGTAAAAAAGATGAAGATCTTGGAGAAGAATTATCAGATGTATTATTTATTATAGTTTGTCTAGCAAATCAGACTGGAATTGATTTGGAAAAATCCTTTTATAGAAAATTAAAAAAAAAGGAAATTAGAGATCATGATAGACATCATCAAAATAAAAAATTAAAATAAAATATGTCTTCTTACATTAAGATTTATAAAAATAGGAGTTCCTTATATGGGACTGTATCTATAACGGGATCTAAAAGTATATCTAACCGTCTTTTAATTTTAAAAGCTCTTTATAAAGATGATATTCATATTGAAAATCTTTCTAATTGTGAAGATACAGAAGTATTAAAAAACAGTTTACTAAGTACTTCTAATATGTTAGATATTCATCATGCTGGAACAGCTATGCGTTTTTTAATTTCTTATTTTTCTATACAAGAAGGAAAAAAAGTAATATTAACAGGATCAGATAGAATGAAAGAAAGACCTATTTCTATACTTGTAGAAGCTCTAAGAGGGCTAGGGTCTAAAATTGATTATTTAGAAAAAGAAGGATTTCCTCCAATACAAATTTTTGGTAAAAAAATATTAGGAGGAGAAATAAATATGAATGCAAAAATTAGTAGTCAGTATATAAGTTCTCTTATGTTAATAGCTAGTCAATTGAAAATGGGTTTAAAAATTTTTCTAAAAGGAAACATTACATCTCTTCCCTATATAAAAATGACTTTTGATTTACTGACTCTAGCTGGAATCAAAGCTGATTGGAAAAAAAGAAATATCCATATTTATCCAGTTAAGAATAAGGGGAAAAAATGTTTTTATGTTGAATCAGATTGGAGCTCTGCTTCTTACTATTATTCTATGGCTACTATTGCAAATAAAAGTCATATTATTTTACGTTCATATAGCAATGATAGTTTACAAGGTGATAAAAAAATTTCTTATATATATGATAAATATTTTGGAATCTCTACCATTTTTGATAAAAATATCATAATATTAAAGAAAAAATTGAATTTTTTATACCCAAAATTTATTGAATTAGATTTAAATAAAACACCAGATCTTGCTCAAACTATAGTTATTACTTGTGCGGCTATTGGCATAAAATGTAGTTTTAAAGGATTAGAAACATTGAAAATTAAAGAAACAGATAGATTGAAAGCATTAAAAGAAGAGCTTTTAAAATTTGGAGTGATCACAAAAATTACGGATTCTTGTTTAGAAATAACAGATTTTTATAAAAAAAAAATTGATTCTTTTATTAGAATTAAAACTTATCAAGATCATAGAATGGCAATGTCTTTTACTCCATTTGGATTATGTTCAGATTTTATTCAAATAGAAAATCCAAACGTAGTAGAAAAATCATATCCTAATTTTTGGAAGGACTTAGAGTCTTTAGGTTTTTTAATGAATTATTATGAAAAATAAAGAATTATTCTTACTATCATAAATCTATGATTCCAGTATTGTTTGATATAATTACTCCATTATATGTAGATGCGTGAATAAAAAATATGTTATTATTTATTGGTAATATGTATTACCATTCCTACATGATTTATTTTTTATATGTTCTTGTGTAAAAAAATCCTTTTTAATAAAAAAAGTTATTCCATATTTAGTATTTCCTCCATATTTATAATAAAATAGAAATAAAATAATTTTATAATTTATAATAAACTTTTTTTATTAAAAATAAATACAAAAAAGAGATTATCAAATATAAATAAAATACTTGTATTAAATATAAAAAAAATTTAATTTGTGTTTTTAATTTTTTGATTAAAGGCCCATTCGTCTATTGGTTAGGACGTCAGGTTTTCATCCTGGAAAGAGGGGTTCGATTCCCCTATGGGCTATAATTATTCTTTATGTATGGCAAATCATTTATCTTCTTTAAAAAAAATAAGACAAAATCATATTAAACGTTTACGTAACAAATACGTATATAAAAGTACTAAGACAGCTATAAAAAAATTATTAACAGATAAAAATAAAAAACAATATTCTATTGTTATTTCTATGATAGATAAGTTAGCAAAAAAAAATATTATACATGTTAATAAAGCTGCTAGATTAAAGAAAAAATTGAGTCAAAAATTATCTCTCATCTCTTAATGAAATTAATGATTTATGAAGTTTTTACTAAAATTTCATTATTTTATTGCTTTTTTATTGATAGTTATTTTAATTATGATAATGATATATATTTTATGTTTATGGGGGGAAAAAATATTATAAAATAAAAATCGTATTTTTTATTATACTTTGTTAAGTTTTTATCAATTATTATTAATGTTTTTTCATTTTTTTTTATCTGTATTATCTTTTATAATTTATTTTTCCTTTAATTTCATTTGGAAATGAAAATAAGTTCATTATCTCCAATAGGAATATTGGATTCTGGAATCGGCGGACTTCTTATCGCTAAAGAAATGAAAATACAGATGCCCAATGAGTATTTTATTTATTTTGGTGATACAAAAAATATGCCTTACGGGGAAAAATCTAAAGATTTTATTGTTAAAAATTCTATAAAAATTGCTTCGTTTCTTTATAAAAAAAATTGTAAAGCTTTAGTTATAGCATGCAATTCTATCGCATCTAATGCTTTAGATTTTATCCAAAAAAAATTTTATAAAAAAATGTTAATATTCAATGTCATCGATCCTGTAGTAAAAAGTACAATTTTTCTTTCCTATAAAAAAATAGGAATTATCGCTACACCTGCTACTATACATTCAAACTTTTATCCAAAAAAAATAAAAAAATACTATCGTCATTTAGATGTCATTCAAATATCTGCTCCTTTATTAGCTCCCATTATAGAAAATGGTTGGAAAATGAGAAAAATAAATCCTATTATAAAAAATTATTTAAATCATTTAAAATCAATAGATGCAATATTATTGGCTTGTACTCATTATCTATTCTTAAAAAAAGAAATAGAAGATTTTTATCATGGGAAAGTTCATTTAATTGATATACAAAAAATAGTAGTGAAAGAAATAAAAGAAAAATTAAATGAAAAAGAATTATTATGTTTACATACTCCCTACACCTGGAATAGATTTCCTATTTTTTATACGTCTAATTCTATTCCCTTTTTTTTTGAAAAAAAAGTACGAATTCTTTTTGGTGAAAAAGTATTTTTTAAAACGCATATTTTTAATTTTGCCTAATTTGTGCATCTATTACAGATAAAGTAGCTAAATTAACTATTTCTTCTATGCTAGATTGCATCTGCATAACATGTGCAGGTTTACGCATTCCTAACATTATAGGACCTATAGTCTGTACCTCTCCTAATCCTCTAATAAACTTATAAGTCAAATTTCCTGATTCTAAATTGGGAAAAATAAAAATATTTGCTCTTTTTTTCACAAGTTTAGAGAAAGGAAATTTTTTAGATAATAAAAATTCATTCAGAGCAAAATCAGGTTGTATTTCTCCATCTACTATCAAATTTGGGTATTTTTTATGTAAAAAGGCCACCGTTTGAGAAACTTTATAAGATGTTTTTGAATTAGATGAAAAATTCTGAAAAGATAACATAGCTATACGTGGTTCAATATCAAAACCTTTAACTACATGAGAAGCCATTAGAGCTATTCTAGCTAATTCTTCACTTGTTGGATCTGGAATTACAGCTGTATCTGCTAAAAATAAAGGACCTCGTTTTGTTAATAAAATCATCATTCCTGCCGTTTTATGAACAAAATTATCTTTACCTATAACTTCTAACATAGGACGTAAACTTAATGAAAAACTTCTAGAATATCCAGTAATCACGGCGTCTGCTTTCCCTTGATCTACCATCATAGCTCCAAAATGATCATTAGTCCGCATACGAATTTTAGAATCATATAAAGTTAAACCTTTTCTATTCCTTCTTTTCCAAAGTATTTTGGCAAAGCATTCTACTTGATTTTCTTCTTTTTCTGGGTCTATAATTTTTAATTCAACATCTAAATTATTTTCATGTATTAAATGTTTAATACGATCCTCATTTCCTAGAACTATGGGAAGAGAAATAATTCCTTCTTCGTGAAGAATTTGAACAGACTTAAGAATATCATATTCTTCCCCATTGCAAAAAACAACTTTTTTAGGATTTGTTCGTGCTCTATTTTGAATCATTCGAAGCATTTTACTTTCATATCCCATTCTATCAAGTAATTTTTCTTTATAGATTTTCCAATCTAAAATAGGATTCTTTGCTACTCCGGAATCCATGGCCGCTTTTGCTACAGCAGGAGCTACTCTAGTAATTAAACGATTATCAAAAGGTTTTGGAATGATATACTCTTTTCCAAAAGAAAGGTTTTTTTTATTATAAACAATATTTACCTGTTCTGGAACAGGTTCTTTTGCTAAAGAAGCTATGGCATGTACTGCTGCGAGTTTCATTTCATCATTGATCACATTAGCATGAACATCTAATGCTCCTCTGAATATATAAGGAAATCCTAATACATTATTCACCTGATTAGGGAAATCACTTCTCCCTGTAGCCATAATAACATCTGGACGTACTTTGATAGCCAAATTATAATTGATTTCTGGATCAGGATTAGCCATCGCAAATACAATTGGATTTTTAGCCATACTTTTTAACATATTCGGTGTTAATACTCCACCTACAGATAAACCGATGAAAACATCTACATTATGAATAGCCTGTTCCAGTTTTTTTATTGGATAAGTATTGACGGAGAATTCTTTTTTTTCTTTATTTAAATCTTTTCTTGAAATATGTAATAGTCCCTTGCTATCAAACATAAGAATATTTTCAGGTTTAACTCCAAGTTGTTTATATGTTCTTGCACAAGAAATAGCTGCAGCTCCAGCTCCATTAATTACCATTTTAATATCATAAATTTTTTTATCTACATAAGTAATAGCGTTAATTAGTGCCGCTCCAGAAATAATAGCCGTTCCATGTTGATCATCATGCATGACAGGAATATTCAATTCTTTTTTCAATCTTCTTTCTATTTCAAAAGCTTCTGGAGCTTTTATATCCTCTAGGTTAATTCCTCCAAAAGTAGGGGCAATCGCTTTTACTGTTTCTATAAATTTTTCTGGATCAGATTCGTCTATTTCTATATCAAAAACATCAATACCGGAAAATATTTTAAATAAAAGAGCTTTTCCTTCCATTACTGGTTTAGAGGCTAATGCTCCAATATCACCAAGACCTAATACAGCAGATCCATTAGTAATCACTGCAACAAGATTTCCTTTAGATGTGTATTTATATACTTCTATAGAAGAACGAGCAATTTCCTTACAAGGTTCAGCAACTCCTGGAGAATAAGCAAGTGATAAATCTCTTTGACTGTTATATTTCTTTGTAGGAGTGATTTGTATTTTTCCAGAAGGAAACTGACTATGATAATTTAAAGATTCTTCACGAAGATTACTTATATTTTTTCTCATTATATTTTATAATATTAAAATTTGGAAAACAGATAAAAAATTTTATCATTTTTAATGCCAAAAAATATCTTTTTCAAAAAAAAATTTTTTATCTGTTTTCCATCTGATTATAAGTTTATAATATCCTTTTCTTAAAATTTTTTTAGGAATAAATAATATTTTTTTTGAAGATTTCAATATTTTGAAAGATTGCGTAAAATCTAAATCTTGAGAAGAAGATCTAAATAAAGTAAAAAAGCCATAAATATCATTATTAACAGGAGGAAAGATTATCTCTATTCCAGAATAGAGAATAAAAATTTTTATTTTTATAGGAAGTTCTAATACATTTTTTTTTTCATTTATAATTTCTTGATATTTGATTTCTTCTTCATAATATCTATCTGATACAAGTTGACTTCCTACATGTGGAAAAAAGAAAGCAATGTAAGTAATAAAAATTATAAAAAAAACTAAAGATAACACGATTCCAATATCCCAACTGAATTTAATTTTCATAACTTAAACTTTAAATATTTTTTGAATCAAAAAAATAGATTACTTAACTGATATAAAAATCAGGTATAATTTATTTCTGATTCCATTTTATTTGTTATTCTTACCCCTTGAGGAACTTTACCTGTTAAAGGTTTTTTAGATTGTTTATTGATAAAATAAACATAACTAGATATTTTTTCAATATCATTTCCTTTAATTTCTCCTGATTTTCCAAAAGCACGCATAGTTGGATTATTATCACTTCCATTCCATATTACAGAAAATATATTTTTAAATAAATCTTTTTCTTTTACATTGATCCAATAATCATCTGTTAAATTGGGACCTATATTTCCACTTCCATCCGATTTATGACAAGTAGCACAATTTTCCTCAAAAAGAATTTTTCCACTATTGATTAACCCCTTCTTAAAAAATGCATTTTCTACAGTTACTTGTGGAGTATTTTTTTCAAAAATTTCAATTTCTTTTAATTGATTTTTATAAGCGATATTATATTCTTTATAAGGATCGGAAAAATCTATTAATAAATAAGAAAAAAAATAAATTGCGGAAAAAACAATTGTAATATAAAAAAGATGGACCCACCACATAGGTAATTTATTATCTAATTCTATGATTCCATCAAATCCATGATCTATTTTTTTAACTCCATCATAATTCATTTTTTTAGATTCGTAAAATATAAATCTGTAAAATCTATAAAAATAATTCCCTTCATTTTCTTCCAAAATCTTTTTTTTTTCTTCTTTTGACAAAAATTGTAATTTTTTTATAAAAATTAAATGATTAATAGATTCCAAAACATACAATAATGCCGTAATTATAATAAAAAAAAATATAGTAATAGGATGAACTAAATAAGATATGTGATTATAACTTACACAAAATACATAAAACATGAATGTTATAACAGATAATAGGGAGGGTATCATAATAAAAGAAGGAATTTTAGATCTCATAACCTTTCCTTTTTTTTTCTTTTTCTAATTCTAAAGGAATTAAACTTATTTTATGATAAAACTTTTTAGATTTTGAAAACACAAAAAATATTATAAAAAAAAATGCTAAAAAAAATAAAATTAACATAACAGTTTGAAAAATACCGATATTTTTTTCTTCTGTAAAATATTGTTTAAAAAAACTTATCATGAACTTTTTTTCTTATATCCATTAAGATTTTATATCTGTACCTAATCGCTGTAAGTATGCAATCAGAGCTATAATTTCTCTTTTTTCTAATGGAATAAATTGTTTTTTTTCGATTTTTCTTTGTTGATCTATTTCTTTTTTTAAACTTGGATATTCTTCATAAATATCGTATACAATTTTATTTGCTTGACGATCCATATCCTTATTTATATTTTTTATATATTCCCAAGTATATGGAACTCCTAATTTTATCATTGCTTTCATTTTTTTTTCTGTATTAGATCTATCCAATTTATTATAAATTAACCAAGGATATCTTGGCATAATCGATCCAGGAGAGGTAGAACGAGGATTATACATATGATTAAAATGCCAGGAATTAGGATTTTTTCCTCCTTCTCTAGCTAAATCTGGGCCAGTTCGTTTAGATCCCCAAAGAAATGGATGATCATACACAAATTCTCCAGCTTTAGAATACTCTCCATAACGGACAACTTCATCTCTAAATGGACGAATTTGAGCACTATGACATGCATTACATCCTTCTCTAACAAATAAATCCCTACCTTCTAATTCTAAGGCTTTATAAGGTTTAACATTATGAATAGTAGGAACATTAGATTTAATCACTAAAGTAGGTATAATTTCAATAAAACCTCCAATAGCTACTACTATAAAAGAAAGAATTGTCAATTGTATTGGTTTTCTTTCTAACCAACCGTGAAATGTTTCTCCTTTATCTTTTACTCTTTCATAAAATGGATCGCATTTAAATTCCTCATTATCTAATGAATTACCTTTTTGAATTGTTTTAATAATATTATAAATCATTAGAACAAAACCTAAAAAATAAATAATTCCACCGATAAATCTCATTTTATAAAATGGAAGAATAGATAAAACAGAATCTAAGAAATTTTTATAAGCTAATGTTCCATCAGGATTAAATTTTTTCCACATAATAGATTGTAAAATAGATCCAAAATACAAGGGAAAAATGTATAATATAATACCAAAAACACCTAACCAAAAATGAATATTAGCTAATAATGTAGAATACAATTTTGTATTCCATATTTTTTGAATCAACCAATATATAATTCCAAAAGCCATAAAACCATTCCAACCCAAAGTCCCCAGATGAACATGAGCTATTACCCAATCTGTAAAATGTCCTATAGAATTTAGAGTTTTAGTCGCTAACATAGGTCCTTCAAAAGTTGCCATTCCATAACAAGTAATTCCAACTACAAAAAACTTCAAAATAGGATTTGTTTTCATTTGATCCCAAGCCCCTCTTAAAGTGAGCAATCCGTTTAACATTCCTCCCCATGAAGGAGCAATCAGCATAATTGAAAAAATAGTCCCCAACATTTGAGCCCAATTAGGAAGAGATGTATACATTAAATGATGAGGCCCAGCCCAAATGTATATAAATATTAATGACCAAAAATGTATAATAGAAAGTTTATAAGAAAAAATGGGTTGATTAGATGCTTTTGGAACAAAATAATACATTAATCCTAATATGGGGGTGGTTAAAATAAATGCTACAGCATTGTGTCCATACCACCATTGCATCAAAGCATCTTGTACTCCAGCATATATAGAATAACTTTTAAAAGATAAAAGAGATATAGGTAATTCCAAATTGTTAAATACATGCAACATCCCTACAGCAACCCATGTTCCTAATAAAAACCAAACACTAACATATAAATGTTTAATTTTTCTTTTCATAATACTGCCAATCATATTTATTCCGTAAATAATCCAAATAAAAAATACTCCTATATCTATAGGCCATTCATGTTCAGCATATTCTTTACTTGTATTAATTCCTAATAAAAAAGTTATCCAAGTAGAAATAATAAATATTTGCCATCCCCAAAAATGAATCCAACTGAGAATATCACTAAAAATTCTTGTTCTTAATATACGTTGTAAAGCATAATAATAACCTGTAAAAATAACATTTCCTACAAAAGCAAAAACAGTAGTACTTGTATGTAACATTCTCCATCTTCCAAACCCCATTATTCCTTGAGAATCCTTCAGGTTATTACCAAAAATAAGTTCAGGAACTTCAGGAAAAAATAATAATAGAGCTATAAATAATCCAGCTAAAAATCCAATAAGGGCCCAAAATATTGTAGCATATAAAAAAGCTTTAACAATACTGTTATTATAATAATATGTTTTTAATGTCATCAGAACATTCAATTTTTTTCAAAAATCATCAATTAAAATTCTAACACTAGGAGATTCATAATCATCAAATTGTCCAGAATAAAGACAAATTAAAAAAAATATGAGAAAAAATGCTCCTAAAGAAATACTAGATAATATCATAATAATTAATATATCCATAATTAAAAAATAAACTAAAATATTAATTTTCGTGAAATAATCCAAGTAGATATAACAGAAAAAAAAATAACGGAAAAAGAACTCAAAGGCATTAAAATAGCAGCTATAAAAGGTTTTAAATTCCCGGTTATTGCAAAAAAAATACCTATACTATTATAAAACAAACTAATCATAAAATTAATCAAGACTAATTTTGAAGATACTTTGGATATTTTTAAAAATAAAAAAATTTTATTCAAACAATTGGATTGCATAAAAGCGTCACAACTTGGAAAAAAACTCGTTGTATTTTCGGATACAGAAATTCCTACTTCACTTTGATTTAAAGCCGCACAATCATTAATTCCATCTCCAAACATTATAATTCTTTCTCCTTTTCTTTGTAATTTTTTAACATAATTTAGTTTATCTTCTGGACTTTGATTAAAATAAACTTTACTTGATTTTGGTAAAATCGATTTCAAATACTTTTCTTCTAAATTATTATGATCTCCAGAAAGAATAATAATTTTATATTTTTTTAAATTTTGAAACATTTTTTCTATTCCTTCACGATAGAAATTTCTAAATAGAAAATAACCTACAAACTTATTATTAATAGAAATAAAAACTGTTGTTTGATTAATATCGTTTTCATTCATCATTTTATTTTTAATTTCCAAATATTTTGCAGAACCGATTTTAACTGGTATATTTTTAATGACCCCTTCTAATCCTTTCCCTATAATTTCTTTAAAATTTTTTATCAAATAAAAATTTTTTACAGATAATTCTGATAATATTTTTTGACTTAAAGGATGACTTGAGTTTTTTAATAAAGAAGCTATAATTTTTTTTTCTTCATTTTTCATATTTCCTACAAAAAAAATTTTTTCTTTATTTAGATCAGTTATAGTTCCCGTTTTATCAAAAATTAAAGTTTTGGCTAAAGAAATTTTTTCCATTGTGAAAATATCTTTTACATAAAAACCCTTTTTGGAAAAAAAACGTATAATATTTCCAAAAATTAATGGAGTAGAAAGGACTAAAGCACAAGGACAAGTAATAATCAAAACGGAAAAAACTGTCTGAAAAATTTTTGAAACATCATTACTAAAAGACCAATATATTCCAGTTATGATTGAAATTATCAAAATAACAGGAGTAAAATATTGACTAAATTTAGTAGATATTGAATTCAAATCAAATAATTTTTTATGACGAGACTGATTAGATTTACTTTTATTCCATAATAAACTTAAGTAACTATGATCTACATTTTTTATCACTTTTATAATAATAGCTTCTCCTTTTTGTTTAGAACCAGCGTATATTCTTTCTCCCATTTTTTTATTAATCAAATAGGATTCTCCTGTAATAAAACTATTATCTAATACTGCATTCCCTTTTATTAATACAGAATCAGCAGGTACAATTTCCTCATTTCTTATTAAAATCATATCTCCTTTTTTTAAAAGAGAAAGAAAAATTTTTTCTTTCTTTTCATTATTATGTATTTTTGTTATTAAAACTGGATAAAAAGATTTATAATTTTTATCAAAAGATAAAATTTTATTATGTGTGTGTATTTGAAAGATTTTGCTCATAAGGAGAAATAATGAAAAGCTAGAAAGGCTATCAAAATACCCAGAACCTAAATCAAAGAAAACTTCATAACAACTCCATAAAAACAGAACTAATATTCCAATAGAAATTGGAACATTCATATTCAAAACATGTTTTTTTAATCCTAATACAGCATATTTTATATGATCAATAAAAGAAAACATTACTACAGGTAAAGATAAAATGACCATGAGATAGCGAAAAAAATTACGATTTTCCAAAAACCATATATCTTGTTTAGCCCCAACATATTCTGGAATTGCCAAAAGCATAATATTTCCAAAACAAAAAAAAGAAATAGCTAGTTTTCCTATCAATTTTCTTCCAAATAAATTTGGATTATTTTTTTTGTTTTCTATTGATTCAAAATTGACAGATGGTTTATACCCCATTCGAGAAAGAAACTCAGCTATATCACTTATTTTTAAAGCAATATGATCAAAAGTAATCCGGACTTGTTTACTAGTAAAATCAACAGTAGAATTAAAAATGTTATGATGTATTTTAGATAAACTTTCCAAAATCAAAACACAAGAGCTACAGTGAATAGAAGGAATTAAAAAACGAACTGTGGTAATGTTTTTATGTTTAAAATCAATTATTTTATCTGCAATCTTTTCATCATCAAGAAAATCAAAAATTTTCTGTTTTTTCATATTTTATATCCTGATTACATAGATTTATGTATATATTTTTGGTATTCTGTATAAGACATTAATTTATCATATTCCTTAAATTCTAGAATTTTTATTCTTATAATCCATCCTTCGCAGTAAGAAATTTTATTAATTAATTCTGGTTTGGATAATAATTGATTATTAATTTCAAGAATATAACCCGAAATAGGCATAAATAAATCTGAAACTGTTTTTACCGCTTCTATTGTTCCAAATGAATTCTCTGCTTTTATTTTTTCCCCTATTATAGAATCTTCTATATCTAAGTAAACAATATCTCCTAACTCATTTTGAGCAAAATGAGTAATACCTACATAAGCATTATTTTTGTCATCAGGCATGCATATCCATTCATGATTTTTACTATACCTTAAATTATTAGGATTCATATTCAATAAATTTTAATTCAAAAAATGATTAATTTTTACATGATTAAATTTTTGTTTGATTAAAATAAAAATTTTATAAAAAAAACGTAATTTTTTACTAAATTTTATAAAAAAAGAATCTTTATTTTTATTTTTTTTCATTATATCATTCATATCATTCAAATATTGATTAATTCTTTTTTCTATACTAAAAGAAGGAGTTTTATCAAACTTCCATAAATAATATTTGTTGATTTGATCAATTAACAAATTGGCATAATTTAAAGAAGTAGCATAACCGGCTTTTTTTAGTTCTACAGCCCAAGCTTGATAATCATCTTTTTTTAATTGAAATAATTTCGAATAACGTGGTTGTTGTAAAAATTTAGAATGATCATGAAAAGATTCTTGCACAGAATTATATTTTCGAAAACACTCTTTCGGATTATCATCATCATAAAAATAAACATCACCCATCCAATTTTTTCCACATTTAATTCCAAAATGATTATTCGTAGCTTTAGATAAATAGCTAGTTCCACTAGAAGATTCTAAAATACCTTGCCCCAATTTAATACTAGCCGGAATTCCAAATTTTTCCATTTCTTCAATAGCAAAAACAGCATATGTTTTAACATATTTAATTACATTTTCAATTTCTATATCTTTCCCATTTATCCCATTCCTATCTTGTGAAAAAGAAAACAAAGACATTAAAAAGAATAATATAAAATAAAAAAACTTATTCATTTTATGAATTTTTTACAAATAAAATTACGTTTTTTTACAAATTAATTTTTATAATTAAGTAAAAAGATTCCATAAAAAACCTGTTTTAATAAATAATTTATTAGGATTATAAATGTCATAAAATCCTATATTTTGAATGTTGAAGTAAAATATAGTTCTATATATTTTAAAATTAAAGAAATAATCAACAAAAGGAATTCCTCCAATTTTATTTTTTATACATTCTTTTTCTTTAAAAAAAGTTTTAAAATTAAAAGGATAATAAATTTTTTGGTGATCAAATTTACTTAAATAATGAAAAGAAAAACCTGTTTGTATAAATAACGCTTTATGAAAGTAATTATTTTTATAAAATATTGTACTTCTATATAAAAAATTTGGAATAGAAAAAATTAATGGATCAGAATTATATTTTTGATATAATAAAATATTATTTAATTGAAACTTCCATATATCATGTGTCGTTTCGATTTTAAATCCATATAAGTGGATATATTTACGATATAAAAATTTTTCTATTTCTTTATCATCTTGATAAGAATGATTCAATCTAGATATATAAAAAAAAATACAATATTTTTTTTCATAAGAACTTAAATAAAAATTTAGAACTTTTTCTCTGTTAAAAAAAAATATATTTTCTTGTTCATTTTTATAAAAATCTTGATTATTTTTTAAAACATGAATAGGAATAAAATTATTGTAAATACCATTATTATTTTCATTAATTCTAAATTGAGTGAAAAAGCGAAATTTGGAAATTAAAAATGTATTTAACACAATATTAGCCTGAATATGAGATTTTTTAATATTATTATTTTCTATAATCCATTTTCCATTTGAATAAAATTCGAAAACATTATTAATAGGATAATGGACTTTTGTTTGTATTGATAAACTATTGATATTTTTATTTTTATTAAAAAATATGTTATTTAATAATTGATAATGTATTCTATCAAAAATAGATCCTACTTCTATATTGATTTTTTTTTGATTAAAAATTAAAAATAAACCATTTCTTAAATAATAATGATTGATTTTCTTTTGTAAATTTTGATATAAATGACCTTTAGAATATTTTTCATATTCCATATAAGTTTTCAAAAATAATGATCTATTTTTTTCTTGTATAGAATAAATTTTTTTAACAAAATTTATATAAAATCTTCTATGAATTAATTTTTTATGATAAAAAAAAATGTTTTCATAATTTCTAATATTCCATTTTGGAAATTCTTCTTTTTCTTTTATATAAAATTTTTGATAAATATAATGTCCCCATAATTTATAATTGTAATTATTTTTTTTATCTTGATAATTAAAGGTCGCTAATGCTAAATCTTTACTTTTTTTTAAGTCAAGTTCATTTTTTAAATTAGAGTTTCTATATTCTATGGAATAATTAATTTTTTCATTAAAATTTTGAGAAAAAAAACCACCTAATGTTTTTTCTTTTTCGAAAAAATTATTTATATAAAAAATTTCTGTAATAGGAGTTTTAACATCAAAATATTGAATTTTTTCACGATAAAAAAAAGGATCCTTAAAAAAAAATATTCTTTTAGGCATGTTTTCGTTAAAATTTTCTCGTATATATGTTTCGTATTTATTAGGAATAAACAGATTTTTATTTAAAAAATACCCAATATTATCATTTTTAAAGAAATTATGAGAATAATATTTTTTTATGGAAAAAGATTTTTCTAAAAAAAATTTTTTTAGATTATTTTCTTCTGTCCAAAATTTGTAATCCTGATAAGTAGGATGATAAAATTCCACATTTTCTGTTTTTTTTTCTCCCATATTAGGAGATACAAAAAGGAAGAAAGTCAAAAGGATTATTGTCATATAATCGAATTATAAATTGGACTATTTGTAATTTATTTTCACAAATAGAAAAAATTTATTTATATTTGAGTGTCATTTCTATCTTTATCTAGAATGAAAATGAGATTCTTCAATTAAAGTAAATATTGTATAAACAATATTTTTTAGGCTTGTCTTTATGACAGCCTTTTTTTTATCATATATATATATCAAAATGCCATAATACATGTTTAAATTTAATTTTAGAACTATTCAGAAAAAAATTTTGGCGGATAGTACTACACCAATAGAATTATATTTAAAACTAAGAGATATTTTTCCTAATACATTGTTATTAGAATTTTCTGATTATAAAATTTCCAAAAATAATTCTTCCATTCTTTGTCTAAATCCAGTTTCTGAACTTATTTTAGATCAAAATGTATTACGAATATCATATCCTAATTGTGTTCATAAACATATTTTTATAAATGATAAATTAGATATAAAAATTTTCATAGAGGATTTTTTTCAAAAATTTAAAAATGAAAATAAAAGCATTTCTCATTATTACTCAGGTTTATATGGATATATATCTTATGATAGTATTCAATATTTTGAAAATATTCAATTTCACGCTCCAATTAAAGAAATATATAATCTTCCTAAGATCCGATTTGGTTTTTACAAAAACTTGATTGTATTCCATCATTTTCATCATGAAATATATGTAATTGAACATCAATTTTATAATATTGAAAAAAAAACTTACATAAATCAATTGATAGAATTGATTCAAAAGAAAAATTTTTCATCTTTTCCATTTAAATCTATTGGGAATCGTTACTCAAATGTAACAGATGTAGAGTATAAAAAAATGGTATCTCTTGGAATAAAAGCCTGTTTACGTGGAGATGTTTTTCAAATTGTATTATCTCGTCAATTTCAACAAAAATTTAAAGGAGATGAATTTAATGTATATCGTACTTTGCGATTTATAAATCCTTCTCCATATCTTTTTTATTTCGATTATGGAAGCTATAAATTATTTGGTTCTTCTCCAGAATCACAACTCATCATTAATAACCAAAAAGCTTATATAAATCCAATAGCAGGGACTATACAAAGATCAGGAGATAAAGAGAAGGATAAAAAATTATCCAAATATCTTACAAATAATTTAAAAGAAAATGCAGAACATGTTATGTTAGTAGATTTAGCTAGAAATGATCTGAGTAAAAATTCTTCCAACGTAAAAGTAGAAGTATTTAAAGAAATTCAAATTTTTTCTCATGTATTACATATGGTTTCTAAAGTATCTGGAAAAGTAGAAGAAAATACATCAATTATAAAAGTATTTGGTGATACTTTTCCTGCGGGAACTCTTTCTGGAACACCTAAATATAAAGCTATGGAATTGATTGATAAAATTGAAAATCAAAATAGAGGGGTATATGGAGGAGCTATTGGTTTTTTTGGATTCAATAATTCTTGTATTAATACTGCCATAGTGATTCGTTCTTTTATAAGTAAAAATAATACTCTGTTCTTTCAAGCTGGAGCAGGTATCGTTTCTGATTCTAAAGAAAAAAAAGAATTAGAAGAGGTAAATAATAAGTTGATGGCCTTATTTAAAGCTATAGAATTAGCTAAAAATATATGAAGTATTATGATGAATAAAATACTAATTTTGGATAATTATGACTCTTTTACTTATAATCTCGTACATGCTGTAAAAAAATTAACCAAAAATCCTATACAAGTCTCTAGAAATAACGAAATTAAACTTACGGATGTAAAAAAATATAATAAAATTATTCTTTCTCCAGGACCTGGAATACCTGATGAAGCGCATATTTTAAAACCTTTAGTGAAAACTTTTGCTTCTACTAAAAGTATTTTGGGAGTTTGTTTAGGTTTACAAGCAATAGGAGAAGTATTTGGAGCAACTCTTCTAAACACCAAAGAGGTATATCACGGAATATCTAGTTTAATCAAAATTGTAGATTCACAAGAAATTTTATTTAAAAAATTACCTATAGAAATTACAGTTGGACGTTATCACTCTTGGATTATTTCTCCACATAATTTTCCTGAAGATCTTCAGATTACAGCTATTGGAAAGAAAGGAGAAATTATGGCTTTACGTCATAAATTTTATGATGTACGTGGAGTCCAATTTCATCCAGAATCTATTTTAACTCCATATGGAGAAAAAATAATAGGTAATTGGTTGAATTTAAATTAATTATGAATAAAATATTAGAAAATCTTTTTTTAGAAAAAACATTGACAAAACAGGAAGCTAAAAATCTTTTTATAGAATTATCAAAAGGAAAAATTAATAAAACACAAATCGTAGCTATAACTACTATATATAATATGAGAAACCCAACTTTAGAAGAAATAGTAGGGTTTAGACAAGCTATAATGGAAGTCTCTATAAGAATTAATCTTGAAGAATTTAATGCACTAGATATTGTAGGAACAGGTGGAGATGGAAAAAATACTTTTAATATTTCTACTTTAGCGTGTTTTATAGTAGCAGGGACAGGAGAAAAAGTTATAAAACATGGAAGTTTTAATTCTTCCTCTATCACTGGATCTTCAAATATATTAAAAGGATTAGGATATCATTTTACTAATAAAGAAGAGAATTTGAAAAATCAATTGGATAAAATAGGTTTTTGTTATTTACATGCACCTATATTTCATCCTGTATTGAGCACTGTATCTGAAATTAGAAAAGAACTAGGAATGAAAACTATTTTTAATACACTTGGTCCATTATTAAATCCAGGAAACCCAAAAAATCAATTGTTAGGAGTCAATAATTTAGAATTAGCAAGAATATATTATTATATGTATCAAAACACGAGAAATAATTACGCAATCATTCATAGTTTAGATGGGTATGATGAAATAACACTTACCAGTGATGTCAAATGTTATAGTCCGAAAGGAGAACGATTTTATTCTATAGAAGAATTAGAAATAGGAAATAAAAAGATGAAAATAAATCCTCATGAATTGATAGGAGGAAAAAATACAGAAGAAAATATACGTATATTTACTAGTGTTTTATCTGGAGAAGGAACTTTAGCTCAAAATAAAGTAGTTTTAACAAATGCCACATTTGCATTAAGTTTATTAAATAAAGATAGTCTTGAAAATAATTATGATAAAGCAAACCGTTCATTAAAAAGTGGAAAAGCAAAGAATATTCTAAAAAAATTATTAAGTTTATGAATATTCTTGAAAAAATTATTTTTATCAAACAAAAAGAGGTATCCAAAAACAAAATTCTACATCCTATAAAAAAATTGGAAAATAGTTCTTTCTTTGAAAGAAAAACTTTATCTCTCGTAAAAAATATAAGAATAAGCCATACTGGTATTATTGCAGAATTTAAGTGTAAGTCTCCATCTAAAGGAATTATTAATAATAATACGACATCAGTAGAAAAAATAGTTCACGATTATGAATCGGCAGGAGTTAGTGGTATATCTATTCTTACAGACCAACATTTTTTTTCTGGTGAAAATGAAAATTTAAAAAAATCACGTTCTATAGTTTCTATTCCTATATTAAGAAAAGATTTTATTATTGATGAATATCAAATTATAGAGTCTAAATCTATAGGAGCTGATGTAATTTTATTAATTGCCGGAATTCTTTCTAAAAATCAGATAAATAGTTTTTCTAAACTTGCAAAAACTTTGGATTTAGAAGTAATTATTGAAATTCATAATGAATTTGAAGTAGATAAGATTACAGATAATTTGGATATTGTAGGAATTAATAATCGAAGTTTACAAACTTTTACTGTAGATTATGATAATTGTTTTAGATTGTCTTCAAAAATTCCTAATAATTATATAAAAATTGCAGAAAGTGGCATTGATGATGTTAATCACATATTAAAATTAAGAAAACAAGGATTTAAAGGTTTTTTAATTGGAGAATATTTTATGAAAGAAAAAGATCCTGGAAAAATTTGTCAATTTTTTCTTGAGTCTTTATCAAAAAAAATACTAATGAATAGATGATATGAAATCCCCGTTATTGAAAGTTAAAATATGCGGAATAAAATTTAATATACAAGAAATTTCTGATTTATTTCCTGATTTTATTGGTTTTATATTTTATCCTAATTCGCCTAGATTTGTAGGCTTTGATTTTATTATTCCCCAACTTAAAAAAAAAATATCAAAAACAGGAGTTTTTGTTAATGAATCAGAAGAAAATGTATTGAAAATTAAACAAAAAAATAAACTAGATTTTATTCAATTACATGGAACAGAGAGTCCTTTTTATTGTGAAAAATTATTCAAAAAAGGATTAAAATTAATTAAAGGTTTTAGAATAGATAATTTTTTTCATTTAAATAAAATTAAAAATTACATTCCTTTTTGTACTTATTTTTTATTTGATAGTAATACTATTTATTATGGAGGGAGTGGTAAAAAATTTTGTTGGGAAAAACTTCATGAATACACTTTTAAAGTCCCATTTTTCTTAAGTGGAGGAATTGGAATACAAGATTTGGATAAAATAAAAAATTTTTCGCATTCAAAAATGTTTGGAATCGATATTAATAGCAAATTTGAAATTTTTCCAGGAAAAAAAGATTATTTAAAATTAAATGCCTTTATAAAAAAAATAAGAGAATTATGAATTATTTTGTTGATAAAAACGGATTTTATGGGGAATTTGGAGGCGCTTTTATTCCTGAAATGTTACATTCTAATATAATAGAATTACAATACAAATATAAAAAATTTATTACAAGTAGTGAATATCAAAAACTATATAAAAAATTGCTAAAAAATTATGTAGGTAGACCTACCCCTTTATTTTTTTGCCAAAAATATTCCAATCAATATAATGCTAAAATTTATCTTAAAAGAGAAGATCTAAATTATACAGGATCGCATAAAATCAATAACGCTATAGGTCAAGCTTTATTAGCAAAAAAATTAGGGAAAAAAAAAATTGTTGCAGAAACAGGAGCTGGACAACATGGGGTTGCAACAGCTACTATTTGTGCATTAATGCATTTAGAATGCATAATTTTTATGGGAGAAATAGATATAAAACGTCAGTATAGTAATGTAATAAGAATGAAATCTCTCGGTGCTGAAGTGATTCCAGTTTTTAGCGGAAATAAAACGCTAAAAGATGCAGTAAATGCAGCTATTCGTTATTGGATTAATCATCCTCATAGTTATTATTTAATAGGGTCCACAGTAGGGCCTCATCCTTATCCTCAAATGGTAGCAGATATTCAGTCTATTATAAGTGAAGAAATTAAAGTACAATTAAAAGAAGTAGAAGGATGTTCATTCCCTAATTATGTAGTGGCTTGTATAGGAGGAGGTAGTAATGCAGCGGGATCTTTTTATCATTTCTTAGAGAATGATTCTGTTCATCTTATAGCCGTAGAAGCTTCTGGTTTAGGTATTAAAACTAAAAAAACAGCTGCGGCTATTCACTGCGGATCTAAAGGGATATTACATGGAAGCATGACATTTATTTTACAGAACGAAGACGGTCAAATTATTCCCGCTTATTCTGTTTCTCCTGGATTAGACTATCCAGGAATTGGACCTATGTTTGCTAATCTTTTTGTTCAAAAACGTGTAAATTTTTTACATTCTACAGATAAAGAAGCTATACAAGCTGGATATGAATTAACCAGATTAGAAGGAATTATTCCTGCTTTAGAAAGTGCACATGCATTAGCTGCATTAAAAAAAATACCTCTACAACAGGAGGATATAGTAATCGTTACTTTGTCTGGAAGAGGAGATAAAGATATTAATATTTATGACAAATTTTTTGTTAAATTATCAAATAATGAATAAAATTCATAATTTATTTATAAATAAAAATAAAAACATATTATGCATTTATTTTACAGCAGGATTTCCTTATTTAAATAGTACAGGAAAAATAATAAAAATTTTGCAAAATCTTTCTGTAGATTTAATTGAAATAGGGATCCCTTATTCTGATCCTTTAGCAGATGGAATGATTATACAAAAAAGTAATCAAATTTCGTTAAACAATGGAATGAACATCTCTTTATTATTTGATCAAATAGAGAAATTAAAAGGAGAAATAAAAACTCCCATTGTTCTTATGGGATATTACAATCAATTTTATAAATTTGGAAAAATTAAATTTTTAAAAAACTGCAAAAAATCAGGTGTTTCTGGATTAATTTTACCGGATCTCCCGGTTGATATTTTTTTGCATAAATATCAAAATATTTTTAAAAAATATTTATTATCTATGATATTTTTAATTACTCCAAAAACTAATTCATCCAGAATATCTATGTTAAGTAAAATAAGTGATGGATTTTTATATATAGTTTCTTCTAATTCTACTACAGGTAGTCATACTATTTTTGGAAAACAACAAATATCTTTTTTTGAACGTATAAAAAAATTGTCAATCAATATTCCAAAATTGATTGGGTTTGGGATCAACGATAAAAAAACTTTTGATTTATCATGTCAATATGCTAATGGAGGGATTATTGGAAGTTCTTTTATACAATCATTAGATAATGATAAACTGGAAGAAAGTATAAAAAAATATATAAAATCTATCAGATAGTTTTTGTTCTATCTCCAAAAATTAAAGTACCTAATCTAACAATTGTAGTTCCATATTTTATAGCTAAATCATAATCTCTACTCATTCCCATAGAAAGGATGTAATGTCCGTATTTATTTTTATATTCATTATACAATTTATGTAAATATAAAAATTCATCATCTACTTTTGTTAATTCTTGAAAAGAAGCGATCCCCATAATCCCTATTATTTTAACATTTTTCATATGTTTTGAAGTTTTATTTTCCAATATTTTGGAAGCTTCTTGAAAAGTTATTCCTGATTTATTTTTCTCATTACAAATTTTTATTTGTAAAAGACAGTTTATAATTTTATTATATTTAAATGCTATTCTATTTATTATATTTATTTGTTTTGTACTTTGAACGCTATGAATTAAATGAATAAAAGGTATTATATATTTTAATTTATTACTTTGAATTCTCCCAATCATATGCCATCGAATGTCTTTAGGTAATTTTTTATATTTTTCCACCATTTCTTTAATATAATTTTCCCCAAAATCTCTATGTCCTACTCGGTATAATTTTTCTATAGAAGACAAATCTTGATTTTTAGAAACTGCTAAAATTTTTACATTTTTTGGAATCAGTTTTTTTATTCTCAAAAATCGATTTTCTATTACGTATTTCATTATGAAAATTTTCTTTCGAATTCTTTCATGATTTCAATGAGGAATTGAATACTTTTTAATGGAAGTGCATTATATATACTGGCACGATATCCACCTAAATATCTATGACCATCTAATCCCACAATATTTTCTTTTTTCCACATTTTATTGAATTCTTTTTCTAGATTTTTATTTTTTAAAAAAAAGGTAACATTCATATTAGAACGATTTTCTTTATGTATTTTATTTTCAAACAAATTATTTTGATCTATTTCATCATATAATAATTTAGCTTTATACTGGTTTTTTTTTTCTAAAGTAGAAAGACCACCTTGATTTTTTATCCATTCCAAAGTCAACATAGAAGTGTAAATAGAAAAAACATTTGGAGTATTTAAAATGCTATCATTTTGTATATGAATTCGATAATCTATATAAGAAGGAATATTTTTTCTAAATTTTCCTAAAATATCCTTTTTCACAATCACTATAGTCATTCCTGCAGAACTTACATTTTTTTGCGCCGAAGCATAAATTAAACTAAATTGACAAAAATTTAATTCTCTGCTAAAAATATCAGAAGACATATCACAGACTATTGGAATAGATGTTTTAGGAAATATTTTCATTTGTGTTCCAACTATTGTATTATTAGATGTACAATGAAAATAATCCATATCGCATGGAATATGATAATTTTTTGATATATATGTATAATTTTTATTTTTACCGGAAAATAAAACTTTTACTTTTCCAAATTTTTTAGCTTCCTTAATAGCGTTATAGGCCCAAAATCCTGTATCTAAATAAGCTGCTTTTTGATTCATTAAATTGTATGGAACCATTGAAAATTGTAATGTAGCTCCTCCTTGAATAAATAAAATAGCATAATCATTATTTAAATTCATAATACGTTTTACTAAAAGAGTAGCTTTTTCTATAATTTCTAAAAAATCTATACTTCTATGAGAAATCTCAAGTAAAGATAATCCCGTCCCATTAAAATTCATTACAGATTGAGCTGATTTTTCAATAACTTCTTTCGGAAGTACAGAAGGTCCTGCATTGAAATTGTGTACTTTCATAAATAGAACAACTAATTCTTTTCAAAATTAAAATAAATACTAATTGAAATTATCAAACAAACAGATAATAATCCAATTATATTTTTATACCTAATATTTTTTTTGTATTTTTTGTTACCTTGAATCTATCATCTAAACGATTTCCTATAATTAAAACAATATATCCATTTTTATTAATTAATAACCATGTATGTTCTTTTTCTAAAAGAGAAAATTTTTTTTCTTTATAATATTTGCTTAATTTTTTCTTTCCTTTCATTTTAAAAGGATAAAAAAAATCTCCTCTTCTCCATGTTCTTAATAATAATGGAAATTGGATTTTATCAAAATCCATGAGGAACATATTTTTTTTATTTTCTTTTTCTGCATTAAGAAAAAATTTTATATTAACAGGTAAAAACATTTTTTTAACAATTTTTAGATTCGGGATTATATAAGTATTATTTTTATTTTCTGATAAAAGTTGATGAGAAATTAAAATCCAAACATTTCTACTTTTAATAATACGATATATTTTAGATATGAGTTGCTTTCCCGATTGTGCATCAATAAGATGTTTCATACTGTTAATGTCATTAAATCCATATGGAGAAAATAATTTAAACAAATAAAAAGATAAAGGTTGTAATTTTTTTATCTTTTTACATTCTATTTTCCAAAAAAATGGATAATCTTTTTTCTCTATTGTTATTTCTTGACGAACCTCTTCTATTTTCTTTTCTATTAAAACACTTTCATCATAAAGATGATTTATGGTTTTTTTTAATCCATTGTGAAAAGAAAACGAAAAAGAATAAAATGTAGATAAAACTGAACGAATTTTATTTCTTAAATATTTAATTTCTTGGTTACTACGATCCAATCTCCATTTTATATTTTTTATTTTTGCATAATGTAAAATTTCTTTTTTAGTGAAATCGGAAAGAGGGCGAATAAATTTTTCATTTTTCTTAGGGATCCCTAATAAACCTTTAATACCAGTCCCCCTAAAAACGTTCATAAAAAAAGTCTCTATAGAATCATCAAAATGATGGCCTAATACCATATATTCATATGAATTCCTTTTTAATAATTCTGTAAACCAAGCATATCTAAGCTTTCTGGCGGACATTTGTATAGATAATTTATGTTTTTTAGAAAAACCTAAAGTATCAAATTTTTTTATATGACATATTACATTTTTTTTATCACAAAAATTATTTATAAAAATTTCATCTTCATTAGACTCTTTGTCTCTTAAAGAAAAATTACAATGAGCTACTTCTGATTCTATTTCTGGAATATCCAGTAATAAATTGAGAAGAACCATACTGTCTAATCCTCCGCTAACAGCTACACATATTTTAATTTTTTTTTTTTGTAACGGATTAAATGAAAAACATTTTTTAATTTTATCCAAATAAAAATGATTATATGATATTTTTTTCATGATGATTTTAACTAAAATATTTAACAATTTCTTGAACTATATCATCTTTTGTTTTTCCACATACATTTATCTTTTCTAAAGATTTTTCATAAAAATATGCTCTTGTAGATAAATGTTTTATAATAAATAAAAACAATTCATTTTTAGATAAATGAGAAATTAGAGGTCTAGTTTTTTTTTCTAAAAATAATCTTTTAAATAAAGCAAAACTATCCATTTTCAAATAAAATGTATTTGAATATTTGTTTAACAAACAAATATTGTTATAAAAACAAGGAGTTCCTCCTCCAACCGATAAAACATATTTATTTTTTTTTATCAAAATTTTTTTTAATACAAAATGTTCTTTTTTTCTGAAAAAAAGTTCTCCCTTTTTCTTAAAAATATTACAAATAGAATCATTATTACTATCAATAAGAATTGCATCTAAATCATAAAAATCTAAATTTAATTTTTTAGATAGAATTTTTCCTACAGTCGTTTTTCCACTTCCCATGTAACCAATTAAAGTGATTTTCATAAAAACATAAAATTATAGTATATTTAATAATTATTTGTAATAAAATATAAAAGACCTGATAGCTCAGCTGGTAGAGCATTACACTTTTAATGTAAGGGTCCTGGGTTCGAATCCCAGTCAGGTCATTTTATATGATTATTAAAAAATTTCTAACACAACAGGACAATGATCGGAATACCAGACCTCTGGTATGTGGTAGGCATTCTTTATATCATTTTTTAAAACATCACTAACTAGAACATAATCAATCCTCCATCCTTTATTATTTTTTCTAGCGTTATAACGATAATTCCACCAACTATAATGATGGGCTTCTTGAACAAAATTTCTAAAACTATCTATAAATCCTAAATTCATAAAATGAGTCATCCACTTTCTTTCTTTCGGTAAAAAACCTGAAATTGTTTGATTCCGAATAGGGTCATAAATATCTATTTTTTTATGACAAATATTATAATCTCCACAAATAATGAGATTATTTAATTTCTTTTTTATTCTTTTTATATGTAAGAAAAAATTTTTCATAAAAAAGAATTTAAAATTCAATCTTTTCATCATATTACTTCCTGAAGGAATATAAAGACTAATTATTGATATATTTTTCAAGTCTATACGTAATACTCTTCCTTCTTCATCTATAGAATTTAATCCTATTCCGTATTCTACATGAATAGGCTTGTTTTTACATAAAATTGCTACTCCACTATATCCTTTTCTTTTTGAAGAGGCCCAATAATGATAATAACCTAAATTATTAAAAATATTCGTATCTATTTGTTCTGGAAAGGCTTTGATTTCCTGTAAACATAAAATATCTGGCTTATTTGTTTTTATCCAATTATATAATCCTTTATTAATTCCAGATCGAATTCCATTTATATTATAGCTTATAATTTTCATAATTTTAAATTTTTATTAAAAAAAATAGACTAAGTAATTCCAAAGGGGAATTATAAAATATTAAAAATAGTTTTTATATTTGCCATAATGCATTTTGATGCATGAATTTGATCTACTTAAACTATAATAAAAGCTTACTCTTGTAAGCTTTTATTATTTTTTTTCTGTATTGGATTATGAATAAACTTAAAATAGCAATTCAAAAATCTGGCCGTCTTTATGAAGATTCTATAAAATTACTAAAAGATTGCAGTATAGAAGTTAATATTGGAATAGATAAGTTAAAAACAACGGCTCTGAATTTCCCACTAGAAGTACTTTTTCTTAGAGACGATGATATCCCTCAATATTTAGAAGACGGTGTTGCTGATATAGGAATTGTAGGAAAAAATGTTCTTTTAGAAAAAAGAAAAAGGATTAAAGTTAAAGAAACTTTAGGTTTTGGAAAATGCAGACTTTCTATAGCTGTTCCTAAGTCTTTAGCTTACAATAATATTAAAGATTTGGATGGAAAACGTATTGCTACAAGTTATCCTTTTTTAGTAAGAGAGTTTTTCGGAAAAAGATATATAAATGCAGAAATTCACGAAATATCTGGAGCAGTAGAAATAGCTCCTGGAATAGGTTTAGCCGATTGTATATGTGATTTAGTTAGCAGTGGATCCACTCTTTTTATGAATGGATTAAAAGAAGTAGAAACGGTACTTCAATCTGAAGCTGTATTAGCTTCACATATACATTTAGGATCTACACAAAATATCATAATGGAAAAATTGTTATTTAGAATTAGAGCTGTAAAAAAAGCTAAAAATAATAAATATATTTTATTAAATGTCCCCAATGAAAAATTAGAAAAAATAATATCTTATCTTCCAGGAATTAAAAGTCCAGTTATTCTACCTCTAGCAAATTCAGAATGTAGTTCTGTGCATTCTGTCGTAAATGAAAATGATTTTTGGGGAATAATAGAAAATCTAAAAGCACTTGGAGCACAAGATATATTAGTACTTCCTATAGAAAAAATTATACTTTAAAATATAAATATGGATATGATTCAAGTATATATTCATCCTACATATGAAACATGGAAATCTATTTCCAATAGAACTTTACAAGATATTTCTCATTTACAAAACTTAGTGGATCCTATTATTAATAATGTTAAAATTTACGGAGATGTAGCTTTAAAAACTTATACAATAAAATATGATCATGTAGATATAAAACAAATTCAAGTAACAGAAGAAGATTTTGATAAAGCTTATATGCAAACTTCAAATCGATTAAAAAAATCTATTGAAATTGCATATCAGAATATAAAATGTTTTCATAAAAAACAAATACATGAGGAGTTGCCAATAGAAATTTCAAAAGGAGTTTTTTGTTGGAGAAAAATTATTCCCATAGAAAAAATTGGTTTTTATATCCCTGGAGGATATGCCCCTTTGTTATCTACTGTATTAATGTTAGGAATTCCTGGAAAATTATCAGGATGTAAAAATATTATATTATGTAGTCCCCCAAATAAAAATGGAGAAATTCATCCGTCAATTTTATATACAGCTAAATATATAGGAATTACACGTATATATAAAGTAGGAGGAGCTCAAGCTATTGCAGCTATGGCTTATGGAACAGAAAGTATTCCTTCTGTATATAAAATATTTGGACCAGGAAACTCTTATGTTACAATAGCGAAACAAATTGTATCTCAAAAAGGAATAACATCTATAGATATGCCTGCTGGCCCTTCAGAAGTAGCAATTATGGCTGACGAAACAGCAAATCCAGAATATGTTGTTTCTGATTTATTATCTCAATCAGAACATGATCCAGAAAGTTATGTTCTTTTAGTTACTATAAACAATCCTTCTTGGATAAAAGAAATTCAAAAAGAATTAAAAAAACAATTTTTAGATATTTCTAATAAACAAGACATCATTGAAAAATCTTTGAAAAAAAGCAAAATAATTGTTCTTACATCTTTAGATGAATGCTTGAGTCTAATAAATCAAGTAGCTCCAGAACATCTTATTATAAATTGTAAAAATGCATCTTATTGGGGAGAAAAAGTAATTAATGCTGGATCTGTTTTTTTAGGAAATTATTCTCCAGTCAGTGCAGGAGATTATGCTTCTGGGACGAATCATGTACTTCCGACCTATGGTTACGCTAAATCTTATAGTGGAGTATCTATAGATAGTTTTGTAAAAAAAATAACTTTTCAAAAAATATCTAAAAAAGGATTGAAAAATTTATCAGAATGTGTAAACGTTTTATCTTCGGAAGAAGGGTTGCTTGCACATCAAAAATCTATTAATATTCGATTAAAAAATGAGTTTTAAAATGTAAATGCATGAATAAATTTAATTTAAATTCTCTAATTAGAGAGAATATTTTAAATCTAGATCCTTATATATCTGCTAGAACAGAACATCATCAAGAAAAAAATTCAATTTTCTTAGATGCTAATGAAAATTCTTTCGGTTCCCCTTTATCTTTTCTAAATTCTTATAATAGATATCCGGATCCTTTGCAAAAAGAATTAAGAAAAAAAATATCAAGTTTTAAAAATATTTCTCCATCTAAAATATTTTTGGGAAATGGAAGTGACGAAATTATTGATTTGGTCTACCGTATTTTTTCTCGTCCAGAAATAGATAATGTTATTATTTTTCCTCCTACTTATGGTATGTATGAGGTTAGTGGAAAAATTCATGGAGTGGATATAATTAAAATTTTTCTTATAGAGGAAAGTTATCAATTAAATTTAGATAAAATAGAAAAAATTATGAATCCTCATAGTAAAATCATTTTTATTTGTTCTCCCAATAATCCTACTGGAAATGATCTAAAAAGAGAAGATATAGAGAAGATTACGAAAAAATTTACAGGAATTGTTGTTTTAGATGAAGCATATATAGATTTTTCGAATCAAAAATCTTTATCTATGGAAATTGATAAATATCCAAACTTAATTATTCTACAAACACTTTCTAAATCTTGGGGTTTAGCTGGGGCAAGAATAGGGATAGCCATTGCTTCTGAAGCGATTATACAATGGATGAATAAAGTAAAACATCCATATAATATCAGTATGCTTTCTCAAGAGATAGCTATTAAAGCTTTAGAAAATAGAGACTTATTTTTTTTTCATTTAAAAAATATTCTTGCAGAAAGAGAGTATATGCAAGAATCCTTAAAAAAAATTCCTATAATACAAAAAGTATATCCTAGTTCCGCTAATTTTTTATTAGCAAAAATAAATTTTTCTTCAAAAAATCTTTATCAATATCTAATGACAAAAAAAATTATTGTGAGAGATCGTTCAAAAATCATTTTATGTGATAACTGTTTAAGAATTACAGTAGGAACTCATGAAGAAAATGAGTATTTAATAAATCAAATACAAAAATACTCCATTCAAAAAATAAAAAAATGATGAAAAAAATATTATTCATTGATAGGGATGGGACAATTATACAAGAAACCCCTCCTACTTATCAAATTGATTCTATTGAGAAAATAAATTTTTATCCAAAAGTTATATTTTTTCTTTCAAAAATTGTACAAGAATTTGATTACGATTTAGTTATGATATCAAATCAAGATGGGTTAGGAACAGATCAGTTTCCTGATAATATTTTTTGGCCTATACATAATCATATTTTAAATATTTTAAAAACTGAAGGAATTCATTTTATTTCTGTTCATATAGATAAAACTTTTCCGGAAGAAAAATCACAGAATAGAAAACCTGGAATAGGAATGCTAACAAATTATTTAAAATCGGATTATTACAATATTTCAAAATCTTTTGTAATTGGAGATAGATTAACAGATGTTTTATTGGCTAAAAATTTAGGATGTAAATCTATATGGATTAAAAATAATCATCATTATAAAAATTTTACAAAAGAAGAAAAAAATTACTATTCTAGTATAGATGAAAAAGATCTGAAAAAAATAATTGCTTTAAAAACTGACACTTGGAAAAAAGTTTATGAATATTTATTATCCATTCCAACAAAAAAATCCGTTCATCAACGAAGGACGTTAGAAACCAATGTTAAAATTTCTATTTTTCTTTATGGAAAAGGAAGATCTCATATTAAAACTGGTTTGGGTTTTTTTGATCATCTTTTACAACAAATTGCATTTCATAGCTCTATAGATTTGAATATTCAAACAATAAAAGGAGACCTTTATGTAGATGATCACCATACTATAGAAGACGTTGGTATTACTCTAGGAGAAATTTTTTATCAAGTTTTAGAAAATAAAATAGGAATAGAACGTTATGGGTTTTATTCTCTTCCTATGGATGATAGTTTAGCTACAATTGCATTAGATCTTGGAGGAAGAAGTCATTTATTTTGGAAAACAAAATTTTTTAGGGAAAAAATAGGTAAAATTTCAACTGAAATGTTTTTTCACTTTTTTAAATCCTTTTCTGTATCTGCCAAATGCAATTTACATATTCATGCTATAGGAAAAAATGATCATCACAAAATAGAATCTATTTTTAAATGTTTTGGAAGAGCTATGAAAATGGCAATACAAAAAAACTCGTCTACTCATATACCTAGTACTAAAGGTATTTTATAAAAAATTTAAAATATTATGAAAACGATTATCATAAAATACCCTGCAGGAAATGTGCAATCGATTCTTTTTTCTTTAGAAAGAATTGGGGTTAAAGCTACAGTAACAGATTCAAAAGAGTTGATTCAAAATGCAGAAAAAATTATTTTGCCTGGAGTTGGAGAAGCTAATTATGCTATGAAATATTTAAAAGAAAAAAAATTGGATTTACTTTTGTCAAAATTAAAACAACCTGTATTGGGAATATGTTTGGGGATGCAATTACTTTGTAAGTATTCAGAAGAAAGCAATACTACATGCATAGGAATTTTTGATTTATTAGTAAAAAAATTTCAATCTAATGATAAAAATGAAAAAGTTCCTCAAATAGGTTGGAACACGATTCACAAACTAAAAGGATCTTTATTTAAAAAAATTCCAGATGGGAGTTATCAATATTTTGTTCATAGTTATTATGTTCCTTTAGGAAAATATACAACGGCAAAAACAGAGTATATAATCACTTACAGTGCTGCACTACAAAAAAATAATTTTTATGCTGTACAATTTCATCCAGAAAAATCTTCTTATGTAGGACATAAAATATTAGAAAATTTTATTCAATTATAAATTTATGATAATGGATATTATAGTAGCTATAGATTTGATTGACGGGAAATGTGTTCGATTAATACAAGGTGATTTCAGAAAAAAAAAAATTTATAATAAAGATCCGTTAGAAATCGCTCTTACATTAGAAAATTATGGAATATCTAGACTTCATTTAGTAGATTTAGATGGAGCAAAAAAAGGAAGAGTTATACATTGGAAAATTTTAGAAAAAATAGCAAAGTATACACATTTAATTATAGATTTTGGAGGGGGAATTCATTCGGAAAAAGATATTCGTACTGTATTTGAAAATGGAGGACATATGGCAACTGTGGGGAGCCTTGCTGTTAAAAAACCTTTTCTTATAAAAGAATGGATTTCTACTTATGGAGAAGATAAAATATTATTAGGAGTAGACATTAAAAACAATAAAATAGCAATTGATGGATGGACTCAATTTATTGACTTTCCATTTTTCGATTTTTTACAAGAAAAAAGTAATCATGGAGTTAAAAAAATTTTTTGTACAGATATATCTAGAGACGGAATTCTATCAGGCCCGTCTTTTCTTTTGTATAAAAAAATTATTGAAAAATTCCCCAATATTGACTTTATCGCAAGTGGAGGAATTAGTAATATGGATGATGTAAACAAATTGTTTAATTTTGGTTGCAGTGGAGTTATTATTGGAAAAGCTATATATGAAAATAAAATATCATTGTTTGATATTCAAGATTGGATTGAAAAAACAATAAAGAAATAATAATAATTAAAAATGTTAGCTAAACGTATTATCCCTTGTTTAGACATAAAAAATGGAAGAACAGTAAAAGGAGTAAATTTTAAATATTTAAAAGATGCTGGAGATCCAATACAATTAGTTTGTTGGTATACAAAACAAGGAGCAGATGAATTAATATTCTTGGATATTACTGCAACAAATGAAAAACGTAAAACATTAATTAGCTTAGTAAAAGATATTTCTCGTCATATTAATATTCCTTTTACGGTTGGTGGAGGAATTCGAGAGGAAAAAGATGTTGAACTCTTGTTAAATGCGGGAGCAGATAAAATATCGATTAATACTGCTGCTTTTAAAAATCCAAATATTTTAGAACGTCTTTCTAAAAGATTCGGAAGTCAATGCATTGTTTTAGCAATTGATACTAAATATGAAGAAAATGAATGGTGGGTATATTTAAATGGAGGAAGAATTTCAACTCATACCAAAACTTTAGATTGGGCTAAGGAAGGGACTAATAGAGGTGCGGGAGAGATATTATTAACATCTATGAATCATGATGGAACAAAAAATGGATTTGCATTAGATATTACTAGAAAAATATCAGAAAATATTGATACACCGGTCATCGCTTCAGGTGGAGCTGGAAAATTAGAAGATTTTTACAAAATATTTAAAACTGGAAAAGCGGATGCTGCTTTAGCTGCCAGTATATTTCATTATAAAGAAATAGAAATTCCAAAATTAAAATTTTATTTAAATCAACTTCATATACCTGTAAGATAAGATTAAAATAGAAAATAAAATATATAAAAAAATGATAAATTTCAAAAAAGGTTTAATTCCCACAATTGTTCAAGATTCAAAAACAGATAAGGTATTAATGTTAGGTTATATGAATCAAGAAGCTTATAAAAAGAGTATGGATGAAAAAAAAGTGACTTTTTATAGCAGATCAAAAAAAAGATTATGGACTAAAGGAGAGATTAGTAAAAATTATCTTTTTATTAAAGATGTATTAGTAGATTGTGACGAAGATACATTATTAATAAAAGCAATACCATCAGGTCCTATTTGCCATAAAGGAACGGACACATGTTGGAAAGAAATGAATAAAAAGAATTTTCTATTTTATTTAGAAAATATAATATTGGATAGAATTCAAAAAAAAAAAGACAATTCTTATATATATCAATTATCAAAAAAAGGAATTAATAGAATATCCCAAAAATTAGGAGAAGAAGCAGTGGAACTTATCATTGAATCTAAAGATAATAATAAAAATTTATTTTTAAATGAATCTGCGGATTTACTTTTTCATTATCTCATTCTTTTGAAAAAAAAGGGATTTAAAATTCAAGATGTTATTAATATTTTGGAAAAAAGACATTCAAAATATTAATACTTACTAAGGTAGATTTAATATTTTATGAATTTGAAGAGATATTCTCCATTTAGGATTTTTTTTAATGTAAGAAATAATTTTTGGAAGAATACTAAAAATATTATTCCATTCTGGTTGTAGAAATAAGAAACAATTAGCAGCTTCTATATAAGTAGCTTGTTCTTCCGCAAATAAGAAGTCATTTTTATCCGAAATAACAATTTTTAATTCATTAATTTTTTTATAATTTTCTTGTAAAGGAAGTTTTATTTTTTTAGGAGAAATTGTAATCCAATCTACATATTTTTCTTTTATAGGATAAGAACCTGAAGTTTCAATATGAATACGATATCCTTTTTTTTTAAGTTTTTTAATTAAAGGATATAAATCCCACATTGTAGGTTCCCCTCCAGTAATAATAACAGTTTTTACTTGATGATTATTTACATTAGCAATAATTTTATGAATTGGAACGAAATCTTTTTTTTTTATATTCCAACTTTCTTTTGTGTCGCACCAATTACATTTTATATTACATCCTTCAAAACGAATAAAGTATGCAGCTATTCCATAATAATATCCTTCTCCTTGAATAGAATAAAATGATTCTTGTATAGGATAACTAATCTCTTTCACTTACTTATCTATTATTTAATGCTGCCATTAAAGTATTTTTAAGTAACATAACACGAGTCATAGGTCCTATTCCTCCTGGAACAGGAGTCAAATAAGATGCCTTTCCATAAACACTATAAAAATCAACATCTCCTAATATTTTTTTTTCATTTTTGTGAATTCCTACATCTATAACAATGGCTCCTGTTTTAATCATTTTTCCTTTAAGAAATCCAGGAATTCCTACTGCTACTATAATAATATCTGCTTGTTTTGTATAATATTCTATGTTTATAGTTTTACTATGAGTAAGTGTTACAGTACTATTTCCAGTATCATTTTTTCTACTCATGAGTATGCTAATTGGTCTTCCAACTATTCTACTCCTCCCAATTATAACAGTATATTTTCCAGATATTTGAATTTTATATTTTTTCAAAAGAGTTAATATTCCTAATGCAGTAGCGGGAACAAAAGATTTCATATCCAAAGCCATTTTTCCAAAATTTTCAGGATGAAATCCATCTACATCTTTTTTAGGATTTATAGATAAAATAATTTTATCATGATTCATGTGTTTTTCTAGAGGAAATTGCACAATAAAACCATCTACATATGGATTTTGATTCATTTTTTTTATTTCTTTCAATAATTCTTTTTCTAAAGTATTTACAGATAAATGTATTAAAGAATATTCGATTCCAATATTTTTGCACTCTTTAATTTTGTTATTAACATATGTAATACTAGAACTATTATTTCCTATTAAAATAATTCCAAGATGAGGAATCCGCTTATTTTTGTTTAATATTTTTTCTTTTATAATTTTTGATATTTCATTTCTGATTTCTTTAGCTAACAGATTTCCATCTAATAATTTAGTTATCATTTCCTAATTTCTATTTCTTTTGTTAATTTAAGAAATTCTTTTACAGATAATTCTTCTGCTCTTTTATTTAAAAATGGAATTTTGTGAAAATTTGGAATATGGTTGAAGAATTTTAAAGAATTTTTTAATTTTTTTCTTCTTTGATTAAAAGCAATTTTAACGCATTGAAATAACATATTTTGATTGCAATAAATAATTTCATTTTTTCTTTTTAAAGAGATCACTGCTGATTGTACATTAGGAATAGGAAAAAATACCTTTTCTGTTACAGTGAAAAGATATTTTACTTCATAAAATGTTTGAACTAAAACTGATAAAATTCCATAAGTTTTTTTCCCTTTATAAGATGTGATCCGTTTTGCTACTTCTTTTTGAAACATACCAACGCATTCTGGAATGTATTGATAGTATTTTAATATATGAAATAATATTTGAGAAGAAATTTTATAAGGAAAATTTCCTATAATTGCAAAATTTTTCAATTTTATTTCTTCAGGATTCCATTTTAAAAAATTTTTATGAAGAATTTGATTTTTAGGAATAAAAAATTTTCTTTTTAAAAAAGAAATCAATTCTTTATCAATTTCTATCAAAAAAACATGATTGGATGGATTAGCTAATAAATATTGAGTTAGGATACCTAATCCTGGGCCTACTTCTACTACTGTGTTGTAATTTTTAAAAGAAAGATAATTTACAATTTTTTTTGCTATATTTTGATCTTTTAAAAAGTGTTGGTCAAATTTTTTTTTATAAAAAAGTTTATGCATTTGCATCATACAAATATAGAAAATATTATTTGTATCTTGTGCACAAATAACGATTATAGTTTTTCATAATGATATGCTTCAAACCTCTTTTATACGAAAAAATAAAGAAAAAGTTTTATTGGGATTAGAAAAACGTAATTTCAAAAAATTACATTTGATAAATGAAATATTAATTTTAGACGAAAAAAAAAAAATAATTCAAAACATTCTCAATAAAATATTGGAAAAAGAAAATTTAATATCAAAAAAAGTAGGTCACATTTTAAGTTTATGTTATGATGATTATAAAATAAAATATTTAAAGGAAAAATCTTTTTTTCTAAAAAAAAAAAGAAAAAATATTAATATTCGATTAGAAAAAATTTCCCAAGTTTTAGAAAAAAAATTAAATCAAATCCCTAATATTCCTGATGAAAAAGTAAAAAAAAATTCTGAAAAAAATAATATTCTTTTTCAAGAAGGTAAAATTCATTGTTCTATTAAAGATCCTCTACCACATTGGGAATTATCTAAAAAATTTCGTTTATTCGATTCAAATTTAGGAACAAAAATCTGCGGTTCCGGTTTTACGGTTTATATGGGAAAAGGTGCAAAATTACAAAGAAGTTTAATTCGATATTTTTTAGATCAAAACATACAAGCTTCTTATACAGAATATAGTTTACCTTATCTTATTAATGAAAAATCTGGATATTCTACAGGACAAATTCCGGATAAAGAAAATCAAATGTATTTCGTAGAAAAAGATAATTTTTATTTAATTCCTACTGGAGAAATTCCTATTATGAATTGTTATAGAGATAGAATCCTAACAGATTTAGACCTTCCTATTAAAGCCACTACTTATACTTCTTGTTTTAGAAGAGAAGCTGGTTCTTATGGAACAAAAGTTAGAGGATTAAATAGATTACATCAATTTGAAAAAGTTGAAATTATTCAGATAACTACCCCCAGTTTATCTTCTTATTCTCTGGAAACAATGATTTTACATGTAAAAAATATTTTAAAATCTCTAAATCTTCCCTTTCGTCTTATTCGTTTAAATGGGCCAGATCTTGGATTTTCTTCTTCTATAACTTACGATTTTGAAGTTTATTCTATTGCACAAAAAAAATGGCTAGAAGTAAGTTCTATATCAAATTGTACGAATTTTCAATCTAATAGATTACATCTAAAATATAAAACTCCTACAGGCAACATAGAACTATGTCATACTCTTAATGGGAGTGCTTTAGCTTTACCACGAGTGATAGCTGTTTTATTAGAAAATAA
The DNA here is from genome assembly GCF_014251695.1 of Blattabacterium cuenoti. Taxonomy (NCBI): domain Bacteria; kingdom Pseudomonadati; phylum Bacteroidota; class Flavobacteriia; order Flavobacteriales; family Blattabacteriaceae; genus Blattabacterium; species Blattabacterium cuenoti. Next base: position 210,548 of record NZ_CP059195.1, on the reverse strand, counting down.
TCAAACTGAAAATAGAATTAATATTCCTAAAGTTTTGGTTCCTTATACAGAATTTGATCATATTAAGTAAAAATTTTTGTGTTATGAAAGTGATTGAGCATATAGATAAAGCAAAGAAAAGTTTATTTTCTTTTGAAATATTGCCACCTTTAAGAGGACATGATATTAAAGATATATTTTCTACTTTAGATCCATTAATGGAATTTAACCCCCCTTTTATTGATGTGACTTATCATAGAGAAGAATTTATTTATGTAGAAAAAGATAATGGTCTTTTACAGAGAAAAAAAATTTCAAGACGTCCAGGTACCGTAGGTATTTGTGCAGCTATTATGAATAAATACGGAGTAGATGCCGTTCCTCATCTAATTTGTGGTGGGTTCAGTAAACAAATGACGGAAAACGCTTTAATAGATCTAAATTTTCTAGGAATAGACAACGTTTTGGTTCTTAGAGGGGACCCATTAAAATCTGAAAAAAGTTTTATTGCTCAAAAAGATGGACATAAACATGCAGTAGAACTAGTGAAACAAGTTAAAGATTTAAATATAGAAAAATATCATAATAAAACGTTTATTGAGAAAAAAGAATCTACATCGTTTAATTTTTGTATTGGAGTCGCTGGATATCCTGAAAAGCATTTAGAAGCTCCAAATATAGAAAGTGATTTATTTTTTTTGAAAAAAAAAGTAGAAGCAGGAGCTGATTATATTGTAACTCAAATGTTTTTTGATAATAATAGATTTTTTTCTTTCGTAAAGAAATGCAGATCAGAAGGTATTTCAGTTCCTATTATTCCTGGTATTAAACCTATTTCTTCTAAAAAACAATTAAATAGTCTTCCATCTCGTTTTTATTTAAATATTCCTAATGAATTAGTCAAAGAAGTAGAAAAAGCAAAAAACAAAAAAAATGTATCTCATATTGGAATTGAATGGGCTATTCATCAATCTAAAGAATTAAAAAATTATGGGATAGAAGTCATTCATTATTATACCATGGATAAACCAGAAAATATTTATAAAATTGTTCAAGCTATTTATTGATATTTTTAAAAAAATTACACATTTAAATAAAGAGTTGTTTTTATCGCATTGATTATTTTATCTTCATTAGGAAACCAAGTTTTCACTAAATTAGAAGCATAAGGAGCAGGAGTATCTAACAAAGATATTCTATTAATAGGAGCATCAAGATAATCAAATGCATTTTTTTGTATAAAATATGAAATTTCAGAAGAAATAGATGAAAAAGGCCATGATTCTTCCAAAATTAGTAAACGATTAGTTTTTTTTACAGAAAATAGGATAGATTCATAATCTAATGGACGTATAGTACGGAGATCTATTACCTCTACACTAATATTTTCTTTATCTAATTTAGATGCGACATTTAAAGCTATTTTCATGATCTTTCCAAAAGAGACTAAACTGATGTCCGTTCCTTCTTTCTTTACATCTGCTTTCCCTATAGGAATAATATATTCTTCATCTGGAATCATCATTTTATCTCCATACATTTGTTCAGATTCCATAAAAATTACTGGATTATTATCTCTTATAGAAGATTTTAAAAGACCTTTTGCATCATAAGGATTGCATGGAATAACTACTTTTAATCCAGGACAACTCGCATACCAACTTTCAAAAGATTGAGAATGTGTAGCACCTAATTGTCCAGCAGAACCAGTGGGGCCTCTAAAAACAATGGGAATATTCCATTGTCCTCCACTCATATAACGTATTTTTGCTGCATTATTGATAATTTGATCCATGGCAATTAAAGAAAAGTTAAAAGTCATGAACTCAATAATTGGTCTACATCCATTCATAGCAGATCCTACCCCAATTCCAGAAAATCCTAATTCCGAGATAGGAGTATCAATTACTCTTTGTGCACCAAATTCTTTTAACATTCCTTTAGAAGCTTTGTAAGCTCCGTCATATTGAGCCACTTCTTCGCCCATTAAATAAACACGATCATCTCTTCTCATCTCTTCACTCATAGCTTCTGCTATAACTTCACGGAAACTCTTTGTTTTCATAATCTATATAAGAGGTATCAATTTTGAATTAAAAAATATAAAAAAACAACGGAAAAGAAAGACTCTCCTTTCTTTTCCGTTGTTTAACAAATAATGAATAAATCTAATTTTTAGTTTCTTTTTTTGAATTTTTCAAAAAAAATTCTTGTTTTTTTTGTAAATATATTTCCTCGTTTTTAGCTTCTGTTAATGTTTTTGTTAATTTATTTAAAAGGATATTTTTTTCTTTAAGTATTTTAAATTTTTCTTTTCCAAATTTCTTTTGATCTTCAAAATCTTTTTGAGCTTTTACTTGCTCTTCTGAACCTACAGGTTTAGATCTCATTATCATTTTTTTTTTCCTAACTTTCTCTAGAATTCCTTTTTGAATTTCTGCCATTTTATCGTATTCATCAAAATTTTTTGTATTTTCTTGTTCTAATTTTTCTATTTTTTCTCTTATTTCTTTTATTTGTCTAGATAAATCTTCTGGATCTATATCCTCCATCTTAAAAGAATACTTAGGATTTTCATCATCATCAGTATCTGTTTTAGTTGAATCTGTAGGAGGAGTTTCTGAGGGGGCAGGAGTTGTCGTTGCTACAGTAGTAGAAGGAGAATTTGGAACAGAAGAAGTTGTTCCAGTTGTAGAGGTATTATTCTTTATGCCGGATTCTTCTTCCCCTGCAGAAGTTATATCATCACTACAGGAAATAATCAATCCTAACATTAAAAATATTGTTGGAATCAACAATCTAAACGAAGTATTCATAATAAAAGTTATTTAAATATTATTATTAAATATATAAAAAAAAATTATTACATATAACTAAGAATTTTATTATATTAATTATTGTTACTCCAATTCATTCAATAAATTTCCAAAATTAGTATATTTGGATGTGATAGTGAGGTTGGATTTATTATAAATTATATATTCCTATGGATCAATTTATTAGATTAGCTGTACGAGGAATCTCCTTAAGTCAAATACAATCTGGGATATATGTTTTATTGCTTGAAGAAGAATCTGGAAAAATAAAACTTCCGATTATTATAGAAAGTCTGCAAGCTCAGTCTATTGCTTCTGCTTTAGGAAAAAGAGATCCATATAGATCTTTTACACATGATTTATTTCTTTCTTTAGCAAAAGAATTTAATATTAAATTAAAAGCAGTAGTTATATATAAACTAGTAAATGGAATATTTTTTTCTTATATTTTGTTAGAAGGAGATTACATAGAAAAAGAAGGAAAAAAAATAGAGAAAAAAGAACACAAAATAGATTCAAAAACATCAGATGCTGTGGCTTTAGCAGTCCGATTTCAAGCTCCTATTTATACAACAAGAGAAATTTTTGATAAAGCTGGTATATATTTTGAAAATGGGGCTCCTAAAGAAAAAGAAAATGATACTTCTGAAACAGAAATGGAAAATAGTGCTCTTCTTTTTTTTAAAGAAAAAAGTCAACAAGATTTAGAGAATATGACAGAAAGAGATTTAAACGCTTTATTAAATCATGCGGTAGTCAATGAATGTTATGAGCTTGCAGCACGAATAAAAAAGGAATTGGATAGAAGAGAATAAATTATTTTTTTCTTTCAAATTTAATAAAGCTGTAGTTAAATAAATGATTTTTATCTTTTTCATAAAAAAATTCATATATTTTATTCCACTTGTTAGTCTCTATTTTTGGAAATTTAGCATCTCCATCAAATTTTTTATGAACTAGTGTTAGTTCTATAATATCTGCTTTTTCAATTATGGAGGAATATGTTTTTTCTCCTCCTATAACAAATATTTTTTTGTATGTTAAATTTTCTATTTGTTTAATAGAAGAAACAATTCTAACATTTTTTGAGTATAAAAAGTTTTTTTTTGTGAGTATAATATTTTTTCTTTTCGGAAGTATTTTTCCAATAGATTCAAAAGTTTTTCTTCCCATCAAAATTATTTCACCAGTGGTGAAATCTTTAAAACGTTTTAAATCATTAGGTAAATGCCACATTAATTGATTATTTTTCCCTATGAATCCATTTTTTGAAACAGCAGCAATAAGAACTATTTTCATGATTATTTCAATTTTTTTTATAATTTTAAATTTATGGATATTTCAATGAAATACGATCCAAAGTCGGTAGAAAAAAAAAGATATCATTATTGGATGAAAGAAAATTATTTTTCATCTTATCCAGATGATCGAATTCCTTATGCTATAGTAATGCCTCCTCCAAATGTAACTGGAGTTCTTCATATAGGTCATATGCTAAATAATACTATACAGGATGTTTTAATTCGATATGCAAGAATGAAAGGATATAATACTTGTTGGATTCCGGGAACGGATCATGCATCCATTGCTACAGAGGCTAAAGTTGTACATCAGTTAAAAAAAAGAGGTTTATCTAAGATTTTTTTAGGAAGAGAGAAATTTTTGTATTATGTGATGAAATGGTCTAAAAAACATAAAAACATTATTTTTAATCAACTTAAAAAATTGGGATGTTCATGTGATTGGAATCGTACTCAATTTACGATGAGTCCAAAATTATCTCAATCTGTAACGAAAGTTTTTATTGATTTATATGATCAGGGATATATATACAGAGGGTACCATGTTGTCAATTGGGATCCAGAAGCTCAAACAACTCTTTCTAATGAAGAAGTTCTTTATAAAGAACATATTGGAAAACTTTATTATTTAAAATATAAAATAAAAGGAGAAGAAAACTATGTTACTGTAGCTACAACCCGTCCTGAAACCATATTTGGTGATACAGCAATTTGTTTTCATCCTGACGATAAACGTTATTATCATTTAAAAGGAAAATATGTTAAAATACCAATAGTAAATAGATATATTCCAATTATACAGGATTCATATGTAGATCCAAATTTTGGAACTGGATGTTTAAAGATCACCCCCGCTCATGATATACATGACAAAAATATAGCAGATAAACATAAATTAGAAATAATTGACATTTTCAATAAAAATGCGACTTTAAATGAAAAAGGTCTTCATTATAAAGGGATGGATCGTTTTAAAGTAAGAAAAAAAATCATAGAAGAACTCAATGAGTTAGAAGTTATTAAAAATATAGAAAAACTGAATCATAAAATAGGGTTATCGGAACGAACTTTATCAGTAGTTGAACAAAGACTATCTCTTCAATGGTTTTTAAAAATGAAAAAAATATCTATTCCTGCTATAGAAGCTATAAAAAATGGAGATATTCAATTTTATCCTAATAACTTTTGTAAAACTTATTTTAAATGGATGAATCAAATTCATGATTGGAATATATCTAGACAATTATGGTGGGGGCATCGTATTCCAGTTTATTATTATGGTAATAAAATTGATAATTTTGTAGTTGCAGAAAATTTAGAAAAAGCATTAGAAAAAGCAAGATATAAAAGTAAAAATCCATATTTAACTCATAATGAAATATGGCAAGATTCGGATGTTTTAGATACCTGGTTTTCTTCTTGGATATTACCTTTATCTGTATTTGATGGAATTCATCATCCTAATAATCCTGAAATTAGTTATTATTATCCTACGGAGGAGATAGTGACAGGTTCAGATATATTATTTTTTTGGATTGCACGTATGATTATGTCTGGTTTTTTATTGAAAGGGTCTAAACCCTTCAAAAGGGTTTATTTTACTGGAATTATTAGAGATTATGAAAATAATAAAATATCAAAATCATTAAATAATTATACAAATCCTATAGATTTAATTAATAAATATGGGGCCGATGCTGTTCGTATGGGGCTTATGCTTAAGAATAGTGTAGGAAAAGATTTTCATTTTGAAGATAAAATATGTTTACAAGGAAGAAATTTTTCTAATAAAATATGGAACGCTTTTCGTTTAATTCAAAGTTGGAAAGTTACAAAAAATAAATGTATTTCTAATTCTTCTTTATTTGCTATTAAGTGGTTTAAAAATCGTTTTTATTATGTTTTGAATATATTTGATAAATATTTTTTAGAATATAAATTAGATGAATCATTAATGATTTTATATAAATTAATTTGGTATGATTTTTGTTCTTTTTTTCTTGAAGGAATTAAACCTATTAATGGGAATAAATGTATTCCAGAATTGGTGTATTTAAATGCTGTTGAATTTTTTGAAAATATATTGAAATTATTACATCCATATATGCCATTTATTTCAGAAGAAATTTGGAATCTTATTAAAAAAAGAAAACCGAAAGAAGCTTTAATTGTTTCTTCTTGGCCTGAAAAAAAATATTATGATTATGATATTTTAGTTTCTTTTGAAAAAGCGACCAAAATAATATCTAAAATACGTAATATTAGAAATCAAAATCATATTTCTCATAAAAAAAGTCTTGTTTTATTTTCTATAAGAAAAAAAGAAAAAGAATATGATTCCATTATCTTAAAGTTAGCTAACTTAGAGAAAATAATTTCTGTATCAAAAAAACCAGAAAATATACCGTTTTTCTCTTTTTTTTTAGATACAGATCAATTTTTTTTATCTTTAGATTCGAAAGATAAAAAGTTCCATATGAATCATATGGACATTGTTAAAATTGAAAATAAAATTCAATATTTTTGTAATTTATTATCTATAATTAGAAAAAATTTATATAATGATAAATACGTAGCTTCTGTTCCAGAAAATTTACTTATTAAAGAAAGAAAAAAAGAGAGTGATACATTAAATAAAATAATGAAACTAAAGGAGTATTTAGAATATTTAAAGAAACATTTAATATAATAAAATCACCAACTACTACTACTCCCTCCTCCTCCAAAATTCCCACCCCCTCCAAAACTATCAAAATCTTCATCCTGATTATGATAAGAATTTTGATTTCTGAATAAAAAATTTGTTAAAAATAATGTATTTAATAATGAAACGTTTGTTTTTTTTTTGATAAAAAATAAATAAAATAATAAAAACATGATAAAAAAAATACTTATGTTAAAATTCCATGTAAAAATATTTTTTTTATTCTGTTTTTTTTTATATTTATTTTTTAAAATTTTAAAAATTTCTTTAGTTCCATTATCGATAGCTTGATAATAAAGATTATTTTTTAATATAGGTTTTATGTTTTTAATAATCTTTTTAGTTAAAAAATCGGTAATATAAGGTTCTATTCCATACCCATTTTGAATAGATATTTTTCTATCATGAATGGATAATAATATAATTATTCCATTATTTTTGTGAAATTTTCCAATTTTCCATTTTTCTCCCCATTGAGAAGCTAATAAATTTGGATCTTCTCCATGAAGATCCTGAATAATGGAAACCAAAATTTCTGTTGATGTAATTTTAGAATATGAAATGAGTTTTTGATTTAATTTATCTATTTCTATTTTTGATAAAACTCCTGCATAATCCTGTATAGGATATATTTTTTTTGGAGCTATAGGAATATAAAATTGTCCTTGTATTAAATTTGAACAAAAATAAATTAAAATAATTAAAATGGATTGAATAATTTTTTTCATAATTTTTTTGAATGGATCCTTTTTTTTTCTATCCTATCCCATTTCATATAAATGAGAATATAATTAACTTAATTCGAAAAATCTATAATTGGAGGTTTTTTTGATCCTATTTGAGATTGGAAATATCCTTTTTCTTTAAATTGATAAAAAAAGTTTGCAATTATAATTTTTGGAAATTGGTTTCTATAAGTATTAAAATTATTTACTTTTTCATTAAAACGGTTTCTTTCTACACTGATACGATTTTCTGTTCCTTCTAATTGATTTTGTAATTCATAAAAATTTTTTGTTGATCTAAGATTAGGATAATTTTCCACAATAAATAATAATTTACTGACAGTCTTATTTAAGTGATCTTGTACTTGTTGAAATTTATTGATTTGATTTTGATTTAAATCATTTGTATTTATAGAAATAGAAGTAGCTTTTGCTCTAGCTTCTATTATTTGACTTAATGTATTTTTTTCAAAATTAGCAGATCCTTTTACTGTATTTACCAAATTTGGAATTAAGTCAACTCTACGTTGATAAACATTTTCTACTTGTCCCCATTGTGTTTTAATATTTTCATTAAGTTTAACTAGGTTATTGTATGTATTAGCTATCCATAACATGGTTACAGATATAAAAATAAAAATGGAAAAAATAGATATCAGAAAATTTTTTTTCATATGAGAAAAAATTTTATTAATTACAAATTTTTTAAAAAATTTCTCTATTAGAAAAATAAAACAAACATTCTTTAAAAGCATTTTTATTAGTATCGGATCCATGTATAGCGTTTTCTTCTAAAGAGGTTGCATATAAGTTTCGTATAGTCCCTTTTTTTGCGTGTACTGGATTTGTATTTCCAATTAATATTCTAAAATCTTTTACGGCATTTTCTTTTTCTAATATTACAGATACAATTGGCCCAGAAGACATAAATTTTACTAACGATTCAAAAAATAACTTTTTTTTATGTTCTGCATAAAATTTTGTAGCTAATTTTGGGGAAAGTTCTGTCATTTTTAGCGCTATAATGTGAAATCCTGCATGAACTATTTTAGATAATATAGGAGTTACATATCCTTTTTTCACCGCGTCTGGCTTTATAATAGAAAGAGTAATATTTCCAAACATATGATCTATCATAGTCTTTATTATCTTGAAAAACATTTAAAATTAAATAAAGAATTTCATAAATGAAAATTCCTGTATTTTCATGTAAAAAATGAAAATTTATGAATTTTCACAATCAACAATATATTGATGATGAAGAAATCTATTTTGATTTTGATTCATTTCAAAAAATGGTTTTAAATGATTATAAATTAGCACGAATTAGTCGTGAAACTAGCATTCTAGGTCGAAAAGAAGTTTTAAATGGAAGAGCGAAATTTGGGATATTTGGAGATGGAAAAGAAATTCCTCAATTAGCTATGGCAAAAGTTTTCAAGAATGGAGATTATCGATCTGGATATTATCGGGATCAAACGTTTATGATGGCGATTGGAGTTTTAACTGTTAAGAATTTTTTTTCTCAATTATACGCACATTCAGATTTAGTAGCAGAGCCTGTTTCGTCGGGAAGAATGATGACTGCACATTTTGGAACACGTTTTTTAAATGAAGATGGAAATTGGAAAAATCTTATAAAACAAAAAAATTCTAGTGCGGATATTTCTTCTAGTGCAGCTCAAATGCCTAGATTGTTAGGGTTAGCTCAGGCTTCTAAAATTTATAAAGAATTAAAAAATTTAAAAAATACACATAAAATGTTTTCTCATAATGGAAATGAAGTAGCATTTGGAACCATTGGGAATGCTAGTATTTCTGAAGGTTTATTTTGGGAAACATTGAATGCTGCTTCAGTTCTACAAATTCCGATTATACTTTCTATTTGGGATGATGAGTATGGAATATCTGTTCCGAATAAATATCAATTTTCAAAACAAAATATTAGCGATATTTTATCTGGTTTTCATAGAAATAAAAAAGAAAAAGGAATAGAGATTATTCGAGTAAATGGATCTAATTATATAGATCTCACAAAAACATATATTAAAGCAGATAAAATAGCTAGGAATGAACATGTTCCCGTTATAATACATGTAACAAATTTAACACAACCCCAAGGCCATTCTACTTCCTCTTCACATGAAAGATATAAATCAAAAGCACGTTTAGAATGGGAAATGAATAATGATGGTATCAAAAAATTTAGAGATTGGATTCTAAATTTTAAATTTAGAATTAATAAAAAAGATTATCGTAAAATAGCCAATGTTAATTTTTTAGATAAAATAGATATAGAAGCTAAAGAATATGTAACAAATGAAAAAGAAAAAGCTTGGAAATCATTTTTAACCCCTATTAATCAAATTAAAAATGAAGTTGTAAATTTTTTATATAAAATGCAAGATAATTATGCAGAAAATAAATGGATCAATAAATATGTTAAAAAATATATAAAAGAATTACATGATGGAACTAAAAATTATCCTACAAAAAAAGCAATATTTCGGATTGCTAGAAAAGTATTATATCTTTTATCAGAAATTAAATTTGATACAAAATATTGTCTAATAGAATGGATAAAAAAAAAATATGATGAAGAACAAAAAAATTATTCTTCTCATTTATATAGTATTTCTGAAAAAGCTTCTGTAAAAATAACAGAAATTTTTCCTGTATATAATAATAACTATGAAGTAGATGGAAGAATTGTATTAAGAGAAAATTTTGATAAATTGTTGGAATTACATCCGGATCTTTTAATTTTTGGAGAGGATGTAGGAAAAATGGGGGATGTTAATCAAGGATTGGAGGGATTACAAAAAAAATATGGTAAAATTCGTATTTTTGATACAGGAATCCGTGAATCTACTATCCTAGGACAAGGAATAGGTCTTGCGATGCGAGGGCTTCGTCCTATAGTTGAAATTCAATATTTAGATTATATTTTGTATGCTTTACAAATTATGAGTGATGATCTAGCTTGTTTACAATACAGGACAAAAGGAGGACAAAAAGCTCCTGTTATTATTAGAACTAGAGGACATCGTTTGGAAGGAATATGGCATTCTGGTTCCCCAATGGGTGGAATTATTAATTATTTGAGAGGGATTTTGGTACTCGTTCCAAGAAATATGGTCAAAGCTGCTGGCTTTTACAACACTTTATTGTCTGGTGATGATCCTGCTCTAGTTATTGAATGTCTTAATGGATACAGAATAAAAGAAAAATTACCAAAAAACTTAGGTTTATTTAGAACTCCTATTGGAATAGTAGAAAAAACAAGAATAGGGAAAGACATTACTATAGTTACTTACGGTTCTACATGGAGAATTGTCAATGAGGCAGCAGAAGAATTATATAATCTTAATATAGATCCTGAAATAATCGATATTCAATCTTTATTACCCTTTGATTTACAAAAAGATATTGTTAAAAGTTTACAAAAAACAAACAGATTATTGATTATAGATGAAGATGTTCCAGGAGGATCTTCAGCTTATATTCTACAGAAAATATTAGAAGAACAAAATGGATACTATTATTTAGATAGTCCGCCTGTAACGATGACAGCTCAAGAACATCGTCCCCCTTATGGATCAGATGGAGATTATTTCTCGAAACCTTCTGTTGAAAATATTGTAGAAAAAGTATTAAAAATAATGAATGATAGTTTGAATACTAAGTATTTTAAATAATATATTTGTTTTATTTTTATTAATGTTTTTTTATTTATGAAAATAGAAAAAATAATACAATCTAGGATTGTAGAAATGGATTTCAATAATATTATCTTTGGTAATCAGTATTCTGACCATATGTTTTGTTGTGAATTCGAAAATGAAGAATGGAAAAATTCTATTATTAAGCCTTTTGGAAATATAATATTATCTCCTGTATCTCTTGTCTTTCATTATGGTCAAGCTGTTTTTGAAGGAATGAAAGCTTACAAAGATAAAAATGAAGAAGTTTTTTTATTTCGTCCAAAAGAAAATTTTAAAAGAATAAATAGATCTGCTATTCGTTTAGAAATACCGCCTATCCCAGAAAAAATTTTTATGAATGGATTAAAAAAATTAATAGATATAGATAGAAATTGGATCCCAAAAAATTATGGACAATCTTTATATATTCGTCCTTTTATCATTGCTACCAGTGGAGTTTTATCAGCTCAACCTTCTAAAAATTATATGTTTATAATTATATCGACTCCTGCAGATACCTATTACAAAAATCCATTAAAAATTAAAATAGAAGAAAAATATAGCCGTTCTGCATCAGGAGGAGTAGGATTTACTAAAGCTGCTGGTAATTATGCTTCTTCTTTTTATCCTACTCGACTAGCTAACGAAAAAGGTTTTGATCAAATATTATGGACGGATTCTTCTACTCACACAATAATAGAAGAATCTGGCACTATGAATGTTTTTTTTTATTTAAATAATAAACTTATTACTCCAAAAGCAAATGATAATATATTAAGTGGAATTACCTGCAAAAGTATTCTTTCTTTAGCTAAAAAAGAGGGGATCTTCGTCGAAGAACGAAATTTAAGCGTTTCAGAAATTATAAAAGGATTGAAAACAGGTGAATTGAAAGAAGCTTTTGGTTGTGGAACTGCAGCTGTTATAAATTATTTCAAAACAATTAGCTATAAAGAAGATGATTTTTATTTGCCTGATATTGAAGAAAAAAAAAGAATATCTTTTTATCTAAAAAAAAGATTATTAGATATACAACATAATCTATCAGAAGATCCTTTCGGATGGAGAGTACAATTAAAAAGATTTTTGTGAAAAATCATTCTAAATTATCTATGAATGATTATTTTAAATCTATAGAGAAAATAGTCATAGAATCCATATTTTTTTTATATAAACTGGAATCTTATCCTGAATTAGATTTTCAAAATACTAAAAAAGAATATCCAGGGGATATTACTTTAATTTTATTTCCTTTATCAAAAAAATTAAAAAAACCTACAGAAAAAATAGGAAAAGATATAGGAAATTATGTAAAAAATAAATTAAAAGGACTGATTCAGTTTTCTATTATTAAAGGTTTTTTAAATTTTATTTTTGAAGATGATTATTATATTTATCTTCTGAAAGAAATGTTAAATACAAATTTTTATAATTTAAAATATCCTTCTAAAAAAATAATGATAGAATATTCTTCTCCCAATACCAATAAACCCCTTCATTTAGGCCATATTAGAAATAGTCTTATTGGATCATCAATAGCTAATATATTAAAAATGGTGGGTCATGAAATAATAAAAATTCAAATTATTAATGATAGGGGAATCCATATATGTAAATCTATGATAGCTTGGAACAAGTTTGGAAAAGGAAAAACACCTGATAGTGTTAAAATTAAAGGAGATCATTTTGTAGGAAAATATTATAGTTTATTTGATAGTATTTATCATAAAGAAACTAAAGAATTATCTAAAAAAAATTATAAATATGTTGAATCTTCAATATTGAATCAAGCTAGAGAATTATTGAAAAAATGGGAAATTGGAGATCCTGTTATTCGAAATACTTGGAAAAAAATGAATCAATGGGTTTATAATGGCTTTGAAGAAACTTATAAAAAATTGGATATTACTTTTGATAAAATAGAGTATGAAAGTGATATTTATGAAATTGGAAAAAAAATTGTCAAAAAAGGTCTTAAAGAAGGAATTTTTTTTCAAAAAAAAGATGGATCTATTTGGATTGATTTAATGAAGGAAGGTTTTAATCAAAAACTTTTATTACGATCGGATCAAACTTCCGTATACATTACTCAGGATATAGGAACAGCTGTAGAGCGTTTTAAAAAATACAATGTAGACCAAATCATATACATTGTAGGGAAAGAGCAAGATTATCATTTTCAAGTTCTTTTTAATGTATTAAAACGTTTAGGATATATATGGGTAAATAAATTGTTTCATTTATCTTATGAAATGGTATATTTACCAAGTGGGAGGATGAAATCTAGGGAAGGAAATGTTGTAGATGCTGATAGTCTCATTTTAGAAATGTCTTCTATTGTAAAAAAAAATTTTGAAAAAAAATTTATAAAAAAAGAAAAACAAGAAGAATATGCTGAAATCATAGGATTAGGAGCTTTAAAATATTATTTTATTAAAACAGATCCCAAAAAAAAAATAATTTTTTATCCTAAAAAATCTATAGATTTTAAAGGAAAAACAGGAACATATATTCAATACACTTATTCGAGAATTCGTTCTTTGGAACAAAAATTTTTCAAATTATGTTCATTTATGAATTATTATTGGTCAAATATAAAATTTGATGAACATGAAAAAAATATGATCAAAATTCTTAAAAAATATCCATTAATATTAAAAAAATCAGTAATACACTTAAATCCTTCTTTAATAGCGAATTATATTTATGAAGTTTCTAAAACTTTTAATCATCTTTACCAAAATAAAAAATTAATAGATCCTTTAAACGTAATTCATAGTAATATGAACATGAATATTATTCATATAACAGGAAATGTTTTAAAATCTGGAATGAATTTATTAGGAATTAAAATGCTTGATCGTATGTAAAAAAAATATATACTTATGTTTGAACATTTACAAAATAAATTATCTGAAGCTCTTCATATTTTGAAGGGGGAAAATATAATAACGGAAACTAATATAGCATCTTCTCTAAAAGAAATTGGACGGGCACTTGTTGATGCAGATGTTAATTATAAAATAGTTAAAAATTTTATTCAAAAAGTTAAAGAAAAATCTATTGGAAAAAAAGTACTGAATTCTTTAAATCCAAAACAATTAATTACAAAAATAGTATATGATGAATTAGTTTCTCTTATGGGAGAAAAAAATAGAGAAATAAATCTTTCTAAGAGTCCTTCTATTGTTTTAATTTGTGGATTACAGGGAAGTGGAAAAACTTCTTTTTCCTCTAAACTTGCTTTTTTTTTAAGAAAAAAAAATAAATTTCCTTTATTAGTTGCTGCAGATATTCATCGTCCTGCAGCTATTAATCAGCTTGAATTGATTGCGGAAAAAGTTAATATTCCTGTTTTTTCTTTAAAAGAAAGTAAAAATGTTATAGAAATAGTGGAAAAATCTATTTTTTATGCTTATAAAAATAATAAAAATGTAATTATTATTGATACAGCTGGAAGGTTAGCAATAAATGAAATCATGATGGAAGAAATAAAAAAAATTTATCAATATTCTAAACCAGATGAAGTTTTATTTGTTGTTGATGCTATGACAGGACAAGATGCTATAAATACGGCTCAATCTTTTTCAAAAATATTGAATTTTGATGGTATTGTAATAACAAAATTAGATGGAGATAGTAGAGGGGGTGTTGCTATAACCATATCTAGTATAGTGAGTAGGCCTATAAAATTTATTAGTAATGGAGAAAAAATAGAAGATTTGGAAGTTTTTCATCCAGACAGAATAGCTAATAGAATATTAGGGATGGGTGATATAGTTTCTTTAGTAGAAAAAGTACAAGAACAATTTGATGAAAAAAGAACTAAAAAAATTTATCACAAAATTTCAAAAAATCGTTTTAATTTTAATGATTTATTAGAACAAATTCAAAAAATTAAAAAAATAGGAAATATAAAAAATATTATTTCAATGATTCCTGGAATCGATAGATATTTTTCTTTTTATGGTAACCAAAAAGATTCTTTCAAAAAAATAGAAGCGATTATTCATTCTATGACCCCTTACGAAAGAAATAATCCCAAAATTCTCACTGATATAAAAAGAAAAAAAAGAATATCTAAAGGATCTGGGATTACGTTGAGTCATATAGATCTTTTTTTGAAACAATTTCATGATATGAATAAAATGATGAAAAAAATTCATGCTCATTCAGGAAAAAAAATTGTAAAAGATTTTATATATCAAATGATTAACAAAGAAAAAAATGTTTAATTTTAATTAAAATTTTCTTTTATTAAAAATATTTTTAATTTTGTTCATTTAATATTTTAAAAATCCCAATAGGATGGATATTCCGCTTGGAATTTGATATGAAAAATGATGAAAGGTTTTTTAAATAGAGATAGGTTTTTAAACATTTTAAAAAATGTTAATATTTGGGATGTTATTATTATTGGAGGAGGAGCTACAGGATTAGGTATAGCTTTAGACTCTTCTTCCAGGGGGTATAAAACTCTTCTATTAGAACAGTCTGATTTTTCTAAAGCCACTTCTAGTCGTAGTACAAAACTAGTTCATGGAGGAATACGATATTTAGCTAAAGGAGATATAAAATTAGTTTATGAAGCATTACGAGAAAGAGGTTTTTTGTTACAAAACGCTCCTCATTTAGTAAAAAAACAAAAATTTATTATTCCAGTATTTAATTGGAAAACAGCGATTATGTACTGGACTGGGTTAAAATTGTATGAATGGCTATCCGGTTCTTTAAGTTTTGGAAAATCCAGATTTTTATCTAAAAATGAAATAATTAAAAATTTTCCAGAAATTAAAAGCAAAGAGTTAAAAGGAGGTATTTTATATTATGATGGACAGTTTGATGACGCACGTTTAGCTATCAATTTAGCTCAGACTTGTGTTAAAAAAGGTGGAATTTTATTAAACTATTTTCAAGTTAAAAGTTTACTAAAAAAAGTTGGAAATAAAATTTCTGGAGTTGTGGCCTGTGATCTTGAAACTCAAAAAAAATATTCTATTTATTCCAAAATAGTTATCAACGCTACTGGAGTCTTTTCTGATTCTATTTCAAAAATGGATGAATCTGCGCGTCCTATTTTGATAAAGCCTAGTCAAGGAACACATATTGTATTAGATAAATCTTTTTTCAGTAGTTCAAATGCTATAGTTATTCCAAAAACGTCAGATGGAAGAGTCTTATTTTGTGTTCCATGGTACGATCATGTTTTAGTAGGAACTACAGATACTTTTTTAGAAAAAAGTGTTATTGAACCGAAACCTTTAGAGGAGGAAATCGATTTTATATTAGAAACTTTTAATAAATATTTTGTACTTCATACAAAAAAAAGTGATATATTAAGTGCATTTTCTGGGTTACGTCCTCTTTTTTTTCCCAATAATTCTTGTTCTACTAGAACTAAAGATATTTCTAGATCTCATAAACTTATGATTAGTTCTTCTGGACTCATTAGCATTATAGGGGGAAAATGGACTACATATAGAAAAATGGCGGAAGACACTGTAAATAAAGCTATAGAAATAGGAAACTTAAATAAATTACCTTCTGTGACAAAGAATTTAAAAATTTATGGATCCTGTTCTTTATATAGAAGTAGAAATCATTATTGGAATAAATATGGAGAAGATGAATATCATATAAAAAAATTAATAGAGAAAAATCCATTATTGGGAATTCCCTTAATTTCAAAAGATTCTTCTTCTTATTATTATACCGAAGCAGAAGTAATTTGGATGGTTCGTTATGAAATGGCGAGAACAATTGAAGATGTTTTGGCTCGAAGGTTCCGGTTATTATTTTTAAATGCTAAAAAAGCTATAGATATAGCACCTAGAGTAGCTGCATTAATGGCTAAAGAACTTTCTAAAGATAAGAAATGGGAAAAATCACAAGTATCTGATTTTAAAAAGCTAGCTATGCGATACTATTATCCAGCAGTTTGATAATAGAAAAATTATTATATGTTTATGAAAAAATATGTGCTATCATTAGATCAGGGAACTACCAGTTCTAGAGCTATTATTTTTGATAAAATTGGAAATATTATTTCTGTAGCTCAAAGAGAATTTACGCAAATTTATCCTCATCCTGGATGGGTAGAACACAATGCAGAGGAAATATGGTCTACGCAAGCTTCAGTAGCTTTAGAAGCTATTTTAAAGGCTAATTTAGAAGGCGAGAATATTGTATCAATAGGAATAACCAATCAAAGAGAAACCACTGTTGTATGGGATAAAAAAACGGGAGAACCTATTTTTAATGCTATAGTATGGCAAGATAGACGTACATTCAAATATTGTGATCATCTTAAAAAAGAAGGATTAACCGAAATGATTCGAAAAAAAACAGGTTTAATTATAGATCCTTATTTTTCTGCAACAAAAATTAAATGGATATTAGAGAATATTCCAGGAGCTAAAAAAAAAGCTCATTCTGGATCTTTAGCATTTGGAACTATAGATTCATGGTTAATATGGAATTTAACAGGGAAAGAAATTCATGTCACAGATGTTACTAATGCTTCTCGTACTATGTTATTTAATATTCATACCCTGAGTTGGGATCAAGAGTTAATAGATTTATTTAATATTCCAGTCACTATGCTACCAGAAGTCAAATCATCTAGTGATATTTTTGGTTATACAACAGGACATATTCTATCACAGAAAATTCCTATATCTGGAATTGCTGGGGATCAACAAGCCGCTCTTTTTGGTCAAATGTGTACTAAAATTGGGATGGTAAAAAATACTTATGGGACGGGATGTTTTATGTTAATGAATGTAGGGAATTATCCTGTTTTTTCTAAAAATAATTTAATTACTACTGTAGCTTGGAAAATAAAAAATAAGGTCCAATATGCATTGGAAGGAAGTGTTTTTATTGCAGGAGCTGTTGTTCAATGGCTCAGAGATGGACTTGGACTCCTCTTATCTTCCGATGAAGCAGAAACATTAGCTTCTTCCGTAGATAATACGGAAGGTTTATATATGGTCCCAGCATTTTCAGGTTTAGGCGCTCCTTATTGGGATCAAAAAGCGAGAGGGACCATTGTCGGCATAACAAGAGGAACTTCTTCCGCTCATCTTGTTAGAGCGGCATTGGAGAGTATTGCTTTTCAAAATATGGACGTTTTGAAAGCTATGGAAGCGGATTCCGGTATTTCTATCAAAGAACTTCGTGTAGATGGTGGAGCAACGGTAAATAAATTATTAATGCAATTTCAATCTGATATTTTAAATGTGAAAGTTGTTAAATCTAAAATTTCTGAGCTTACAGCAGCTGGAGCTGCTTATTTAGCTGGATTAGCTGTAAATTATTGGAGTAGTCTTGAAGATATTCAAGATAAATGGCAATTAGAACAAATTTTTGAACCAAAAGGAATGTCTAGTAGATTAGAAAGAATTCAAGGCTGGAAAAGAGCGATAAAAACAACTCGTTCTTGGTCCAGTCAAATAAAATAAATAAAATAAAATGACAAAAATATGCGCAGAAATCATAGGAACAATGATTTTAGTATTTTTAGGAAATGGTGTAGTAGCAAATGTTATTTTATCAAAAACTAAAGGTCATAGTAAAAATAGTAATGGAGAATGGCTAACTATTACTATAGGATGGGCATTAGCTGTTTTTATGGGAATAACAGTTTCAGCTCCTTATAGTGGTGCTCATTTAAATCCATGTGTTACAATAAGTTTTGCCATCATTGGAAAATTTAGTTGGGGTATGGTTCCCCTTTATATTTTTTCTCAATTCATTGGAGCTATGTTAGGATCATTATTCGTATGGTTTTTATACAAAGATCATTTTCTTGAAACTCAAGAAGAAAAAGACAAATTATCTGTTTTTGTGACTATTCCTTCTATAAAAAATTTCTTTTCTAATTTTTTGAGTGAAGTATTAGCCACTTTTATTTTTATATTTATTTCTTTATATCTTTCCATAGAAGGAACTCTTTTTTTAAAAGAAGAAAAGTATCCTATAGGGTTGGGGTCTTTAGGCGCACTTCCTTCCGCTTTAGTGGTATTAGGAATTGTTTTATCCTTAGGAGGTGCCACAGGGGCGGCTATAAATCCTACTCGTGATCTAGGTCCAAGAATTATATATTCTATCATTCCTATTCCAGGAAAAGGAAAAAGTAATTGGGATTATGCTTTGATTCCAATACTTGGGCCTATAGTAGGATGTGTAGGAGCGGCAACATTATATTTATTTTTGTCATCTTTATCATAAAAAAAAAACTTGTAACTTTTTTTTATGGATAAAGATAAGTCAGTCCCTATTTTAGAAGATCATAGAAAGATAGGAAAAAAATTAAAATTCTTTGTTTTTTCTGATAGAGTGGGAATTGGATTGCCTTTATGGTTACCTAGAGGAACAATTTTTAGAAAAAATTTAGAAGAATTTTTAACTGACGTTCAAAAAAAGTCAGGATACGAAATGGTTGTAACTCCTCATATTGGTCATAAAAAATTGTATGTTAGAAGTGGTCATTGGAGTAAATATGGTAAGGATCATTTTTACCCCATTCACACTCCTCATAAAGAGGAGGAGTTTCTTTTAAAACCTATGAATTGTCCTCATCATTGTGAAATTTATCGTTCTCAAGAATGGTCCTATCGTGATCTTCCTAAACGTTTTGCAGAGTTTGGAACAGTATATCGTTATGAACAAAGTGGAGAACTTCATGGTTTAACTAGAGTTAGATGTTTCACTCAAGATGATGCACATATTTTTTGTACTTATGATCAATTGTTAGAAGAATTTAAGAAAGTAATTAATTTAGTTTTTTATGTTTTTCGTACTTTAGGTTTTTTTACATATACAGTTAGGATCTCTCTTAGAGATCCTAAAAAAATAAATGATTATATAGGATCAGAAAAAAATTGGGAAAAAGCAGAAAAAGCTATATTACAGGTAGTAAAAGAAGAAAATATAGAAGCAGAGATTAATTATGGGGATGCTGCTTTTTATGGACCAAAATTAGATTTTCTCATTAAAGATTCTTTAGGAAGAAGTTGGCAACTCGGGACGATTCAAGTCGATTATAATTTACCTGAAAGATTTGATTTATATTATAAAGGAAAAAATAACGAGAAGTATCGTCCAGTAATGATACATAGAGCTCCTTTTGGTTCATTAGAACGTATTATCGCCATTATGATAGAACATACTAAAGGAAATCTTCCATTGTGGGTGGTTCCTAATCAAGCCGTTATACTTCCTATAAGTGAAAAATATATAGTTTATGCCAAAAAAATTTTAAATTTAATGTTAGGTTATAATATTCGTGTATTTATTGATAATAGAAACGAGAAAATTAATAAAAAAATTAGGGATTCTGAAGAAAATAAGATTCCTTATATGATCATTTTGGGAAATAAAGAGGAAAAAAACGAAATGATGTCATTACGACGTCATGGATTAGGGAATATAGGAATATTTTCTATTTCCAATGGGATAGAATCTATTTTGAATGAAATAAATTTAAAAACTAAAAATATAAAACTATTATAAAAAAAAAATTTTCAAGAGGTAATAAAAAAAATAGAATGTTCCGACCATTACCGCAAAAAAAAGAAAAACATCGGATCAATGAAAGTATTATTAATACCCCAAAAGTACGTTTAGTCGGAAATTCTTCCATAGAAAATAGGATTTACTCTATACAAGAAGCTATTCAATTTTCTAGAGAAAGAGAATTAGATTTAGTTGAAATTAATCCTAAATTAAATCCTCCGGTGTGTAAAGTTTTAGACTACAAAAAGTTTCTATATGAACAAAAAAAAAGAAAAAAACAATTTAAAGCAAAACAAATCAAAGTAAATACTAAAGAAATTAGATTTGGTCCACAAATTGGAGATCATGATGGAAAAGTTAAGATTAAAAGTGCAGAAAAATTTTTAATGCGCGGAGATAAAGTAAAAGTATTTGTTTTTTTTAAAGGACGTTCTATAGTATACAAAGATCAAGGTAAAATTAAATTATTAAAATTTGCAGAAGATATTGAGGAATATGGAAAAGTTGAGCAAATGCCGGTAATGGAAGGAAAGAGAATGTATATGATATTAGCTCCCAAAAAATTTTAACGTCAGATTATTTATGCCAAAATTAAAAACAAAATCAGGATCAAAAAAAAGATTTAAAAAAACAGCGAATGGATATATAAAAAGAAAACATGCATTCAAAAATCATCTATTAACTAAAAAATCTAAAAAAAGAAAACGGAAACTTTCTGTATTTACTTTATTGAAAAAATCAGATCAAAAAAATATAAAAATCCAAATTTAAAAAATTATGCCTAGATCTACAAATGCAGTTTCCTCTAGACGAAAACGTAAAAAAATACTGAAATTAGCCAAAGGTTTTTATGGTTCCAGAAGTAAAGTTTATACAGTTGCTAAAAATGCTGTAGAAAAATCTTTTATTTATGCTTTTTCAGGAAGAAAAAAAAAGAAAAGAAATTTCAGATCTCTTTGGATTCAACGTATCAATGCAGGGGTACGCCAGTATGGAAAATCCTATTCTGAATTTATGAGTAAACTATCCCAAAAAAAAATTAAAATAAATAGAAAAATTCTTTCATATATATCCATAAATGATCCTAATATTTTCAAAAAAATGATAGACGACGTTTATTCACAATGAATTTTTTTCTGATAAATTCATCAATTTTTTTTCTATTATTTTTTTTTTATTGTAAGAAAAATAATCTATGAAAAGTTTCCCTTCAATATGATCATATTCATGTAAAATAACTCTTGCACATATGCCTGTTAAGGTTCTTTTTTTTTTGTTCCAATTTTTATCATAATATTCAATTCTAACATGAGATTTTCTTTTTATAGATCCCATAATTCCAGGTATACTAAGACACCCTTCATTAAATTTACACTCTTTACCATAAATTTTTAATATTTTAGGATTAATAAAAACTTCCTTATAATTGTTTATAATATTTTCTCCATTTAAATAAGGAGTTTCTACTATAAAAAGCCGAATATTTTTTCCAATTTGTGGAGCTGCCAATCCTACCCCTTTTTCTTTATGTATAGTTTCAAACATATCTTTAATTAATTGATGAATTTCCTTTTTTTTTTCAAAAAAAGAAAAATCTATATCCCAACATTTTTTTCTCAAAATAGAATTTCCATAAATAACTATAGGTAATACCATGAATTAATTTTTTTTTTCTTTTTTAGTAAGATAAGATTGCAAAATTATAGTGGCACTAATTTGATTTAAAATTACTTTTTTTCTTCTTTTTTTTCTTTTCAAACCCAATTTTATCATAGTATAAAAAGCCATTTTAGATGTAAAACGTTCATCTAATCTTTCAATCATGATGTGAGGATATCTTATATGAAATTTATTCATAAACTTCTGAATTTCTGTTTCTATTAAAACTTCTTTTTTATTATTCAATTTTTTTGGCAATCCTATAACGATTTTTTCTATTTTCTCATCAACTAAAAAATATTTTAAAAAATTCATTAAATTTTTAGTTGGAACAGCATTGAGTCCAAATGCAAATATTTTTTGGTCGTCTGTGATAGATAAACCCGTGATAATTTTTCCATAATCTATTCCTAATATTTTTCCCATTGTATATATACTTGTTATCTTGTTTTATTTTTGCTACTTTTGTTTCGTTTCTTGTAAACTAATAAATATAAAAGTGAATAAGCTAAAATTAGAAATAGATAAAGCTTGGAATAAAAAAAATATATGGCCCACTGATGAAAATATAAAAAATGTAGTTCTTCAGGTTCTTGCCCATTTAGAAACTGGGGCAGTTAGAGTCTCTAATTATTTAAATGGAAAATGGATAGTAAATGAATGGGTTAAAAAAGCTATTATTATGTATTTTTATGTTCAAAATATGAACACAATAGAATTAGGTCCATTAGAATTTTATGATAAAATTCCTATAAAAAATAAATTTAAGGAAAAAGGAATTCGTGTAGTTCCTCATGCTATAGCACGTTATGGTTCGTATATATCACCTGGAGTAATCCTTATGCCATCTTATGTCAATATAGGCGCATATATAGGAAAAAATACTATGATAGATACATGGGCTACAGTGGGTAGTTGCGCTCAGATTGGAAGTGGCGTTCATGTAAGTGGAGGGGTAGGAATAGGAGGGGTTTTAGAACCTTTACAAGGGAATCCAGTTATTATTGAAGATGATGTTTTTATTGGATCTAGATGTATTTTAGTAGAAGGAGTTTTGATAAAAAAAGGTGCTGTTCTAGGAGCAAATGTTGTACTCACAGCCTCTACTAAAATTTTTGATGTCACTCATGAAAAACCTATTGAAATAAAGGGTATAATTCCAAAATATTCTGTAGTCATTCCTGGATCTTATCCAAAAAAATTTACTTCAGGGATATATAATGTCCCATGTTCAATGATCATAGGAAAAAGGAAAGAAAGTACAAATAAAAAAATATCTTTAAATGAAGCATTAAGAACCCATAATTTATAAATTAAAATGTCTTTTAACGTAGAAATAGAAAAAAGTGTAGATATATTAAAAAAAGGAAAAAGTTTATTGTATCCTACAGATACTGTATGGGGATTGGGATGTGATGCATTTAATATACAAGCCATAAAAAAAATATATGAAATCAAGAATAGAAATATTTATAAATCTATGATTCTTTTGGTAGAAAGTCTAGATCGTTTGTCTCAATTGGTAGGAAAAATTTCTTTTTTGACTAAAAGAATTATTGTAGAAAATATTATAAAAAAAGATAAACCTATTACTATAGTATACGAAAATACTAAAAAAATAGCATCCAATTTTTTTATACAAGATAATACTTTAGCTATTCGTTTAACACATGATCCTTTTTGTATTTGCTTGATAAAAAATTTGGATAGACCCATTATTTCTACTTCTGCTAATTTATCAGGATTAGTAACTCCTAAATCTTTTTCTGAAATTAGTCCTTCTATTTTAAATAAAACTGATTATGTTGTTAATTTTCGTAGAAAAGAAAAAGCTAAGTATAGTAGTTCTTCTATTATAAAAATAGTCTCCAATCAGGTCAAAATATTACGTATGTAGACGGATATGAATTTATCATCTGCTGTTCATAAAAAAATATTTCGTATTGTAAGTATTTCTGCTAAAAAAATAAAACAAAGAAGTTATGTAATAGGAGGTTATGTTAGAGATTTTTTACTTGGAAAAATGGAATCGAAAGATTTAGACATTTTAACTATAGGAGAAGGAATAAAATTAGCAAAAGAGGTTTCTAAAAATATTATCCCTTCTCCTAAAATAAGAATATTTAAACGTTTTGGAACAGCTATGTTAGAATATAATAATCAAAAAATAGAATTTGTCGGATCAAGAAAAGAATCTTACCATTTTTTTAGTAGAAAACCTGTTATAGAGTTGGGATCATTACAAGATGATCAAAATAGAAGAGATTTTACAATCAATGCTTTAGCTATTAGTTTAAACCGTGATAATTATGGAGAATTGATCGATCCATTTGGAGGATTTTCAGATTTAAAAAAAAAAATATTAAGAACTCCATTAGATGCAAATATTACTTATTCTGATGATCCACTAAGAATGATGAGAGCTATACGATTTTCTACTCAATTACAGTTTGAGATTGAAAAATCTTCCTTTCAATCAATTCAAAAGAATAAGGATAGAATAAATATCGTTTCTACAGAAAGAATTGTAGAAGAATTTAACAAAATTTTACTATCTAAAAAACCTTCTATGGGTTTATTTTTATTATATCAATCTGGATTATTATCAATCATATTACCGGAATTAGTTTCGTTAAAAGGAATAGAAGAAAAGAATGGATATAAACACAAAGATAATTTTTATCATACTTTGCAAGTAGTAGATAATATTAGTCAGACAAAAAACAATTCTCTTTTGTTAAGATGGGTAGCATTACTTCATGATATAGGAAAAACTTATACAAAAAAATTTGTTCCAAAAATAGGATGGTCTTTTCATGCTCATGAATTTGTAGGATCTAAAATGATTACAAATATATTCAAACGTTTAAAGCTGCCAAAAGGTTCTTCTATGAAATATGTGAAAAAAATGATTCAGTATAGTTATAGACCTATTGCATTAATAGGAACTAATACTAGTGATTCTGCTATACGTAGATTATTATTTGATATAGGAAACGATTTAGAAGATCTCATGAAATTATGTATCGCTGATATTACTACTAATAATGTAGAGAAGAAAAATCAATATAAAAAAAATATTTATCTTCTTATGGAAAGAATTAGAAAATTAGAAGAAAAAGATAGGATTCAAAACTGGAAATCCCCTATATCTGGAAATGATATAATGAAGGCCTTTCATATTGATCCATGTAAAGAAATAGGAATTATAAAAAATTTTGTTAAAGATTCTATTTTAGAAGGAAAAATATCAAATAATTTTCATTCTGCTTATTTTATTATGTTAAAAAAAGGAGAAGAATTGGGATTTAAAAAAAAATGACATATATGTTATTTTCTAATATAAATGGAATAAATAAAAAAAAAATTGTACTATTGCCTCATAATAATCCAGATGGAGATGCTTTAGGATCTTCTTTAGCTCTTTTATTTTATTTTAGAAAATTAAAACATGATGTGGATTTAATATCTCCAACAGAATATTCTGAGTCTTTTCAATGGATCCCTGGAACTGAGGATATTCTTGTCTTTTCCAAAAAAACACAATCTTTAGTTGAAAAAAAAATTGTAAATTCTGATTATATCTTTTTGATAGATTTTAATAATCTGTCAAGAATAAATAATATAAAATATTTTTTTTCATGCTCAAAAGCAAAAAAAATATTAATTGATCATCATCCTTTTCCATTTTGTTTTGATTTTATGTTTTCCGATTCTACAGTAGCAGCTACCAGTATTTTAGTCTTTCGATTCATATCAGATATGAATAATTTAGATAAAATAGATAAAAAAATAGCTACGTGTTTATATGTAGGATTAATGACTGATACTGGATTTTTTCGTTTTCCTTCTATGACCTCAGAAACTCATTTTATTGCCGGAAGATTAATAGAGAAAGGAATTGATCTAAATTATATTTATGATCATTTACGAGAAAAATATAATGAAAACAGATTAAAATTATTATCTAAAGCCTTGAAAAAATTAATAATCATTAAAAAATGTAGGACGGCTTATACGAGCATTAAAGCTTCGGATTTAAATTTTTATTCATATAAACAAGGAGATACAGATGGAATTATTACTTATGGATTAGGCATTAAAAATATTATTTTTTCCGTTTTCTTTTTTGAAGAAAAAGAAAAATCTCCCATTAAAATATCCTTTCGTTCGATAGGAAATTTTGATGTAAACATATTTTCTAGAAAGTATTTTGGAGGGGGAGGACATAAAAATGCAGCAGGAGGTATATCAGAAAAAAGTTTGTCTGAAACTATAGAATATTTTTTAAATATTATTCCAAATTATTATAAAAATTTTATGTTTTCCATTTGATATTACACCCGTAACTTAATTTAACTATTGGATATATTTTTTTTCCATTTAAAATGTTTTGCAATGTATTTCTTACATCAAAACCTGTTACAGGTATGTTATTTCCGGGTCTAGAATCATCTAATTGTCCATGATAACATAAATTTCCCTTTCCGGAAAATATAAAAAATTCAGGAGTACATTTTGCACAATAATATTTAGCCACCTCCTGTGTTTCATCAAAAAAATAAGGAAAAGTATAACCTAATTTATGATATACTTTTTTCATATTTTCTGGAGAGTCTTCCGGATACTTTTTAACGTCATTAGAATTTATGGCTAAAAATGAAATATTTTTTGATATGTAATCATTAGCTAAACGAATTAATTCTGTATTAATATGTTTAACATACGGACAATGATTACAAATAAACATTATTACAGTTGCTTTATTTAAAAAATAACTTTTTAAAAATTTCTTCTTTCCTGAAGAAACTTCTAATAATTCAAAATCTTTAATTTTAATTTTAATTTCATTAGAAGAATAAGTTCGTACCATGATCTATAATTTTTTTTTAGAACAAAAAATAAAAAATTTTTTCTTTTCTTCCTCAGCTAATTCCGCGTCTATTAATATTCTTCCACTATGTTCATCTATTAAAAGTTTATTACGTTGCATGAGTTCAGAATATTTTTGAGGAGTGATTGCTAGATAAGAACCCAATGGAGCTCCTCTTAGAACTGGAGCAATAGCTACACCGTTTTTAACTCCATTTCTGATTCTTTGATAAGTCTTCAATAAACCATTATCTACCTTTTTGTAAAAAAATAAAGATTTATCTAATAAAATTTGTTCTTCTTTATCATTTTTTAAAAGAATATTATTTAATTCTTTTTTCTTATGAAAAAGATGTTCCTCTTTATTTTTTAATAAATCTTCTTTTTGTTTTAGGATTTCTTCCATTTTATAAATTTGAAGATTTAATTCCTTAATTCTTTTTTTATATAATTGAATTTCTAATTTTTGATAATCAATTTCTTTATCTAAAGAATATAATTCTTTATGATTTTTGATATGATCTTTTTGTTTTTCATATTTATTGATCAATATATCTGAAGATTTTATATTTTTTTTTTTCTTATTTATATTTTCTTTTATAGAAAGAATATTTTCATGAATATTTTCTAAGTTTTTTTTGATTTGGTCTAGTTCTTCTTCTAGACTTTTTATTTCCATAGGAATATTATCTCGGAATTTTCGTATTTCATCTATACGAGAATCTATTAATTGAAGATTGTATAATGCTCTCAATTTATCTACTACAGTGACTACTTCTTGTATTTTATGGCCCATAATTAATAAAAATATTTAACTGGATTAGTATGAACTTCCGATTCATAAATAGAAATAGAAGTAAAATTTTTATCTAAAAAAGATTTCAGTAAATTTTTAGTAAACTTTTCAGATTCATAATGTCCTACATCTACAATTAATATTTTTTTTTCATATTTAAAAAAATCATGATATTTTAAATCTGAGGAGATAAAAACATCAGCTTTTTCTTTGATAGCAGATTCTATTCCAAAACGTCCTGACCCTGTAATCATAGCTATTTTTTGAATTTTCTTTTCTATAAAATTAGAATGTCTAAGACAAGGAATATTCATTTTTTTTTTTATAAAAAGAAGAAAATCATATTCATTCATTTTTTCTATTAAATTTCCTATAAAACCTATTCCTATATAAGGATTGATATTTTCAATATTATAAATTTCGTAAGCTACTTCTTCATAAGGATGATTTTGAAATAGTGCATTTTTTATTATATTCAGTTTATAATC
The DNA here is from genome assembly GCF_014251695.1 of Blattabacterium cuenoti. Lineage (NCBI taxonomy): Bacteria > Pseudomonadati > Bacteroidota > Flavobacteriia > Flavobacteriales > Blattabacteriaceae > Blattabacterium > Blattabacterium cuenoti. Next base: position 181,985 of record NZ_CP059195.1, on the reverse strand, counting down.
AGGAAAAAGTACGCTAATACAAGTTTCTTTTTCCATATGAAAAATTTCTTTTTTACCAAAAAAAGGTTTAGTTTTTTTATTTCCCATATAACTTCCATACCCTTCGAAATTATAACTACAATGACTATAATTAGAAATATTACCAGCTCCTGCTTCAAATAAAGCATTTCTAACTTTTTCAGCATAAAAAACGGGAACATAAGTAACTAATTTTTTTATGGTTTCTTTTTTTGGAAAAAGAACTTTTTCTCTATTTATTTGTAATAATTTGGAAATATAAGAAGAAGGACCTTCCCACATGACATCTAAATTCGTGTGAATTACATAAATAGATATATCGTTTTTTAACGCATGAATTATGACTCTTTCTGAAAATGTTTTACCAGTTATATTTTTAATAGATTTAAAAATGATAGGATGAAAAGAAATTATCAAATCACATTTTTTGTTGATAGATTCATAAAAGACTTCTTCAGTTAGATCTAAAGTAATCAGTACATTTTTTACTTTTTTATGAAATGATCCTACTATTAATCCTACGTTATCATAAGAATCCGCATATTCTAGAGGTGCTATATTTTCTAATATATTAGCTATATCTCTAACAAACACTTCCATATAAATAAAAAATAGCCATCTTTACTTTACAAAGTTATCAAAAAAAATTGATTTTTATATTTTTTGTAGTATAATAATAAAAATTTAAAAATAAGATATGAACGTTATTAAAAAAAAACCAAAGTGGATAAAAGTAAAATTACCAATGAGTAAAAATTATTATGAATTACAAAAATTAGTTTCTTTGCATAAATTGAATACAATTTGTCAGAGTGGAAGTTGTCCCAATATAGGAGAATGTTGGGATAAAGGAGTGGCTACTTTCATGATATTGGGAAATATTTGTACAAGGTCTTGTAGATTTTGTGGAGTAAAAACGGGACGTCCTGATAAAATAGATTGGGATGAACCAAAAAAGGTAGCAAAATCTATAAAAATATTAAAAATAAAACATGCTGTATTAACTTCTGTTAATCGAGATGATTTACAGGATATGGGTTCTGATATATGGATTCAAACCATACAAAAAATACGCCATTTAAATCCCAATATTACAATAGAAGCTTTAATTCCCGATTTTAAAGGAGAAAAACACATAATAAATAAAATAATTAATATAAAGCCAGAAGTTATTTCTCATAATGTGGAAACAGTTTCTAGATTAACAAAGGAGGTTCGTGTTCAAGCTAAATATGGTCGTAGTCTTGAAATTTTACAATATATAAAAAAAAAGAATCAAAATATACGAACAAAAACAGGAATCATGTTAGGACTAGGAGAAACAAAAGAAGAAATAATAGAGACAATGAAAGATATAAAAAAATCTAAAGTAGATATTCTTACAATGGGACAATATTTACAACCTTCCTTAAAGCATTATCCTGTTCGTTTTTTTATTTTTCCAGAACAATTCAAAGAATTTAAAAAAATTGGATTAGAAATGGGATTTAAATATGTAGAAAGTGGCCCATTAGTGAGATCTTCTTATCATGCGGAAAAACATGTGAAATAAGTTAAGAGCTTTTTTCATCTTTTCCGAAGATATACTGAAATTTATTTTCATTCCATATTTTTTTTTCGCATAGAAAATTTTTAATATAAAATGATACAGATTTATTATTTCCAAGTTTGGAAAATAAAATAAGTTGTTCAATAGAACGGGTAGTCGCTACATATAACAAATTAATGTTATCAAATTTAATATTTGATAAATAATACTCATAAAAATTACGGATGTTATTATCATGTTTTATATGTTTGAAATAGGGTTCCATTTCTAAATAAATTGTATTGAATCCATTATATAAATGAGAATTTACATCGATCCAAACTTCTTCTTTATTTTCTCTAGAAAAAATATTCCAATCTGTGAAAGGAATAAGAACTACAGGAAATTGTAACCCTTTAGATTTATGAATGGTCATAAGACGAATAGCATTGATGTGATCAGAAATTACGATACTTTCTTTTTTTTTTTTTAATTCCCAATAATCTAAAAAATCTATAATAGAATTTTCTACCTTTTTCATAGATCTATAAACAAAATCCAAAAAAGAATAAATATATGTAGAATTTTGTTTATTTAATAATCCAAAAGCTTCAATAATTTTTTCTGATATGTTGTATATAGATTGATTATATAATTTGTTTAATGTTAATGAATTTTTAAACAAAATTTTTTTTAAGAATAAATCTAAAGGTAAAAAAAGGATTTTCATAATGAAATCATGATGATTTCTTTTAGTACGAAGAAATTTAATTTTTAATAATGATAAAATTAAAAGAACTCTTTTTTTATAATAATGAGGATAAGCAATAATGTAAAAAAAATTTATGATGATTTGTATTTCAAAATGATTTTTTATTAATAAAGAAACCGAAGTATTTACAATAATACCATCTTTTACTAGTTTTTCAGATAAAAAATGACCTTCTTCATTGTTTCTTACTAAAATAGCAATATCTGATAATGCATATTTTTTTTTCAATAATTTTTCTATTTTATTTTTTATTTTTGAATAAATATGTTCTTTATAATTTTTATTAGAATCATGAATAAAATTTATTTCTACATATCCACCAGATTTTTTATCTATTTTTTGTTTATAATTTTTGTATATATCTTGATAAATAGTAGAATTGAATATTTTAGATATAGACGGATAAAGTAAATTATTAAATTTTACAATTTCTTTATAACTGCGAAAATTTTTTTCTATAGTTTTTATTTTTTTTTTATAAAAATTTGATTTGGAATAAATTAAATTTATAAATTGTTTCGCATCACCGCCTCTCCATCTATATATAGACTGTTTAGGGTCTCCCACTATCATAGCAGATCCATTTTCTGATAATGCATTCTCAACTAAAATTCTAATATTTTGCCATTGTAAAAGTGAAATATCTTGAAATTCATCTATGAAATAATATTTATATTGCGTCCCTATTTTTTCATATATTTTTGGAAATGTTCCTTCAACAATTCTTTCATAAAGCATTTTATTTAATTCTGCATTTAAAATAATTTTTTTGTTATTTTTTACATAATGAAATTCTTTGTAAATTTCATGTATTACTGATAAAATGCTTATTTTTTTTAAAAAAAGTTTATCCAAAAGATAATTTGATATATTTTTTTTATATATCAATTTTGTTTCTTCATATAAAAGAAGTATTTTTTTTTTATTTTTTTCTATTAGTATTTTTTGATGTTTATCATCAAAAAATTTAGAGTATAATATTTCTTTTTGAATATATTTTTCAATACGTTTATTAAAAGGATTAAAAAATATATTTTCATTTTGAAATTTTTTAAAAAATCTAGGTAAATCTAAATGAATGAATGAATCTTTTTGAATAGAAGTTTTTTTTAAAAGTTTAAAAAATTTTTCTCCTTTCTCTTTACATTTTTTTTCAAAAATTTTAGTTCTTTTGATTAGAATATTTTTTAACTGCATGAAATCTTCAAAAGAATAATTTGTAATTTTTTTTACATAAAAAAAATTATTTTCTTTCACCATCATATGAGCCATTTTGAATAATTCCTTTCCTAAATCCCAATTATTTCCTTTTTTAAGTTTTTCTAAAGAAGATTGAATCAAAATCTTTGACCATTTTTCAGAATTTTTTAATCTAGATAATATATTTTCTACAATTTTTAATAAAAATCTCTCTGTATCCATTTCTAAATGGGCTTCTTTTTCTGAAAAAAAAGATCTTATAATATTATAAGTAAACTTATCTATCGTACTTATATTTCTAGAAAAAGAATAGAAATCGGACAATATGGAAAATAATATTTGTTTAGAACGTTGATACAATTGATGTTTCGTTAAATTTAAATTTTTTGTTATATGATCAAATAAAAAATGATATTCTTTTTTAATTTTTTTATTTGAAAATTCTTTTATGCACTGTAAAATGCGATTTTTCATTTCTTCAGAAGCTTTTTTAGTAAAAGTTAAAGCTAAAACTCTTTTAAATTCGTCAGGATAAGGACTTTTTAATAAAACATAAAGATAATTGATGACTAAAAAAGTCGTTTTTCCCGATCCTGCTGAAGCGTTGTATATTTTTAATGTAGATGGGAGAACTAGCATGTTGAATTTAATTAAAAAATTTTTTCATATCTTTTTAAATTAAATGAATCAAATATAGAAAATACTTTTTTAATAAATATTAAACACATGTCTAAAAAATTTCCTTTTGGGGTAGCTACAGGGAACCTAGTGAAAGAGATATTCGAATACGCTAAGGAAAACGTTTTTTCCATACCTGCTGTGAACGTTATTGGATCTAATACTATGAATACTGTTATGGAGACTGCTGCAGAAGTAAATTCTCCTGTTATAATTCAATTATCTAATGGTGGGGCTATTTTTAATGCTGGAAAAGGATTAAGTAATGAGAAACAAAAAGCAGCAATTCAAGGTTCTATAGCTTGTGCTATGCATATTCATGAGTTGGCCTCATATTATAAAACAACGGTAATTCTTCATACAGACCATTGTTCTAAACCTTTTCTTCCATGGATAGATGGATTGATAGAAGCTAATGAAAAATATTATAAACGTTTTGGAAAAACGTTGTTTAGTTCACATATGTTAGACCTTTCTCAGGAATCTTTAAAAGAGAACATTAATATTTGTGAGCAATATTTTTATAGAATGAATAAAAGTAAAATCACCCTTGAAATAGAACTCGGTGTAACGGGTGGAGAAGAGGATGGAATAGATAATTCTAACATAGAAAACAATAAACTTTATACTCAACCAGAAGAGGTTGCTTATGCTTATGAAAGATTAATCAAAATCAGTGATAATTTTATTATAGCAGCTTCTTTTGGAAACGTACATGGAGTTTATAAACCTGGAAATGTGATACTACGTCCTGAAATTTTGAAAAATACACAAAAATATATACAAAAGAAATTTCATACTAATGAAAAACCAATTTCTTTAGTTTTTCATGGTGGGTCAGGATCTACAGAAAAGGAAATACAAAAAGCTATTAGTTTTGGAGTTGTTAAAATGAACGTTGACACTGATTTACAATATGCTTTTACTTGTGGAATTCGGGATTATATGAATATAAATAAGGAATATTTAAAAAAACAAATAGGAAATCCAAAAGGGAAACATATTCCTAATAAAAAATATTATGATCCTAGAATATGGTTAAGAGAAGGAGAAAAATCTTTTAAAAAAATTTTAAAAAAATATTTTGAATTCATGAATAATATTAATACTTTATAAAATAACCATGGCTTGGTTTTTAAGAAAAAAAAAGAATATATTAACATCTATAGACGAAAGGAAGGATTTACCAAAAGGGATTTGGTACAGAACTCCCAACGGAAAAATTATAGATACGGAAGAATTAAAAAAAAACGCTTATGTTAGTCCAGAAGATGGATATCATGTAAGAATTCATAGTAAAGAATATTTTGAAATTCTTTTTGATCACGGTGAATTTTTAGAAATGAATATCAAAATGGTTAGCAAAGATCCGATAAAATGGGAAGATTATAAAAAATATACAGATAGAATTAAAGAAGCCAGAAAAAAAACAAATTTATATGATGCGATTAGAACAGGAGTTGGAAAAATTAAAACCATAAATGTTGTGATATCTTGTATGGATTTTTCATTTATAGGAGGTTCTATGGGGTCTGTAGTAGGAGAAAAAATCTCTAGAGCTATAAAATATTGTATTGATAAAAAATATCCATATATATTAATTTCTAAATCGGGAGGGGCAAGAATAATGGAATCCTCTTTTTCATTAATGCAAATGGCTAAAACTATAGCTAGATTAACCCAATTACGTGATGCTAAAATTCCTTATATCTCTGTTTTAACTGATCCAACTACGGGAGGAGTAACGGCATCATACTCTTTACTTGGAGATGTTAATATAGCTGAGCCAGGTGCTCTTATTGGATTTGCTGGTCCTAGGGTGATTAGGGAAATTATAGGAAAAGATCTACCAAAAGGATTTCAAACTGCAGAATTTTTAATGGATCATGGATTTATAGATTTAATTTCTCCTAGAACCGAATTAAAAAAAAATATATATAATTTGGTTTCTATGATGATATAAAAATTATTCCCATTCAATAGTAGATGGAGGTTTAGAGGTGATGTCATATGCTATTCTATTAATTCCATCAATTTCATTAGTGATTCTATTTGAAACTTTTTCTAAAAAATCGTAAGATAAATGTGTAAAAGTACTAGTCATAAAATCTTCAGTATTTATTACACGTAATATAGCTGCATATTCATAAGTTCGTTTATCCCCTTTGATTCCTACAGATTTTACGGGTAATAAAATAATAAAAGCCTGACTAACAGAATTGTAAATATCATAATTTTTTAATTCTTGCAATAGAATATTCTCTGCTTCTTTTAGAATAGAAATTTTGTGTTCATTTATTTCTCCAATAATACGAATACCAAAACCAGGGCCGGGAAATGGATGACGATATAAAATTTCTTTTGGAACCCCTAATTTTTCTCCTATTTTTCTAACTTCATCTTTAAATAATTTTTTTAATGGTTCAATGAGTTTTAATTTCATTAATGTTGTAGGGAGCCCTCCTACATTATGATGAGATTTTATAGAATTACTTATCAAATTTTTTGAAAGAACAGAAGATTCTATAATATCTGAATAAATGGTCCCTTGTGCTAAAAATTCAACATTTTTAATTTTTTCTGATTCCTTTTGAAAGATATAGATAAATTCTTTTCCTATAACTTTTCTCTTTATCTCAGGATCAACAATGCCAGTAAGCTTAGATAAAAAATGATTTTTAGCATTTATAATTTTTATAGGAAAATGCATCTTTTTACATAAAGAAGATATTCTTTTTTTTTCGTCTTTCAATAATAATCCTGTATCCACGAAAATACAATTTAAAGAGTTCCCAATAGCTTTCCGAATGATATAAGCCGAAACAAAAGAATCTACTCCTCCAGAAAAACCTAGCAAAACTTTTTTTTTATCTACACGTTTTTTAATATCATCTATCGTATTTTGCAAAAAATTATTTAATTCCCAATTTGGACTACATTTGCAAATGTGAAAAACAAAATTTTTTAACATAGATATTCCATATTCTGTATTTTTTACTTCTGGATGAAATTGAACTGCATAAATCTCTTTATTGAAATGACTCAAAGCTGCAATATCACAAGATGATGTATGTCCAATGACTTTAAATTCTTTTGGAACATTTTTAACTTCATCAAAATGACTCATCCAAACTATAGATTTATCGGGAATCCCATAAAATAGATTGTTCTTAGGATGATCTATGATCAAGCAGGATTTTCCATATTCTTTGTATTTGGATTTTTTTATTTCTCCTCCAAAAAGAAAAGAAATAAGTTGCATTCCATAACAAATTCCGAGTATGGGAATATTGAGTTTAAAAAATTTTTTCTCTATTAATGGAGAACCTTTTTCATAAACAGAAAAATGACTTCCTGATAGAATCAATCCTTTAGGTTTTTTTTTTGAAATTATATGAGATATAGAAATTTCATTATAATGATATAATAAAGTATATACTCCTATATCTCGAATTCTTCTAGCAATCATATGACTATATTGAGATCCAAAATCTAATATTAGGATAAAATCTCTTTCCATTTTTTGTATAATTTATATTATAAACCAATATCTTTTCTAAAATACAAATTGTCAAACTGAATTTTTTGAACCTGGTCATAAGCTTTTATTCTGGCTTCTTGAATCGTTTTTCCTATTCCTACTATATTGAGAACTCGTCCACTTGATGTAATCCATTTTTCTTGTTTTTTTTTTGCTCCAGCAATATAAAAAGGTTCTTTTAAAGAATTTACCCCTGTTATAATTTTTCCACTTTCATATTTTTCAGGATATCCTCTAGATGATAAAACGACACAACAAGAACATAATTTTTTCCAATCAATAGATATTGATTTATGTTGAAAGGAAGATTGAATGATATTTAAAAAATTACTTTTCATTAATGGGAATAAAGTTTGAGCTTCAGGATCTCCGATACGAGTATTGTATTCTAATAAGTAAACTTTATTGTAAGTTATCATTAATCCAAAATATAAAAATCCAAAAAAAGTTAATTTTTCCATAATTAATCCTTCTAAAGTAGGTTCTAAAATGTTTTTTTTAAAATCTATCCAAATAGAATTTGTCATATGTGGATTGGGAACAATCGCTCCCATTCCTCCTGTATTCATCCCTTTTTCATTTTCTCCAATTTTTTTATAATCTTTAGCCGATAAGAAAGGAATAATATCTTTCCCATTGAAAAGAGCTATAATAGAAGCTTCTTTTCCTTGTAAAAATTCTTCTATGACAATTTGATTTCCAGATTCTCCAAACTTTTTTTTTATCATAATATTTTTTAAAGCTTTTTTAGCGTCATTTGGATTATGAGCTAAAATAACTCCTTTTCCTGAAGCGATTCCATTAGTTTTAATAGCTACAGAATTCGTTTTTTTTTTCAAAAAATTAATAGCCTTTTCATAGCAATAAAAAATGTCATACTTAGGAGTACGAATTCCATATTTATTCATAAATGTTTTAGAAAAAATTCTATTTCCTTCAAGTTTAGCAGCTAAATAATGTGGTCCAACTATTTTTAATCCCAAATTTTGAAAAATGTCTACAACTCCTTCTAATAAAAAAATTTCGGATCCTACAATAGTTATATCTATCGAATTTTTTTTTGAAAACAAACCTAAATCTAATGCAGTATGATAATTTTCAATATTTTTTCCTATTATACTTGTCCCTCCATTTCCAGGATAAAAATAAAGATAAATGGAATGATAATCTTCCAATAATTTTTTACCTATAGCATGTTCACGTCCTCCTCCTCCAAGAATTAAAATTTTCATTATTCTTTATTTTGTTAATGTTTAAAATGTCTTTTTCCAGTAAAAGCCATTGCTATCCCATGATCATCACAAGCTTTAACAGATTCTTCATCACGGATAGATCCACCTGGTTGAAGAATAGCACGTATTCCACCATAACGAGCTGCTTCATCTACAACATCTCGAAAAGGAAAAAAAGCATCAGATACAAGAACTAATCCTTCTTTACTTTTTTCTAAAGCTCTTTCTATAGCTTGACGAGCGGCCCAAATTCTATTAGTTTGACCTCCAGAAATACCTAAAGTTTGCGTCCCTTTAGCCACAACAATAGCATTAGATTTAACATATTTTACCACTTTTTGAGCGAAAAATAAAGATTTTAATTCTTGATTACTAAATTCTTTTTTAGTCATTATTTTGTAATTACTATCATAAGGGGAAAAATAATCTGATTCTTGTACTAAAATTCCTCCGTCTATTTGCACATATTCTAATTTATCTGAAATGGGGGAACTAATTTTAATAATTCTAAGATTTTTTTTTGTTTTTAAAATATTCAACACATCTGTTTCGTAACTAGGAGAAATCACTACTTCTAAAAAAATTTGATTAATCTCTTTTGCTAATTCTTTTGTAATTGGGACATTAACAGCCATTATTCCTCCAAAAGATGAAATACTGTCAGCGTAATAAGTTTTTTGAAATGCCTCAATAATATTTTTTCCTAACGCCACTCCACAAGGGGAGGAATGTTTAACCGTACAACAAGCAGGTTCAGAAAATTGAGTAACAATTTTCCACGCTATATCCATATCTCTTAAATTGTTAAATGATAGCTTTTTACCATGTAATTGATAAAGATTTTGCATTGATCCTTTATGAATTGTATTAACATAATAAGCTGCTTTTTGATGAGGATTTTCCCCATATCGTAGATTCATTTTTTTTTCATAAGAAGAGTGTAAATAAATAGGAAATTTATCATCTAAAAGAGATTGTGAAATAGCAGAATCGTAAGCCGAAGTAAAATTAAACGCTTTTCCTGCTAATCTTTTTCTTAATTTTAATGAAGGGAATCCATAATGTTCAATTTCATATTGAACTAGTTCATAATCATTATTATCTGTAATAGCGGTTACATATAAAAAATTTTTAGCAGCTGCTCGCAGCATGGATGGTCCACCAATATCAATAAATTCTATTAATGAATTAGTATTGATAGATTTTTGATGTATTTTTTCAAAAAATGGATAAAAATTGACCAACACAATATCAATAAGATGAATATTATGAGAATGAACAGATTTCATATGTTTTTCAACGGAACGATTAGCCAAAATACCTACATATATATTAGAATGAATGGTTTTTACTCTTCCATCTAAAATTTCAGGAAAAGAAGTTAAATCAGAAACCTCTATTATATTTGATAATCCTTTTTTAAGAAAATATTGGTAAGTCCCTCCAGTAGAAACTATTTGATATCCTTTTTTATATAAGAAACTAACAAAATTAAATAATTTTTCATTTTTATCATAAACACTAATCAAAGCTCTTTTCATAAGACATACTAGACTAATTAAATTAATTATTATTTTATATCTTTTATATTATATAAAAGTTTGTTAATAGATTGAATTAATATTTCTTTTTCTATCATAGATATTTTTTTAGATAAAGAGATTGGAGTCTCCTCTGGATCAATTTTACATTTTTTTTTTAAAATAACATCTCCTAAATCCACGTTTTTTGTAACATAGTGAACTGTAGCTCCTGATATTTTTTCCTTATTTTTTATAACTTTTTTATGGACTTTTATCCCATACATTCCTTTTCCACCATATTTAGGTAATAGGGAAGGATGAATATTTATAACTTTATTAAACCATTTTTCACAAAATTCTGCATCAAGTATAGAAAGAAACCCTGAAAGAACTATAATATCTGGAATGTATCTTACAAGTATATTGTCTATTTCTCTAAAAAGAAATTTTTTATTAGTTCTTATGAAAGAAAATACTGTTATATTTACTTTCAATGCATATTGAATTGCACTACACCATCTATCAGAAATTACTAAATTAACCATTGAATTATAAATAATCTTATTTTGAATTGCATGTAAAATATGCTTCATATTGGTCCCCTTTCCAGAAACTAAAATAGCTATTTTTTTCATGGAAATATTTTTATTTTAAAAATACTTTTTTATTTCCTTTCACAATAGTTCCAAAAATAAAAGGTTTTTCTCCTAAAAAATGAAGTTTATCCAAAATAGAATATTTATCTTGAAAAGATACTACTATAATCATTCCTACTCCCATATTAAAAGTATTCCACATTTTATATTCTGATAGATTTCCTCTTTTTTTAATATAATTGAAAACAGGTTGAATAGGAATTTTTTTTTTTTCCACTACAGCTGATAAATTTTCTGGAATAATTCGATATAAATTCTCTGATATTCCTCCTCCAGTAATATGAGCTAATCCGTGGATTATAAACTCTTTTAATAAAGCATGAATGGGATAATGATAAATTTTAGTTGGAATTAAAAGCGTTTCATAAAACGGTTTTTCTTGAAAAGATTTCATAAAATCTTCTGCAGAAAAAATATTTCTAATTACAGAAAAACCATTACTATGTATACCTGATGAAGGAAGTCCTATTAAAATATCTCCATTTTTAATTAATTTTTTTCCATCTACAAGATTATTTTTTTCTACAATACCTACACAAAATCCGGCTATATCATAATCATTTTTTTTGTAAATTCCAGGCATTTCCGATGTTTCCCCTCCAATCAGACAGGTGTTTGTTTTTTTGCAAGAAATAGCTATTCCTTGTACAATTTTTTCTACAATACTAGAATCTAGTTTACCACAAGCTAAATAATCTAAAAAAAATAAAGGAAGAGCTCCATGACATAAAACATCATTTGCACACATGGCAAAACAATCTTCTCCAATTACACCATATTTTTTGAAGGCGATAGCCAAACGTAACTTTGTTCCAACTCCATCTACTCCAGATACCAAAATAGGCTCCTTATATCCACATTCATATATTCTATAAAAAGAAGCAAAATGATCTAACGTACTCATTACCTTGTTATTATAAGTTTTTTCTAAAATATTACTAATTTTGCATATAATCATGTTACTTTTTTTCACTTTCATATTTATTTATTTTAATCAGTTTTTTTTAACTGGATAATTTCCGGTAAAACAACCAAAACAATAATGAATACTTCCAAGAATATCTATAAAATTATCCATACTTAAAAATTCTAAACTATCTACATTTAGAATTTTTTCTATACTTTTTTTATCAAAATGATTGTATGATATAAGATCTTTTTTACTTGGAGTATCTACTCCTAAATAACATGGGCCTATAATAGGAGGAGAAGCACTTCTAAAATGAATTTCTTTAGCTCCTGCTTTTCTTAAAATATAAACTAATCTACGACTGGTAGTTCCACGAACTATAGAATCATCAATAATAACAATCCGTTTTCCTTTTATTTCATCTAATATAGGATTTAATTTTAAGTTTACCATTTTCTCACGCATATCCTGTTGGGGTAGAATAAAAGATCTCCCAATATATTTATTTTTAACTAAAATTGGCTTAAAAGGTATACCAGAAGCTTTAGAATATCCAATAGAAGCTGGAACTCCAGAATCTGGAACTCCAATAACTACATCGGCTTCTATAGGATGTTGTTCATAAAGTTTTTCTCCACTTTTTTCACGAATTTTATAAACATTGACATTTTCAATTAAAGAATCAGGACGAGAAAAATAAATATATTCAAAAGAACATATTCTTTTTTTTGTATTTTTTTTTTCTGTAAGGAGAGAAAATTGAATTGATTTTTTATCGACAATTATAATTTCTCCTGGAAATAAATCTCTAACGTAAAACCCACCAACAGAATCAATTCCACAAGTTTCAGAACTAAATATATAAGTTTCTTCATTCAACATTCCATAACATAAAGGACGTATTCCGTTTGGATCTCTAAATGCAGCCATCTTATTATCCATAAGAACAATCACAGAATAAGCTCCTTTAATATCAATAGTTGTTTTTTGAATAGCTTTTTCTAAACTATTATCAGATTCTGGTAAATATTTTTGTATTAAACGTAAAATAACTTCGGAATCTGAGTATTCAGATATAAAATTTATTCCTTTGGATTCCAATTCTTTACGAATGGGTTTCGCATTGATTAAATTTCCATTATGTACTATAGATATAGTACTCTTTCCATAGGAATTTTCTCCAAAAAAAGGTTGAATATTTTTTTGACTTTGTCCTCCTTCTGTAGAATAACGAGTATGTCCAATTACAGCATTCCCATGGTAACATTCAGAATTAGAAATTTTTCTAAAAAAATCTAAAACAAGTCCTTCGCTCTTATGTGATATAATAAACCCATCTCGTAAAACAGAAAATCCACAAGCTTCTTGTCCTCTATGCTGTAATGCGAATAATCCAAATTGAATTAAAGAAAAGGTATCTACCTTATAAGGAGAATAAATCCCAAAAACACCACATTCATCATGAAATTTATCAAAATAATTATTTTTCAGAATATAAGGGATTAATTGAGATATCATATTTTTGGAAAAAGAATATCTTTGTTCCATTATTTAATGGATTAACTTACATTTAACCTTTTTAATATTTCCATGTAAATGTCAAATACTTCTTCTTTCAATCCCATTCTAAATGAATCTTTATCCAATTTTTTCATTGTTTTTTTATCCCAAAAACGACAAGTATCTGGACTGATTTCATCTGAAAGTAGAATTTCATTTTTATGATTTTTTCCAAATTCTATTTTAAAATCTACCAATATAATATTTTTATCTGAAAAATATTTTTTTATAATATGGTTTATTTTCAATGTTATGCCATAAATAGTATTTAATTCTTCATAAGAAAGAATTTTTAAGAACACAGCATGATGATCATTAATTAAGGGGTCTTTTAATTTATCATTTTTATAAAAAATTTCAAAAATAGGATTATACAGATTAATTCCTTCTTTAATTCCTAAACGTTTAGACATACTTCCCGCAACAATATTACGAATTACAAATTCTAAAGGGATCATATCTACTTTATGACATAATTGCTCTCTGTTGTTTATTTTTCGTATAAAATGAGTTTTAATTCCACAAGAATTTAAAAAATTAAAAATTAATGTAGTAATTTCATTATTTAAAACTCCTTTGTCTTGTAAAAAATTTTTTTTCAATCCATTCAAAGCGGTTATACAATCTTTATGATGAATTAATACTTCAAGTGAGTTATTAGTAGTATATATTTTTTTTGTTTTTCCTTCTGATAAAATATTTTTTTTAATTATGCAATTCATGGTAATAAGTTTTGCTTGATTTCAGTTATCAATTTCTCCTTTTTTTTTATTCTGAATTTTAGCAATAATTTTCTTATATCTTGATATTTTATAGATAAAATATGAATAGCAAATAAAGCTGCATTATAGGAATTATTTATTCCTACTGTAGCAACGGGAACATCTTTCGGCATTTGTACCATAGATAAAAGAGCATCTATTCCTCCTAAAGTTCCATAATTATTATTGCAATGAATTGGGATTCCTATGACAGGCAGTATTGTTTTAGAAGAAATAAATCCAGGTAAATGAGCGGATAATCCAGCTCCTGCAATAATAACATCTGTTCCTTCAGATTCTATTTTTTTTATAGTATTTGATAAAATATCTGGTAATCTGTGTGCGGAAATTACATAAGATTTATAACTTATGTTAAATTGTTTGAATATTTCCGCTATTATTTTCATAATTGATTTGTCAGAAATACTTCCAAAAAATATAGCCACTTTCATAAATTATAAGTTATTTGAATTTTTATTATAAAAAATATTGTACTGCATTTTTGAAAATTGAATGCTGATGAATATTAGGAATATTTTTTAATAATCCATGATCATAACGTTCTGGATGAGTCATTCTACCATAAATTTTACCATCTTCACTTAATAATCCTTCAATGGCTCCAATAGATCCATTTGGGTTATATACCCTATCTGAACTAGGGATTCCTTCTAAATCTACATATTGTGTGGCTATTTGGTTTCTATTCAATAAAATATTTATTGTTTCTTTTCTTGCATAAAATCTTCCTTCACTGTGAGATATGGGAAGAGTATATATTTTATTTTTCATTCCATTTAACCATGGAGAGTGATCAGAAATCACTTTAATATGAACACACTGGGATATATGTTTTTCTATTTTATTATAGGTCAATGTAGGAGAATTATGATTTCTAAAACAAATTTTACCATAAGGTAATAATCCGGATTTTATCAATCCTTGAAATCCATTACAAATTCCTAAAATTAACCCATCGTGATCAAGAAAATATTTAATAGCATCTTGAATATGTGGATTATGTAAGATAGATACAATAAATTTAGCAGCCCCATCTGGTTCATCTCCAGCACTAAAACCTCCACAAAACATCAATATTTGTACAGATTCTATATGCTTTTTAAAATAAAATATGGATTCCAGAATATCTTTATTATTTAGATTTTTAAATATTAAAGTATTTACGATAGATCCCTCTTTTTCAAATGCACGAATCGATTCAAATTCTCCATTTGTTCCAGGAAATATAGGAATAAATACCCTAGGTTTCCCTTTTTTTTTAAATTTACATTTCCATATGAAAGAATTATATTTTTCTTTTTGTTTAATTTTTTCTCGTTTTATATTTTGAATATTATTTTCTTCTTTTTTTTCATCGTAAAAAGAAAAAATGGAAGAAAAAGTTTTTTCCCAATTTTTTATACATTCATCTATACCAACAGATACTCCATTAAAGTTTAAATATTCATGAGAAATGATTTCTCCTATTGGAATAAAATTATTGTCTGAAATGGAAGAAGAAGATTCTATAATTAAGGATCCTATATTCATTTCAAATAAATTATCTTTATAGTCAATGACTGCTCCTAAACGATTTCCAAAAGACATTTTGGCAATAGCAACGGATATCCCTCCATCTTTAATTGTTTTTACAGAAACAATTTTTCCAGAACAAATCCCTTTATAAACCTGATCATAGGCACTTTTTATAGAATCATAATCTGGCATTTCATTTTCTAATGAATTGTGATAATACAAATAAATTTTATTTCCTACTTTTTTAAATTCAGGAGATATAATATTGATACATAAACCTATAGATACACCAAAAGCAATAAATGTTGGCGGAACATGAAAATTCTTATATGTTCCAGACATAGAATCTTTTCCCCCTATCGAAGCTAATTCTAATGACATTTGAGCATTATACGCTCCTAATAAAGCAGAAAAAGGTTTCCCCCAATTTTCTGGATTTTTCCCCAATTTTTGATAATATTCTTGAAAACTAAAATAAGTATTTCTGTAATCACCTCCCATAGAAACAATTTTAGAAATACACTCCACAATAGCATAAGCCCCTCCATGAAAAGGACTCCAACTAGAAACTTCAGGATGAAATCCCCAAGAAACTAAACTAACTGTATTTGTATTTCCTTTAAAAACAGGAATTTTTTGTACACTTCCTTCAGATGGAGTCATTTGATATTTTCCTCCAAAAGGCATTAAAACTGTAGTAGAACCTACAGTACTATCAAACATTTCTACTAAACTTTTTTGAGAAGCTATATTTAATTCAGAAAGAGTGTTTAAAAATGTTTTTTTACTAAAAGAAATTTCTTTTGATTTATTAAAAGGGGAAACTGAAATAGGAGAATTCACACGAACAGCTTGTTCTTTATAAGAACCTTTTGTATTCAAAAAAGAACTTTTTACATTAAAAATTTCTTTTGTTCCATAATAAAAAATGATACGTTTATTATCAGTTATTTCACCGATAGGTACAACCATGATATTTTCTTCATGAGAAAAATGAATAAATTTATTCACATCTTTGGGATCTAATATTACTGCCATACGTTCTTGAGATTCAGAAAGGGCAATTTCTATAGCCTCCATACTACTTTTTGAATCCTTGACTGGTATTTTATCTAAATAAAGGACTAAACTATCGCTTAATTCACCTACAGCTACAGCTGCTCCTCCAGCTCCAAAATCATTGCATTTTTTTATCAAAGAAATAACTTTTTTTTTTCTAAAAAATCTTTGAATTTTTCTTTCTATTATTGGATCCCCTTTTTGTTTAACATGATTTTTTAAATCAGAATTATGTTCTTTAGAAGAATCTGTAGCTCCTCCAATTCCTTCTTTTCCCGTCAATCCACCAATTATCAAAATGATATCCCCTTTTCTTGGTTTGTCCTGTTTTACAAAATCAGCAGGAACGGCCCCAACAACCATTCCAATTTCCATTCGTTTCGCTCTATATCCATTATGATATATTTCATGTACATGAGTTGTTGCTAATCCTATTTGATTTCCATAAGAACTATAACCACAAGCGGATTCAAAACAAATTTTATGTTGTGGTAATTTTCCATTCATAGTTTTTAAATTGAGAGGATCAGCAGCTCCACTCAATCTAATTCCTTGATAAACAAAAGCTCGACCCGATAAAGGATCACGAATCGCTCCTCCTACACAAGTATAGGCCCCTCCAAAAGGGTCTATTTCAGTAGGATGGTTATGAGTTTCATTTTTAAATAATAAATACCACTTTTCATTTTTTTTATTTTCTATGAAATCTACATTTATCATCATAATACACGCATTATGTTCGTCTGATGAAATATAATTCATTAATTTTCCCTTTTTATCAAGAATTATAGCAGGAAGACTAGATAAATCCATAAAATTTATAGGATATTTTGATCTTCCTATTGAATCTCTATCCTTTAAATATTTATTAAAAATACTTTGATATGTTTTTTTTAATGAACCATAAAAAGATATATCTATTAATGTTGTAAAAAATGTAGTATGACGACAATGGTCAGACCAATAAACATCAAATATACGTAATTCTGATTCTGTTGGATTTCGTTTTTCTTGATAGAAATATTTCTGTATAAATAGTAAATCATTAATTTCCATAGAAAAATTACATTTATTATGGATTTTTGTGATTTTTTCAACCGAAAAATTAATAAAATTATCTATAATTTTAGTCTCATTCTTTTTATTTCGTGTATTTGAGCATGATTTAATGTAATACTTTTTAATTCTATAAAAATCCTGTTTCTTTTTTAGGCCAATTAATTTAATTAATTGGCCTGCTTTTATGGTAACTCTAGTCGATTTTGGATCTATAACTTTTATACATTGCATAGCTGCATAAGCTCGATCATCATATTCTTCTGGAAAATATTCTATATATAAAGTATTCAAATGTATTTTTCTATGCAAAATATCTGTAACAGGATCCACAAAAACTTTTGATAAACTTTCTAAAAAAAGTTTTTCATTGATGTTATATATATCATATATGTAATAAATAATTATATCAGACAATGAAATATTCATATTTTTGAATTCATTGTACAATTTTCTAGAATAAATATCAAAAGGCCTTTTTTTTTGTATATAAATTCTGAAATTCATTATTTATCGATGTATTAAATTTTTCTATCCATATTAGATATATCGAAATCAATGATATGATGAAAACGATTTAATATGGGATTAACTATTGTATCAAGAAATTCTAAAGTTTGATCTGAAGAAAATCCTGTAAAATTTTTAGGATTCAGAATTTGATTTATTTTTTTTTCACATATGGGTATTTTTTTATCATGTAAAATACGTTTAATAAAATCATTTTCCATTCCTTCCAATTTCATTTTATCATTTGTTGCCATAGAATGAATTCGGATTCTTTCATGAATATCCTGTCTATCTGCTCCTTTTTTTACACATTCTATAATAATAGATTCAGTAATTAAAAAAGGAAGCTCTTCTTTTATATGTTTATCAATAATATTAGGATATACAACAATATTTTCTAATATATTATTCCAAATCATTAAAATAGAATCTACAGCTAAAAATGATTGGCCTATAACTAATCTTCTATTTGCAGAATCGTCTAAAGTCCGTTCTAACCATTGAGTAGCTGCAACTAAGGCTGAACTATTCGATAAAGAAATAACATATTTAGCTAAAGAGGCCATACGTTCACTACGTATTGGATTCCGTTTATAAGCCATCGCACTAGATCCAATTTGTTCTTTTTCAAAAGGCTCTTCCAATTCTTTTAAATTTTGTAATAAACGTAAATCGTTACTAAATTTATGAGAAGATTGAGATATATTAGATAACAAATTTAATATTTGAGCATCGACTTTTCTATCGTAAGTTTGTCCTGTTATAGAAAAAACATTTTTAAATCTAAATTTATTAGATAATTTTTTTTCCAAATCTTTTACTTTTTGTAAATCACCATCAAATAATTCTTTAAAACTATCTGCTGACCCTACAGTTCCCTTAACTCCTCTAAAATGAATATTTTTTAATCGAAATTCTAATTCGTCTAAATCTAGAAGTAGACTTTGTAACCATAAAGCAAAACGTTTTCCTACAGTAATTAATTGAGCTGGTTGATAATGAGTAAAAGCTAAAGTAGGAATATTATGATATTCTAAAGATAAATTTCTAAGACGAAAAATTACATTAATCAATTTTTTTAATAAAATTTCCAATCCATCACGGATTAAAATAATATCCGTATTATCCCCTAAAAACGCACTTGTAGCACCTAAATGAATAATAGGTCTAGCTACAGTCGCTTTTTCTCCAAAAGCATATAAATGAGCCATGACATCATGTCTAAATTTTTTTTCATAAAAAAAAACTCTATCCCAATCAATATTATGTAAATTATTTTTTAAATCAAATATTTGTTCATTGCTAATATTTAATCCTAGTTCTTTTTGAATTTCTGCTAAATATAACCATAATTTTCTCCAAGTAAGAAACTTTTTTTTTGGAGAAAAATTATATAACATTTCTTTGCTACTATATCGTTCAACTAAAGGGTTTTTATATTTTTCCACACAAAAAATATTTTCTAAGTAAAAATTCTAAAAAATATAGACTTATTTTTAATAATATTCTGATTTCTTTCAGACCCTACAGAAATTAATAATACTTCTAATTTTAAATAATCTTCAATAAATTTAATATATTTTTTACAATTGTTTGGTAAATCTTCGTATTCATGAATATGAGATATATCTTGTTTCCATCCAGGATGATCTATATAAATTCCTTTTACGTCTTGTTTCATATTAGATGGAAAATATTTAATAATTTTGTTCTCATATTTGTATTTTACACATATTTTAATAATATCTAATTCACTTAAAACATCTAATTTAGTAATAACTAAACAATTTACCCCATTTATCATACAAGAATATTTAAGAGCTATCAAATCCAACCATCCACATCGTCTTGGTCGTTTTGTAGTAGCTCCATATTCATTTCCTTTTTTACGTATTCCATCACAAATTTCACTTTT
This sequence comes from Blattabacterium cuenoti, assembly GCF_014251695.1. NCBI lineage: Bacteria > Pseudomonadati > Bacteroidota > Flavobacteriia > Flavobacteriales > Blattabacteriaceae > Blattabacterium > Blattabacterium cuenoti. Next base: position 161,530 of record NZ_CP059195.1, on the reverse strand, counting down.
TATTTCTGTAGGAAAAGGGCCAAATCCTACACGAGTACAATATGCTTTTGTTATTCCTATAAAATTTTTTAAAAAATGAGGAGGCACTCCGGCCCCTGTACATACACCTCCTGTAGAAGTGGAAGAAGTGGTGACATATGGATATGTTCCATAGTTTATATCCAATAACATAGCTTGAGCCCCTTCAAACAGAATCTTTTTTTTATTATGAAAAGCATTATGAATTTCATAAACTGCGTCAACAATTCGATCAGAAAGAATTTTTGCATATTCTATGTATTCTTCATAAATAGACTGGAAAATAAGAGGTTTTTTTTTAAAAATTTTGATAAAAAGTTTGTTTTTAAGATCAATATTATATTTTAATTTTTTATAAAAAGTTTCTAAATTTAATAAATCCAAAACACGAATTCCTATACGTGCAATTTTATCTTCATAAGTAGGACCTATTCCTTTCTGTGTAGTTCCAATTGATTTATCTCCTAAAGCTTCTTCTTGATATTTATCTAATAAACGATGATAAGGCATGGTAATATGTGCTCTTTTTGCTATAAATACTTTAGATGTATTAATCCCTATTGATTCTAAATTTTGTATTTCTTGTATCAAAGATTTAGGATCAATTACGACTCCAGGACCAATAATACATTTTACCCCAGAATAAATCACTCCAGAAGGAACTAAATGAAGAACAAAATAACGATTTCTAATATGAATAGAATGACCTGAATTATTTCCTCCTTGATAACGGATTACATAATCCGAATTTTTAGCAAGTAAGTCTGTTATTTTTCCTTTTCCCTCGTCACCCCATTGGAGGCCAACAATAACATTTGAAGGCATGATTATGCATTTTGATGTTGATTCTTTTAACAAAGTTAATTCTTATGAACATATAATAAAAAATATTTTAGTCTATTTTTTTTAAATTTTGTTTTATATGTTTATAAGCTAATTTCGTAGTTTTTCTCCCTCTAGGTGTTCTAATTAAATATCCTTCCTGAATTAGAAAAGGTTCATAAACTTCTTCTATAGTATCCGAATTTTCGCTAACAGCCGTCGCTATAGTATTGATTCCCACTGGTCCTCCTTTAAAATGATCTATGATATATGAAAGAATCCTATTATCCATTTCATCTAATCCATGTTTATCAACATTGAGAGCTTGTAATCCCAAATTGCATATGTTAATATCAATAGTCCCATTCCCTTTAATTTGAGCAAAATCACGGATTCTACGTAATAAAGCATTGGCGATACGTGGAGTTCCACGACTTCTGCTAGCAATCTCATAAGATGCTTCTTCCGTAATTGGAATATTTAGGAATTTTGCACTACGATTTACAATATGATTTAATAATTTTTTTTCATAATAATTAAGACGAAAATTGATCCCGAATCTAGAACGCATAGGAGCAGTGAGTAAACCAGATCTTGTAGTTGCTCCAACTAAAGTAAAAGGAGATAAATCTATTTGTACTGATTTAGCATTAGATCCAGAATCTATGATAATATCTATTTTATAATTTTCCATAGCTGAATACAAATATTCCTCAACTATTGGAGAAAGACGATGAATTTCATCAATAAAAATTACATCGTTTATTTTTAAATGAATCAATAACCCAGCTAAATCTCCAGGTTTATCTAAAACAGATCCTGAAGTTACAGTGATATTAACACATAATTCGTTAGCCACAATATGAGCAAGTGTTGTTTTTCCCAATCCTGGAGGCCCATGAAATAAAATATGATCTAAAGCTTCTTTTCTTTTTTTAGCAGCCTGAATAAAAATTTTCAGATTATCCAATATCTCATATTGTCCAATAAAATCTTGGATTGTTTGGGGATTTAAAGATCCTTCTAAAAAATATGACACTATATTATACGTTTTAATATTCAAATTCAGAATAAACTATATATCTATAAAAAAAAAAAAATAATAAAATAAAATTCCAAGATTTTAAAAGATTTAATATACCATAATTTGTTAAATCAAATTGAATAGGAACTATGGATACATATCCATTTTTTAATGCCCATTCATCTGTATCCACCTTGTCATCTAAATTCATAAAATCTCCTACTAACCAATAATAAGTTCTTCCTTTAGGATTATAACGTTTATCGAAACTTTCTATCCATTTAGACTCTGCTTGTCGACATATTTTAATTCCTTTGATTTGTTCTTTTTTTAATTTAGGAATATTAACATTTAAAGTGATTATTTTTTCAGGGATAGGATTATAAAGAATTTTTTTTACAATCTGATATACATATTTTTTGGATGGTTCAAAATCCGCATTCCAATCAAAATCCATAAGAGAAAATCCAACAGATGGAATTCCCTCTATGCTTGCTTCAATAACAGCAGAAACCGTTCCAGAATACATAATATTTATAGAAGAATTTGAACCATGATTAATTCCTGATACACAAATATCAGGTTTTCTTGGAAGAATCTCGCTAATTGCTAATTTCACACAATCTACTGGAGTTCCAGAACATTCCCATTCTTTTTGATTTCCATTATCTATATTTACAGAATCACAATATAATATTGTATTCATTGTTATTGCATGTCCTATTCCAGATTTAGGTTTATTTGGAGCAACTACATATACATCTCCCAAAAGGTTCATAGAATGAACAAGGGCTCTAATTCCTGGAGCTATAATTCCATCATCATTTGTTACTAAAATAATTGGTTTATTATTCATTTTTCATTACATAAAAAAGCTATTTATATATAATTTTGCTGATATTTTTCAATCAAAACATAATTGTGAATATTAAAATAAAAAAATTAAATAATATTAGATATATAATAATTGGTTTATTTCTGATTTCTTCATTAAGTTTCTGTTCTCCATTAGTAGAAGAACAGGAAAAGTATCGTATAGTACTCAAAACAATATATAAAACACTTTCCTTTTTACATCCAAATCCGATTCCTACAGATAATGATTTTTCACAAAAAGTATATAATAAATATTTTGAAAAATTAGACAATCAAAAACGTTTTTTTATACAAAAAGATGTAGAAGATCTTTCTTTATATCGAGAAAAAATAGACGATTTTTGGGTTCATGGAGATCCTACTTTTTTTAATATTGTTATGAAACGTTTTTTTCAAAGAGTAGAAGAAGCAGAATCTATATGTTTTAAAATATTAAAAACATCTTTTGATTTTAATAAAAAAGAAATATACATACTTGGAAAACAAAAATTTTTTTATCCAAAAAATAAAAAAAAATGGATTGAAAAATGGAGAAAACATTTAAAATATTTGACTTTATTAGAAATAATAACTTTAAAAAATCAAAAAAAAAACTGGATTCCCCAAAAAAAGAATTGGAAAAATACATTTTTTAAAAACGAAAAAAAATCAAGGAAAAAAGTAGAAAAATATATTCAGGAATATTTCAGAATATTAAAAATAAAAAAAGAATCTGAATGGTTTTCTATATATGTTAATACTATAACTTCTCAATATGATCCTCATACTAATTATTTTTCTCCTAAGGAAAAAGAAATTTTTGATTTTAACATATCTGGACAAACAGAAGGAATTGGTGTTGAATTACAAGATGATAAAGGATTTCCCACTATTGTGAAACTCATTGTTGGTGGCCCTGCGTGGAAAAGCAAAAAAATAGAAATAGGAGATAAAATCATACGAGTAGCCAAAAACCTAAACTCAGAATCGAAAAATATTGTAGGAATGTTATTAGAAAATTCGATTCGTTTAATAAGAGGGGAAAAAGGCACTAAAGTAAAATTAATTATTCAAAAAAAAAATGGATCTATAGAAGAAGTGATTCTCATTAGAGAGATAATTGAAAAAAAAGAAATTTTTGCAAAAAGTGTTATAATATTGGATAAAGATCAAGATAAATATGGATTAATCTGTTTACCAGAATTTTATTTTAATCCTGAAAATAAAAATGGAAGAAATGCAGCTAAAGATATAAAAAAAATTATTCAAGAACTAAAAAAAGAAAATATAAAAGGAATCCTGATAGATATTAGAAATAATGGAGGAGGATCTTTAGATACTGTAATCAAAATTGCTGGTTTTTTTTTAGGAAAAGTTCCTATCGTACAAATAGGAAAACCTAACAGAAAAAAAAAGATACTCAAAAGTAACGAAAATAAAATTCTATGGACAGGGCCCCTAGTTATTCTTGTGAACGAATTATCTGCTTCTGCTTCTGAAATTCTAGCTTCTGCTATAGCAGATTATAAAAGAGGAATTATTGTTGGGAGTACTCAGACATATGGAAAGGGAACTGTACAAACACTTTATCCATTAAATCGATTTTCATTTCATAAAGAAAAATTAGGAACATTAAAATTTACTATCAATAAATTTTATCGTGTAAATGGTAGTTCTACTCAATTAAAGGGAGTAAATTCCGATATAGTCATTCCAAGTAATATGACAAATATTTTTTTAAAATATATGGAAAAAAATAAAAGGAACCCCATGAAATGGGATTGCACGGATCCTGTTCCTTCCCTTTATTCTTATTATAATAATTTTTTTTTAGAAAAGATTAAACATAAAAGCATAAAACGTTTGAAAAAAAGTAAAGATTTTATGACTATTTATAAAATCATACAATCATTAGAAAAAAAATTTTCAAATGAAAAACAATTGTCTTTAAATTGGGAAGAATTTTATTATGAAAATTTAAAAATAAAAAAAAGAAATGAAAATTTAAAAAAATTAAAAAACTATATGAATATATATGGATTACAATCCTTTCCCCCCTATTACAAAATAATTTTCAATACAAAAGAATCAGAAGAACAAAAAGAATGGAAAAAAAATATTACAAAAGATTTTTATATAGCAGAATGTATCAATATATTACGAGATTTTAATGAAATTTCATAATAGGTTTATAAACTTTCGCTACATCAGCTATAGCATCGTTTTTTTTAAGATTAATTAATCTCACTCCTTGAGTAGTTCTTCCCATAACTCTTATATCTGATATAGGAATACGTATAATAATTCCTGATTTTTTAATAATCATCAAATCATCTTGATCCGTAACATATTTAATGGAAATTAAATTCCCTGTTTTTTGAGTTATATTTATTGTTTTAATTCCTTTTCCCCCACGATTGGTTATACGATAATCTTTTATATGGGATCTTTTTCCAAATCCTTTTTCAGAAACTACTAACAAATGTCCTTTTTCTTTTCCTTCTACATCTACACATATCATTCCAATAACCAAATCTTTATTATTTGTATGAATTCCTATAACACCAGAAGAAGTTCTTCCAGTTGAACGAACTTGATTTTCTAAAAAACGAATTATTCTTCCACTTTTAATAGCAATAAAGACATGGCTATCTCCCTTAGTTAGAATTGCTTTCAGCAAGGAATCTCCTTTCCGAATCACAATAGCATTTATCCCATCTTTTCTAGGACGAGAATAATTCTCTAAAGATGTTTTTTTAATAATACCTTTTTGCGTAATCATCATCACATAATAATCTTTTACATACTTTTTATTAGTGAGATCTCCTGTTAATATATAAGTATTAACTTTATCATCTTGTTGAAGATGAATAATATTTTGTATTGCTCTACCCTTAGAAATTTTGGATCCTTCTGGAATTTCATATACTCTTAGCCAAAAACATTTTCCTTTTTCTGTAAAAAAAAGTAAATACTGATGATTGGTTGCTATAAGCAAATGTTTGAAAAAATCTGATTCTCTAGCAGTAGCCCCTCTATTTCCCACTCCTCCTCTTCCTTGACGTTTGTATTCTGATAAGGACGTTCTCTTAATATAACCTGCATGGGAAATTGTAAGAACTACCTGTTCATTTTCAATTAGATCTTCTATATTAACCTTATCTCCTGAATAATCAATTTGTGTACGACGTTTATCTTGGTACTTTTTTCTTATATCTAAAAGTTCTTCTTTAATAATTTTAGTTCTTGTGTAATGTTCGTTCAAAACATTTTTAAAAAACTCTATTTTTTTAATAAGTTCGTCATATTCTTTTTTAAGTTTTTTTATTTCTAAAGATGTTAGGCCTTGTAATTTCATTTCTAAAATAGATTTAGATTGATTTTGTGATATTTTAAATTTTTTAATCAATTTATCACAAGCATCATAATGATTTTGGGCCCTTTTAATTAATTGAATCATGATATCTAAATGATCTATGATTTTCAAAAAACCTAACAAAATATGAACACGATTTTGACACTTTTTTAGTTCGTATTGAGTACGGGAAATAATAACATTATGTCTGTGATCGACAAAGTGTTGAATAATACTTTTTATATTTAATTGAATAGGTTTCCCGTTAACTAGAGCTATATTATTGACATTAAAATAAGTTTGTAAAGAAGTGTATTGAAATAATTTATTCAATAGGATATTAGGGTTTGTATTTTGTTTCAAAATGTAGACAATACGTAATCCATTTCTATCAGATTCGTCTCGAATTTGATAAAGACCTTCCATCTTTCCTACTTTCATCAATTCCACAGTACGAGCAATCATATCAGCTTTATTGACTTGGTAAGGAATTTCATCTACAATAATACATTGTCTATCATGAATTTCTTCAAAATGGACTTTCGCACGTAAAATAATACGTCCTTTACCGGTATAAAAAGCGTTTTTAACTCCATCATATCCATAAATGATCCCTCCTGTAGGAAAATCAGGAGCTTTGATATGTTTCATAATCTGTTCTATAGATAGATTATTATTATCTATATAAGCACAAATAGCATTTATCGTTTCTTTTAAATTATGAGGAGGGATATTAGTAGCCATTCCTACTGCAATACCAGAAGATCCATTAATTAAAAGATTGGGAATTCGTGTAGGTAAAACGGTTGGTTCTTCTAAAGAATCATCAAAGTTTAATTGCATAATCACTGTTTCTTTTTTAATATCCAACAACATCTCTTCAGATATTTTTTTCATTTTAACTTCTGTATAACGCATAGCTGCCGGAGGATCGGCATCCAGTGATCCAAAATTTCCTTGTCCATCTATTAATGGATAACGTAATGTCCATTTTTGAGTCATACGAACCATCGTATCATAAACAGAAACATCTCCATGTGGATGATATTTCCCCAATACTTCTCCAACAATACGAGCCGATTTTTTATAAGAACTGTTAGAAAGAATTCCTAATTGATACATTCCATAAAGTACTCTTCTGTGTACAGGTTTTAATCCATCTCTAACATCAGGAAGAGCTCTAGATACAATAACAGACATAGAATAATCTATGTAAGATGATTTCATTTCATCTTCAATATTAATTGAAATCAATTTTTCTTTTTCTCCTTCACTTTCACTCATTTTTTTTGAAAAATATTAATTAATGAATTAAAACATTTAGGTTAAAAAACTTTCCTTAATCAAGGAAGACGAAACCTGACAATTATATGAACATTTTCCTATTTCTTTTAATAAAGAAAATTGAATTTTATTTTTTTCATTTTTTTTATCATGTTCCATAATCAACAATAATTTGTTAATTTCTAAATTAGAAATATGATTTTTATGATTCTCTATTGTATATAATTTATAAAGTGTAGATCGGATTTCTTTATAATCCGATATAGATAAACCATTAATTTTGTAGGAAATCCATGATTCATATATCATTCCCATAATAACAGCAATCCCATGTATCATTTTGTTTATATCCATAAAATAACTTTCTAAAGCATGTCCTATAGTATGTCCAAAATTAAGAATTTTTCTTAATCCTTTTTCTTTAGGATCTTTATCTACAATTTTTTGTTTAATTAATATAGATTTATGAATTAATTGACTCCATTCATTTTCATTTTTAATGATATCTATTTGTATTTGATTCATTTTTTTCCAAAAATTTTTATCGGCTATTAACCCATGTTTGAACATTTCTGCCATTCCAGAAAAAATTTCTTTCTTCGGAAGTGTTTTTAGAAAGATAGGATCTATGATTAAAAATTCTGGAACATAAAAAGTGCCTATTTCATTTTTTATAGAATCTAAATTGACCCCAGTTTTATATCCTATAGCGGCATCAACCATCCCTAATAAAGTTGTAGGAATATTAATAAAACGAATACCTCGTTTGAATATGGAGGCAACAAATCCTCCAATATCTGTTATAACTCCTCCTCCTAAATTTAAAATTAAACTTTTTCTATTGGCTTTAAATTTTTCTAGATTTTTACATATTTTAACACACGTATAAATATTTTTTTCTTTTTCTCCTGATTTTATTTTAATAAGATTAGATTTTTTTAAAAAATTTATATGATGAAAAAGAATGGGGAGGCAATGTGTGAAGGTGATATCATCTACTAGAATGAATATATTTTTTATGGAATCTACTTTATGTAATAAATAATTTTTAAGCATGTTATAAGCTACATCATTAAAATATATGAATTCTTCCCTTTTTTTCATTTGAATTTAGCTTCGTTTAACAAAATTAACCAATTAATCAATAAAATAAAATATTTTGCATAACCAAAAAATGATAAAAGTAAAACCTATTATGAAAAATAATATATTAGGAACCCATCCTAAAATATTAATAAATTTAAATAAATACTCCATAAATAAAGAATATATTAGTTTTTTTGAATATAAAAGTATGAAAATAAATATTTTTATTTTTTATAAAAACTAAAAAATGGAAATATTTAACTTTGATTTTCATTATCATATTTGTAAAATGTCAGATATTTGGGATTTTTTTCAACATTTATTTAATCCTAGATGGATATTTTTATATTTCGGAAACACAGCTTTATTTATTATTTTAGCTATTGTTTTTGCTGAAACAGGACTTTTTATAGGTTTTTTCTTACCTGGAGATTCTTTATTATTTACTGCTGGAATTTTTGGGGAAGATTTATGCAAAAATTTTTATAATGTCCCTTTTTTTGTGATCATTTTAATCGTAGCAGGTGTAGCTATTCTTGGGAATATGCAAGGATACTGGTTAGGATATAAATCTGGAAAACTGTTATATAAAAAAAAGGATTCCTTTTTTTTTAAGAAAAAACATTTAATTTTAGCTCAATTATTTTATAATAAATACAAAACGACGGCCCTGATTATGAGTCGTTTTCTACCTATGTTTCGTTCTTTTGCTCCTATTGTAGCAGGAGCTATTCGTATAGATTTCAAAAAATTTATGATATATAATATTATTGGAGCACTTGCTTGGACTTTTTCTATCATGTTATCTGGACATTATTTAGATAAAAATTTTCCGGAATTAAAAAATCATCTTGAATGGATTATTTTATTGATTATATTAATTACAACTTTGCCTATATTTTTAAAAATGATCATAAATAAAAAAAAAAAAATATTTATATAGATTTTTGAAGTTTATGATTTCTTTTATAAAAAAAGAATTCTTGTATAAGAGCTTTACATTGATTTTTCATAATTCCAGATACAAATTCTGTTTTGGGATGTAATTTAATACCAGAATATACAAATCCTCTTTTTGAAGAATTAGAAGCTCCACAAACAACTCTTCCTATTTGAGACCAAAAAAGAGCTCCAGCACACATAATACATGGTTCTAAGGTAACATATAAAGTACATTTTTTTATATATTTATTATTTAAATAATTAGATGCTAAATTGATCACTAACATCTCTGCATGTGCAGTCACTTTACATAAAGTTTCAGTTAAATTATGAGCTTTTGCTATCACTATATTTTGATATGTAATAGCAGCGCCTATAGGGATTTCATTTTTATGAAAAGCAATAATAGCCTCTTTTAGAGCAATTTTCATAAAATAAAAATCTAAAGACATTATTTATTTTTTTCTTTTTTATATTCTTTTTCTTCCCCTTCTTGATTTTCTTTTTCTTTACCCCCTTTAATAATTGTTCTGGAATTTTTTACACTTGCTATTAGTGTATCAGAAGGATGTAATATAGTATATTGATCATTATATAAATCTTCAACTGTTATTCTATCTCCTATATCTAAAGAATTAATATTCAATTCAATGTATTCTGGCATATTATCTGGAGTGGCTTTCACTTTTAATTTTCTAATAGAAGAATAATATTCTCCTCCTTTTGAAACTCCAATAGATCTACCAAAAGATTTGACAGGAATTTCTAATATAATAGGTTTAAAATTATCAATTTTTAAAAAATCTACATGTAATATTTTATCATTAACAGGATCAAATTGTATTTCCTTTCGAATAGCGTTTATACTTTGATCATTTCCTTCTATTTTAAGAAAAATACCATATACTTCTGTAGTATATACTATTTTTTTTAAACTTTCTAATGAAGTAGAAAACGGAATATTTATATTTTTTCCATACAAAATGCATGGAATTTTTCCAGAAAGTCGAATGGAATGAATTGCTTTTCTTCCAATATCTCTTTTATGACCGTATATATTAACATATTTCATATTATAAATTTATTACTAATGGACTCGTCTTTATGTATTGATAGCATCACTTCCGCAAAAAGTGGTGCACAAGATAAAACTTTAATCTTATTATTTCGCTTCATTTTATTTATAGGAATTGTATCTGTCACTACCAATTCTTCAATCTCTGATTGATGTATTTTTTCATATGAATTCCCTGATAAAACAGGATGAGTAGCTATTGCACGTACACTTTTAGCTCCTTGTTTTTTTATTAAATTAGCTGCTTTTGTTAAAGTTCCAGCCGTGTCTACCATATCATCTATAAGTATAATATTCTTTTCTTTTACATTTCCTATAAGATTCATAAATTCTATTTCATTTGCTTTTTTTCTTTCTTTATAACAGATAACTACATCTGTATCTAAATAACCTGCATAACTTCTAGCTCTTTTTGCTCCTCCCATATCTGGAGAAGCTATGGTCAATTGATCTATATTTAACTTTTTAATATAATCAATAAATATTCTAGATGCATATAAATGATCTACAGGTATATCAAAAAATCCTTGAATTTGATCTGCATGTAAATCCATGGTCATAACTCTAGTAGCTCCTGAAGCTACTATTAAATTTGCTATGAGTTTTGCTGCAATAGGAGTTCTAGGTTTATCTTTATGATCTTGTCTAGCCCATCCAAAATACGGAATCACAAGTGTAATATTACAAGCTGAAGCTCTATGAGCAGCGTCGCACATTAACAATAATTCCAATAAATTATCTACTGGAGGAAAAGTTGATCCAATCAAAAATACTTGAGATCCACGAACAGATTGTTCAAAACAAGGAGTATATTCTCCATCACTAAATTCTAAAAATCGTATCTTTCCAAGAAAGCCCCCATAATAATAAGCTATATTTTCTGATAATTTTAACCCGCTCCTTGTAGAAAAGAAGAGAACCTTTTGATTCATAGTTATATTTTTTTATGCAAAAATACTCTTTAAATTAAAAAATAAATTCATATTGTAATCATGAAACAATATTTAAATTTATTAAAAAACGTATTAAAAAAGGGGATAAAAAAAAAAGATCGTACTGGTGTAGGAACAATTAGCATATTTGGATATCAAATGAGATTTAATTTAGAAAAAGGGTTTCCTCTTTTAACAACTAAAAAATTAAACATACGATCTATTATTTATGAACTATTATGGTTTTTAAAAGGAGATACAAATATTAAATTTTTGAATAAAAATAAAGTTAATATTTGGAATCCATGGGCGGATGGGAATGGAGAGTTAGGTCCAATATATGGATTTCAATGGAGAAAATGGCCAACTTACGATGGTCGTTTTATTGATCAAATTGGGAATCTTATCAAAGAAATCAAGTTAAATCCTAATTCTAGACGTTTAATTGTTTCTTCTTGGAATGTAGGAATGATTCAAAATATGACATTACCTCCTTGTCATTTATTATTTCAATTTTATGTATATGAAAAAAAATTATCGTTACTTTTATATCAAAGAAGTGCAGATATTTTTATTGGTTTACCATTTAATATAGCCTCTTATGCTTTATTACTAAGTATGTTGGCTAAAATTTTGCATCTAAAAGAAAAAGAATTTATTCATACTATAGGAGATGCTCATATCTATAATCATCATATTAAACAAATTCAATTACAAATGAAAAGAACTCCAAGGAAACTTCCTAAAATGGTTCTTAATTCTTCTGTAAAAAATATTTTTCAATTTCGTTTTGAAGACTTTGAGTTAAAAAATTATAATCCTTTTCCTCATATTAAGGGAGATGTAGCCATTTAAAAATTATTTTATTTTTTTTCTAAAAACCAACTTTTGAAAATATTAAAATCATTGGATAATGATATTTTTTTAGTTATGTTTTTCATTTTTAAAAATACTTCTAGTTCCTGATCAATGACTATTTTTTTTTGTAAAAAAGATGGCATATGATCTAAAAATTTAATAGGATGAGCTGTTTCTAAAAAAATAGCTGGATCTGAAGTATTATTAATTTCTTGTAAATATTGTTTAAGTCCTAAATAACCAATAGCCCCATGTGGATCTAACATGTATTTATATTTTTTCCATATAAATTCTATACTTTTCAAAGTTTCTTCATCCGTGAATTTATAGGAAGATAATTTTTTTCTTAATTGAAATATATTTTTTTTATATAAATGCCATATTCTAGAAAAATTACTTGGATTAGATATATCCATAGCATTTGATATAGTTTTTTTTACCGGAAGAGGATGATATTTTTCAGATTTTAAAAATCTAGGAACAGTATCATTAACATTTGTAGATGCAATAAAAAATTTTATAGGTAATCCCATTTTTTCAGCAATCATTCCTGCGAAAAGATTTCCAAAATTTCCACTAGGAACTGAAAAAATTATTTCTATAAGATTTTTCACAATTATCTGTCTGTAAGCTAAAAAATAATAAAACATTTGAGGGAGCCATCTCCCTACATTAATAGAATTAGCTGAAGTTAATATATATTTTTTGTTTATTTCCTTATCTAAAAAGGCTTTTTTTACCAAATTCTGACAATCATCGAAACTCCCATGTATTTCTACAGCTAGAATATTCTCTCCCAATGTTGTGATTTGTTTTTTTTGTAAAGAACTAATCCCATTATATGGATACAAAATAACGACTTCTATTCCTTGTTTTTTATGGAATCCTTTAGCGACAGCACCTCCGGTATCTCCTGAAGTTGCCACTAAAACCGTTACATTTTTTTCTAATTTTTTAGAAAAAAAACTTAAGCATCCTGCTATAAACTGAGCTCCTACATCTTTAAAAGCTAAAGTGGGGCCATGAAAAAGTTCTAATACGTGAATATTATCATGTATTTTTTTTAATGGAAAAGAAAAATTTAAAGTATCATGAATAATTTGATCAAGAAATTTTTCTGGTATATATTTTCCTATATAAGGTTTTATAATAAACATGGCAATCGCATACATATCAAAAAAGGGGAGTTTATGAAAAAACTGAGGTTCTAATTTAGGAATATATTTAGGCATATATAATCCACCATCAGGCGATAAACCTGTTAAAACGGCATCTTCAAAAGAAACTAAATTTTGATAGTTTTTTAAACTGTAATATAACATAACATATACGAATAATAATTATTTATAATTTTATAATATTTTATTCCACTTAACTCCTTGTTGATTAATAGGAGAAGTATAAGTTTTATAATCAACTTTTAATGGATAATACACTTGATTCATTACTTCCGTAACTTTTTTTGCCGTATAATTTCCTTTACTAAGCATAAAAACAGATGGGCCTGACCCTGAAATTCCTCCCCCCAAAGCTCCTATTTCCTTACATTTTATTTTTAATTCATAAAAGGCTGGAATGAGCATGGCTCGTATAGGTTCGACAATTACATCTTCCAATGATCTACTTATTAAACCATAATCTTCTCGATATAAACCTGCTACTAATGCCCCTACATTTCCCCACTGTCTAATAGCATCTGTCATCAATATTTTTTGTTTTAAAATTACTCTAGCATCTGACGTTTTAACTTCAATTTGTGGGTGTATAACGCTGATCCATAATTCATTAGGAACATGTAATTTCGTAATATCCAATGGTTGATAACTTCTTACTAATGTTACCCCTCCCATAATAGCAGGAGCAACGTTATCAGCATGAGCCGTTCCACTTGCAATACGTTCCCCTTCCATTGCAAAACGTATTAATTGTATAGTGCTAAAAGGGTTTCCTAATAGAATATTAGCTCCAAAAACAACACCTGCTGCACTAGCTGCACTAGAACCTATACCGCTTCCAGGATGAATATTTTTAATTAATTCAATTTCAAATCCTATTTTTTTATCTTTATCAAATTTTTGTTTTTGTTGATATTTTTTTAATAAAAATTGTAAAGCTACAAATGCCACATTTTTTCTTTGATCATTAGGTAACGATGATCCATATATTCGATTTATACGTATTCCTGGATTATTAGATTTATATAAAAAGATTTCATCTTTAGGAAAATCCAAAGCTAATCCAATTATATCAAATCCACAAGCTAAATTAGCTACAGTAGCTGGTGAAAATATTTTAATTCCCTTCATGATTTTTATTTAGTAGCTTTAATAATATCTGAAAAAATTCCAGATGCAGTCACTTCTGCTCCAGCACCTGCTCCTTTTATAATCAAAGGCTGTTCAGCATAACGATATGTATTATATAAAACCATATTATCTTTTCCTTCTAATTGAAAAAATGGATGAATTTGTGAAATAGATTCTAATCCAACAAAAGCCCCCCCATTTTCATAACGTGCAATAAAACGTAAACGTTTTTTATGTTTTTCCGCTTCACTTCTGATTTTAAAAAAGTAATCTCTATATCTATATAATTCTTGATAAAAATTATCTATAGAAGTCGAATTTGAACAAGTTTTTGGAAGAAAAGATTTCTTATGAATATCACTAAGTTCTAATGGAGAACCACATTCTCTTGCTAAAATTAGTATTTTTCGCATAACATCTAATCCACTTAAATCAATTCTAGGATCAGGTTCCGTATATCCTTTCAATTGAGCTTCTTTTACTACTTCTAAAAAAGATTTGTCTCCTACAAAATGATTGAATATAAAATTTAAACTTCCTGATAATACAGCTTCAATCTTATTTATTTTATCTCCACTATTAATTAAATCGTTAAGTGTACTAATAACGGGAAGACTAGCTCCAACATTCGTTTCGAATAAAAATGGAGCTTTGAAATGTCTAGAAAGTGTTTTTAATTTTTTATAATGATCATAATCTGAAGAACAAGCTATCTTATTACAAGTAATAACTCCTATTCCATTTTTTAAAAATTTATCATAGGTCATTGCCATTTCTTCACTAGCTGTATTATCAACAAATAAACTATTTCTAAGATTAAATTTCCATACTTCCTCCATAAAAGAATATATATTCATATTCATACCTTTTTGATTCAAATATTTTTCCCAATTATTTAAACTAATTCCATTATCATTAAAATACATTTTCTTGCTGTTAGCTAATCCAATGACTCTAACTTGAAGTTTTAATTCTTTTAATAAGTAATTTTGTTGTTGATCTATCTGTTCCAATAATTTACTTCCTACTTTTCCCACTCCACAAATGAAAAGATTAATTTGTTTTGGTGGTCTTTCAAAAAAAGCTTCATGTAAAGTATTTAATGCCTTTTTAAAATCTATTTTTTTAATAACAGCTGATATATTTTTCTCAGTAGATCCTTGTGCTATAGCTCTAACATTAATACTGTTTCTTCCTAAAGCAGAAAACATTTTTCCACTGGTTCCATGAAGATTTTTCATATTATCTCCTACCACAGCGATGATGCAAAGATCATTTTCTATTCTTAATGGATCAATACGTTTTTGATGAATTTCCTGAGAAAATTCGCTGTCTATTCCAGTTTTTGCTTTTATAACATCCGTTTCATGAATTCCTGTAGTAATTGAATGTTCTGAAGAACTTTGAGTTATAAATATAACATTTATTTTTTCACGTGATAACGCTTCGAATAAACGTTTGGAATATCCTGGGATTCCTACCATACCACTTCCTTCTAAGGTGAGCAATGCCATATTTTGAATTCCAGATATTCCGGTAACAGGTTGACTAATATTTGTATTTTTATTAATATAAATTAAAGTTCCCGGATCTAAAGGAGAGAAAGTGTTTTTTATTTGTATCGGAATATGTTTTTTCATAGCAGGTTGAATCGTAGGAGGATAAATGACTTTTGCTCCAAAATGTGATAATTCCATAGCCTCCTCATAAGAAATTTCTTTGATAGGAAAAGCTTGATTTACAATTTTTGGGTTTGCTGTCATCATTCCACTTACATCCGTCCATATTTCAAGTAAACTAGCAGATATAGCTGCGGCTAAGATAGCCGCAGTATAATCAGATCCTCCTCTTCCAAGAGTAGTGGTTTCGCTTTCTAATGTAGAACCTATAAATCCTGGTAAAATGATATATTCTGATGTTTTTTCACGAAAAAACTGAATAATATGATGATTACTTGTTATAAAATCTACTTGTGCACATCCAAATTGAGAATCTGTAATAATTAAATCTCTACTATCTTTACAAATTGCATCTAAACCGGATTGTTTCAATTTTTCTGCAATTAGAAAAGAAGAGCTCAATTCTCCAAAACTCATAATTTTATCTAAAGAACGTTTCGAAAGTTCTTCTACTTGAAAAATTCCATCACATAAACTTTCTAAATCATTTATATTTTTTTTAATCCAGCTAATTAAATGACTTTGATAGGTTATAGGAAACAATTCTCTTATAATATTAAGATGTCGAATCTCTATTTTTTCTAATATATTTTTATAAATATTTTTTCTTTCAGAAGCTAATTTACCACATTGTATTAACTGATCCGTAATATTTCCTAATGCAGATACAACAATAGCATATCTTCCTTTTGATTTTTTTTCTAATAAAGTACAAATACGTTTTATAGCATCAGAATGAGCTACGGAACTACCTCCAAATTTTAAAACTTGCATTTTTTAATTATTTTTTAAAACAATTTTCCCATTCTTATTAAAGATGGGAACAAAAATAATGATAATTTATGGGGAGGGGTTCTTTTTTTTTATTTTTGATTTATATTAAATGTTTTTTCATTGTATAGAGAAAGATTTTGGGTCTACAATAAGGATGAAAAACAATTCTATTCTCTTTCATTATTATAATATTTCATAACTTTAAACCCATATAATTTAATTATATTATAACTGTTGTTTGTTTGTATTATGTTAATGAATTAAATTAAAGAAAGCATATGCATTTAACTTCTTATGAAAAGGAAAAAATTCTTCTTCACATGGCTGGAGAATTGGCAAAAAAACGTTTAAAAAGAGGATTAAAATTAAATTATCCAGAATCTTTAGCTTTAATCACTCATTATGTGATGGAAGGAGCTCGTGATGGAAAAACAGTAAAAGATCTCATGTATGAAGCAGGAAATATTCTGAACGATGAACAAGTTATGGATGGAGTGTATGAATTACTTCACAATGTTCAAGTAGAAGCAACTTTTCCTGATGGAACAAAACTAGTTACCATACACCATCCTATCAAAAAAAATAGAAAAACAAATTCTAATCTCATTCCAGGACAATATGATCTTCTAAATGAAGATATTGTGTTATTACCTGGAAGATCTCGTATAGTAAGAATAGTATCCAATACAGGAACTCGTCCTATTCAAATAGGATCTCATTTTCATTTTTTTGAAACAAATTCTGCTCTTCTTTTTGATAGAGAAGGAACGAAAGGATATAGACTGGATATCCCTTCTGGGAGATCTGTTCGTTTTGAACCAGGAGAAACAAAAGAAGTTATGTTAGTAGAAATTGGAGGAAGTAAAAAAATTTATGGCTTTTCAGGAAAAGAAAATACAACTATATGATATATGAAAAAAATAGATAGAAAATCTTATGCAAGTATGTATGGTCCCACTAAAGGAGATAAAATCCGTTTAGGGGATACCTCTTTATGGATTGAAATAGAAAAAGACTATACTATTTATGGCGATGAATGTGTTTTCGGAGGAGGAAAAGTTATTAGAGATGGAATGGGACAACATCCATTTGCTACAAAAGATGAAGGAGTTTTAGATTTAGTATTAACCAATGCTATTATTGTAGATTATTGGGGAATCGTAAAAGCAGATATAGGAATTAAAAATGGAATCATTGTAGGCATAGGGAAAGCAGGAAATCCATATTTTATGGACGGAGTTACGTCTAATATGTATATTGGAGTAGGAACAGAAGTCATATCTTCAGAAAATATTATAGTAACAGCTGGAAGTGTAGATAGTCATGTTCATTATATATGTCCACAATTATTTGAAGTAGCATTAGAAAGTGGAACAACTACTATTATTGGAGGGGGTTCAGGCCCAGCCACCGGAACTATAGCTACAAATTGTACTTCAGGGGTATGGAACATTCAAAGAATGTTAAAAAGCACAGATCATATTCCTATTAATTTCATTTTTCTTGCAAGTGGAAATAGTTCTCGTCCCGAAGCTTTGATTGAACAAATTAAGGCTGGAGCAGGTGGATTAAAAATACATGAAGATTGGGGGAGCACTTTCCATGTTATAGATCAATGCTTAAATGTAGCAGAGAAATTGGATGTACAAGTTAACATACATACAGATTCTCTAAATGAATCAGGTTATGTAGAAGATACTTTAAAAATATTCAAAAATAGAACAATTCACACTTATCATACAGAAGGAGCTGGAGGGGGACATGCTCCTGATTTATTGAAAGTTATATCATTTTCTAATATTTTACCTTCATCAACAAGTCCTACTATGCCTTATACTTGTAATACTATAGATGAACATTTAGATATGTTAATGATTTGTCATCATTTAGATTCTAATTTACCAGAAGATATTGCTTTTGCGAAATCCCGTATAAGATCTGAAACTATTAGTGCAGAAGGAGTTTTGCATGATATAGGAGCCATTAGTATGACTAGTTCAGATTCTCAAGCTATGGGTCGAATAGGTGAGATAGTGAAACGAACATGGCAAACAGCTGATAAAATGAAAAAACAAAGAGGATATCTTAATGAAGATCATTCAAAAAATGATAATTTTAGAGTTAAAAGATACATTTCAAAATATACTATAAATCCTTCTATAACTCATGGAATTTCTGAATATGTAGGATCTATTCATATCGGAAAAATGGCAGATTTAGTATTATGGAAACCTTCTTTTTTTGGAGTCAAACCTGAGTTAGTTATAAAAAGTGGGATGATTGTCTATGCTGGAATGGGAGATCCTAATGCTACTATCCCTACACCTCAACCGTTTATGTATCGAAAAATGTTTGGATATTTTGAACCCAAACTTAGCAGTATTTTTGTATCAATAAATGCAATCAATAATGGTTTTGTTGAAAACAATAAAATCAAAAAACAAATAAAAATAGTGAGAGGATGTCGTTCTTTATCTAAAGAAAACATGATATTAAATGGAGAAATCCCTAATTTGGAAGTAGATCCCAAAACTTATAATGTTTACATAAACGGAGAAAAAATAATATCTCATCCTTCTGATGTTTTACCTCTTTCTCAAAGATATTTTTTATTCTAAAAATAAGAACATACCCAGAGCGGGATTCGAACCCGCATGATATTAAATCATTGGATTTTGAGTCCAACGCGTCTACCAATTTCGCCACCTGGGTTTTTTTAATAACAATTTGTAAAAAAAATATATATTTAATTTAGTTTTTCTATTTTTATTTTAAATTTACTTAAAAAAATAAATCCTTCATCATTTTTTTCATATAAATAAATAACTCTTTTTATATTAGATAAATAAATGAGTTTACAACATTCTTTACATGGAAAATGAGTAATATATATAGAAGCTCCTTTACAGGATAAAAAAGAAGAAGATATTTTTAATATAGCATTTGCTTCTGCATGTATAACATACCATTTTGTATCTCCGTTATGATCTTCACATATATGATTCAATCCGTGTGGAGTACGATTATATCCATTGGATATAATTTTTTTATTTTTAACTATGACAGCCCCTACTTTTTTTTTTTTACAAAAAGATAATTTTGAATGTTCCACTGCCATATTCATATAAACCAAATCATCGGATTTATTATAAATCATTATATAAACAAATATGAAAAAAATATTCAGTATTCAAAATACAAAAATTAAATATTTGATAAAAATTTTTAACAAAAAAAATAATATGAATATTTTTTTTGTTGAAGGAATAAAAGAATTTGAAATGGCTATAAAAGGAAATTTTACTCCAACAAAAATATTTATATGTGAAAAAATATTTCATAAATATGAAATGATTCAGTCATTTCATTCTATAACTTTTTTGATTAGTATAAAAATTTTTAAAAAATTAGCGTATAGAGATAATTCTAGTGGAATTATTGCTTTATTTAAAGAAAAAAAATATATGAATCAATTGAAAAATATAAAAATTTCTAATCAAAATTCTTCTTTAATACTTATCCTAGATGGGATAGAAAAACCGGGAAATATAGGATCTATGTTAAGAATAGCTGATGCTGTAAATATTAATATTATTATACTATGTAACATGAAAACTTATGTATATAATTCTAATATTATCAGATGTAGTTTAGGAAGTATTTTTACAAGAAATATTTTTATTGAAAAAATAGAATCAATCATGTATTGGTTACAAAAAAATAAAATAAAAATTGTAACAACAGGATTTTATAAACACAAAAAAGTAATGAATCTATATCAGACTAAATTTTCTCATTGTAATAATATAGCTATTGTTTTTGGTTCTGAAAATAAGGGAGTATCAAATATTTGGTTAAAAAAATCTAATAAAATTATAACTATTCCTATGTTTGGATATATAGACTCATTAAATGTCAGTAATGCAATGTCTATAATTATATATGAAATTATTAGACAAAAAAATTATGCTAGTTTATGTCTGTTTTTCATATACGTAATCTATTTTTAGACTTTTTTTTTTAGAAGCCCCTACAGATAATCGGTCGCAAAAATCATTGATATAATGATAATTGTGACTTTTTATCCAATGAAATATAATAGAATGGTTATAAAATAAATCTAAAAATCTTTTCCACAAATCTACATTTTTTTTATTGTGAAAATTATTTTTTTTCCATTTATAAATCCATTTATTTTGGACAGTATTCACTATATATTTAGAATCAGTAAAAATAACAATATTTTGTTTTTTGTTTTTGATTTTTTCTAATCCCACTATTACTGATAATAATTCCATTCTATTATTAGTTGTATAACGAAATCCTTCTGAAATTATTTTTCTATTATAATAATAACCAAAAAATATTTCTATAAAAATTCCATACCCTCCTGGGCCAGGATTACCTTTTGAAGAACCGTCAGTATAAATATGAATTTTTTTGTTCACGAATAATTCATGAAATTAATTATTTTATTTTTCACGTTCAAATTTTTCTAATTGATATTTAATTAAATTAAAACATTTTTCTTTTAAATTATCCTTATCTTTTAAGGATAAATTTTTTGTTGATATGGAATGATGTTGTTTAATCCTAATTTTTCCTGGTCTTCCTTTTATGATAGAAAAACTAGGAAATTTTGTTTTTATATCAGCTATCGTAAAAGGAATAATAGGGATTTTTTTAATAATAGCGATAAAAAAAGCTCCACTCTTAAAATGGTCCAAAAAAATATAAGGTTTAGGAACACCTCCTTCTGGAAAGATACAAACACTTTTTCCAGAGACGACTTTATCTTCTATTTTTTTAAATACTTTTATACAACTAGATAAATTATTCCTGTCAATAAGAATATTACTTTTTTTATAAACAAATCCAAAAAAAGGGAGCTTAGCTAATTCTGCCTTACCCACAAAAACCAAAGGATGATCTCTCATCAAAGAGTAAATTAACATAATATCCATTATAGAACTATGATTACTGATAATTACATATTGTTTATTTTTATCTAATATTTCTTTATCTTTTTCTAATACATACCAAAAACCCATGAGGAAAAGATTACTTCTAGCCCACATTTGATGAAACCAATATGCGATGGTGTAATGTTTCTCTTTAAAAAGAAAAGGGATAGATGCTCCGGCCCATAAAGGTATCAGAAATATATTTATTATAAAAAACCATGTACGCCATAATAATATGAATGATATTTGTATAATTTTCATTAAAAGATAAAATTAATAGAAATATATAAAATTCATAATAACCTAAAAAGTTAATTTATCATATTTAAACAAAAATTTGTATATAAATTAAAATATGATATAAAGTTTTTTTAAAAAAAAATCTGATCTTTATATTATAAAAAAAGTATTTCCTGATAAATGCATGTATACATTAGGAGAATTTATTATAGAAAATAGAGATCGTTTTTCATATTCAACTGAAGCATTATTACGATTATTTAGTTCTATAAAATTAGCTTCTAAAGCAATTCATAAAGAAGTCAATAAAGCAGGATTAACAGAAGAACTTATAGGAAGTTCTGGCTTTACTAATATTCAAGGAGAAAATCAACAAAAATTAGATGATTTTGCTCATCGAGCTTTCATAGAATCTTTTAAAAGTAGAAATGTTGTATGCGGAATAGCTTCTGAAGAAAGTAAAGATTTTATAGTAATCAAAGGGGAACAAGAAAATTTTTTCAAAAATCAATGTATTGTTTTAATAGATCCACTTGATGGTTCTTCTAATATAGATGTAAACGTATCTATTGGAACTATATTTTCTGTATATATGAGAAAATCTTCTATTCAAATGAATTTAACAATAGAAGATTTTTTGCAAAAAGGAAATAAACAAATTCTTGCAGGATATATTATTTATGGATCCTCTACTATATTGGTATATAGTATTGGAAATGGAGTACATGGATTTACTTTAGATCCTTCAGTTGGAACATTTTACTTATCTCATTCGAATCTTCGTTTTCCTAATGCGGAAAGAATTTATTCTATTAATGAAGGAAATTATGCAAAATTTTCGAATGGAATTAGGAGATTTATTAGATATTGTCAAGAACAAAAAGATAATAGACCCTATACAGCAAGATATATTGGATCTTTAGTGGGGGATTTTCATAGAAATCTAATACAAGGAGGAATATATATTTATCCTAAAACAGCTTCTTCTCCAGAAGGAAAATTAAGATTGCTTTATGAATGTAATCCTATGGCTTTTTTAGCAGAAGAAGCTGGAGGGAAAGCTTCCAATGGAAAAAAACGTATTTTAGACATAAAACCTACTAAATTACATCAAAGAACTCCATTTTTTTGCGGTCCTATAGGAATGGTTACTAAATTAGAAGAGTTTATGATAAATTATGAATAAATTTTAATTATTTATTAACATATTAAAAATGCAATTTCAAGAAAAAAAAATTTTTGAGAAAGTAATAAAAAATGGAAAATATTTGTTTATATATCCTATTTTATCTGTTTTTTTATCAAAAAAAACAAATTTTAAAAAAAATTTGTCAATAAACCTCGTTGGAACTTTAGTAAAAAAAAAATTTTAAAAAATCAGTTCATAGAAATAGAATAAAGCGTTTATTGAAAGCTTCTTTTTTTTTAAATAAATCAATTTTAGAAAAAGAGATTATAAATAAAAATTATTATATAATTTTTATTTATAAAGCTTTTGATTTACCTGAATTTAAAAATGTTAATGAATCTATTATAAAAATTTTCAATAAAATAAAAAAAATTATTGTTGAAACAATTGACTAGCATTAGCACCAAAAATTTTTACTGCAAAAGCTAATAAAACAATTCCAAATATTTTCTTTAAAATATCTAATCCGTTATTACCAATTTTTTCTGCTATAAAATCACATCTATCTATTACAAAATAAACGACGATCATATTCAAAATAAGAGATAAAAGAATGATATTAACATCATAAGTTGCTCTTAATGAAATCAAAGTGGTTAAAGATCCAGGCCCAGCTATAAGTGGAAAAGCTATTGGTACAATAGAAGTTTGAGCATTTTTTGTGACCTTATGAAGATCTCTCCCTAATATCATTTCTAAACCAATGAAAAATAATACTATGGATCCAGCAACAGAAAATGAATGGACATCAACTCCAATGAGTTTTAACATAGGTTGTCCTAAAAAAAGGAATGATAAAAATATTATAAGAGAAGTAATTATAACTTTTTTAGTCTCTATAATATTCCCCTTTGATTTAAATCCCATAATTATGGGAGCATTCCCTAATATGTCTATAATGCTAAAAAGTATCATAAAACAACTAATTAATGAATTTATCCATTTCATACTCAAAATTTCTTAAAAAGAATTTTTTATTATATATATAAAATATGACTATATATACAAATTAAATAAAAATATAATCAGTATCATTAATTTTTTTTTTAGAAACTTCTATTCTGTCAATAGAATATGATTATTCATAGTCCATTTATATAAGCTTTCCATCCTGCGTTTCTATATTTTTCTGCTGCTATTTTTGGATTACCAGATTGATAAATCCCTTTTCCCACAATAATAAAATCACTTCCATTTTTTTCAAAAGCTTGAACAGGATGAATATAATTATTTCCTACGTTATTTTTTTGTTTAGAAAAATGAATACCAGGAGTAAATAGTAACAATCTATCATCTACTTTTCTTTGTGCTACAGTCCCAATAACTTTTGAATTTTTTAAAGAAATCTTTAGTGCTTTTCTTATATAATTATCATCGGATAATCTTCCACAAGAAGACATCTCAGATATTGTAATCAATCCCATATTAGAAGGAATATTCAAGTTTTGTAAACTCATACTACCAGAAAGGACGTGGATCGTAATGATATCTGCCCAAGAAGAAATTTTATGGATTCCATAATGCAATTGAAGATAATTAGTTGAACCAACATCACATAATTTTCTATCTTCTAATAATAAAAATTTTTTTTCTATAGAAATTTTTTTAAGATAATTTATAAATGAAAACGAAAAATCATTTATAATATCTACATGAAGTTTTAATCCACAAATTCTATCGCCAATTAAATTGACTAATTTTAAAATATTTTTAGAATGTATTAGATCAGCAGAAACTATTAAGTTTGTTTTTTTTTTCAAGGTAATGTCTATAAGTTTTTTTCCTATAGGATGAGAAATTATTTCTTTTTTTTCTTCATAAGAGATTCGCTTATTTTGAATATTTTTGATATTTTTTTTTTGAAAAAAAAATTGAATCATATGTATTTCTTTCTCCTTTAAGAAATGTTTTTTTTCTAAAATTTTGAAAACTTCTCCTATTCTAAATAAAGTTCGTATGTTATATCCTCTTTTTTTTATATTTTCTATTCCTCCTTGTTCTCTATCAAGAATAGACATAATATTTTTAATTATTAAACCTTCTTTTTCAAGATCTATTAAAGTTTTTAATAAACTATCTCCACTTGTGATAACATCTTCTATAATCAGACAGTTTTGTCCTGTTTTATATATTCCTTCAATCATTCGTTCTGTTCCATATCCTTTATTTTCTTTTCTTTTAATAATTAATGGAATTTTTGATCTCAAGGATAAAGTAGTAGCTATAGGCAAAGCAGCGTATGGTACTCCACAAATTAGTTCAAAATTACAAGATTGAACTTCATGAATTAGTAAATCAGATAATTTTATTAATAAATCTGGTCTAGAAGCTATTGGACGAAAATCTATGTATATAGGAGAATTCATCCCACTTTTTAATGTAAAATTTCCAAATTTTATGATTCCTAAATTATAAATTTCTAAAAAAAATTGTTCTTTTTCTTCCATAAAAAAAGCTGTTTGTATAAAGTTAAAAATTTTATACTTGGATATTATTAAAATGAATTAATATGATTATGAAAAAAATAGATATTTCTACTAATATAAACGGAATAAAACTTCCGTTATGTATTATGAATGCGTCAGGAGTTCTTTGTTCTACAGATCAAGAACTATCCAATTTATTAAATAGTTTTTCTGGTGTAGTTGTTACAAAAAGTTGTACATACAAACCAAGAGAAGGAAATGTCCCCCCTAGATATTTTGAATGGGATATGGGAAGTATAAATTCTATGGGATTGCCTAATCTTGGGATCAATTTTTATCTAAATTTTTTAGAAAGAAAAAAAATAAATAAACCTATTTTTCTTTCTATATCTGGATTATCTACAGAAGAAAATTATTTTCTCGTTAAAAAAGCAAATCAATCTTCAAAAATAACTGCTATAGAATTAAATTTGTCTTGTCCTAATCTTATTGAAAAAGAAAATATATTAGGTTATGATTTTTGCAAAATATCAAATTTCATGGAAAATATATTTAAATTTAATAAAAAACCTTTAGGAATTAAACTGCCTCCTTATTTTCAAGATGCACATATTAAAAATATAGCATTGATTTTAAATCAATTTCCTATTTTTTTTGTTACTTGTATTAATAGTTTACCTAATGGTCTCTTTATTGATGCCAATAAAGAATCAATAGTCATACGACCAAAAAAAGGATTTGGAGGGATAGGTGGATCAATTATAAAGCCATTTGCTTTGGCTAATATTCATAAGTTTTATACTTATCTTAGAAAAGACATTTCTATAATAGGATGTGGAGGAATTTCTTCTGGAAAAGATATTTTTGAACATATATTATGTGGAGCGAGCGCTGTTCAAATTGGAACACAATTTATGAAAGAGGGAATTATGGTATTCGAGAGATTAAAAAAAGAATTGACTTTTATTTTAGAAAAAAAAAATTATTCATCTATCAATAATTTTAAAGGAAAATTAAAAAATATTTAATAGGATTTAGAAAAAACGACCCTTTGTAAAGAAGGCTTTCCTGAAAAAATACATTTTCCTTTTTCCTTTTCATTATACATAGGAATACAACGTATAGTTGCTTCTGTTTCTTTTTGTATTTTTTTACCTGTATTTTTTGTTCCATCCCAATGAGCAAAAATAAACCCTCCTGAATGATTTATTTGATTTTTAAAATCATTGTAATAATCTGATTTAATGATTAATCTTTGAGTTCTATGAAAAGCTTTTTTATAAATATTTTTTTGTATTTCATCTAGTAATTTTGGTATGGAATTTTTTAAATCAATCCAAGGTAGATATATTTTTTCATATGTATCTCTTCTAAAAATTTCTACTTCCCCATTTTGTATTTCATTTTTTCCTATACTAATTCGTATGGGAATTCCTTTCATTTCATATTCATGAAATTTCCATCCTGGAGTAAATATTTCTCTATTATCATATTTTACTCTTATTTTTTTTTCTTTTAAAGAATTTAAAATATCTTCTGCTATTTTATTAATAATAATATATTTTTTTTCATAATATATAGGTATTATAATAATTTGTATAGGAGCTATTTTTGGAGGTAAAATTAATCCTTTATCATCAGAATGAGACATGATTAATCCACCTATTAATCTTGTAGATACCCCCCAAGAAGTTCCCCATGCATATTCTTTTTTTCCGTTAAAATTAGTAAATTTTACATCAAAAGCTTTTGAAAAATTTTGTCCTAAAAAATGTGAAGTGGCAATTTGCAAAGCTTTTCCATCTTGCATAAGCGCTTCTATACAATATGTTTTTTCTGATCCAGAAAATTTATCCATATATGGTTTTATTCCCTGTAATACAGGAATAGCCATAAATTTTTCTGAAAAATCTGTATAAATATTTAATATTTTAATAGCTTCTTCTATTGCTTCTTTTTCTGTAGAATGCGCAGTATGCCCTTCTTGCCATAAAAATTCAGTAGTTCTTAAAAAAAAGCGAGTTCTCATTTCCCATCTTAATGCATTTCCCCACTGATTTAATAAAAGAGGTAAGTCTCGATAAGATTGAATCCAACGTTTGTAAGTTTTCCATATTATACTTTCTGAGGTAGGTCTAATTACTAGTTCTTCTTGTAATTTAGATTCAGGATCAACAATTAATTCTTCTTTATCTTTATTTTTTTTTAATCTAGAATGTGTAACTATTGCACATCCTTCAGAAAAAATTTCAGTATGTTCTTTTTCTTTTGAAAAAGCAGATTTTGGAATAAGCAAAGGAAAATAAATGTTTTGATGTCCAGTTAATTTTAACATTTTATCTAGTATTTTTTTCATCCTATCCCATAAAGAATATCCATATGGTTTTATTATCATAAAACCACGTATTCCGGAAAATTCTGCTAACTCTGATTTTACAATTATTTCATTGTACCATTTTGAGTAATTTTCATTACGTTTGGTTAATTGATTCATAAAAAAAAATATAATAAATAATTCTATTTATATGAATATGGAAGATATAAAAATTATTTAACACATCTAATTTTATTTCTAAATTAGCAATTTATTAAATATGTTATTTATGGCTCATCCTAAAAGAAGACAATCTAAATCTAGAAGAGATAAGAGAAGAAGTCATTTAAAAATAAAAGAACCTTTATTAGAAAAATGTGTTTTAACAAATAAAAAACATTTATACCATCATGCATATTGGCATGATAACAAACTCTATTATAGAGGAAAGATTGTATATAGTAAAAATAAAAAAGAATCCTCATAAAAATTAAAATTATGGATTTAAAAAAAATTAAATCTCTGATTCAGTTTATTTCGGATTCTAATATTGATGAAATAAAGATAAAAATAGGAAATACTGAAATTTACATGAAGAATAGAGCATTGATGAAAAATGAAAAAAAATCATGGAATCCTGCTAATTCTACTAAAATATCTTCATCATCATCTTCTTATATTTCTGATTTTTCTGATAGATTTTATAAAGTAGAAAAAGAAAATGAATATTTAACTATAAAATCTCCTATGATAGGAACATTTTATAGAAAACCTCATCCAGATAAAGAACCTTTTGTTAAAGTAGGAGATGAAATAAGAATAGGAACAAAAATTTGTGTTATAGAAGCGATGAAATTATTTAATGATATTGAATCTGAAGTAAATGGAAAGCTGATTAAAATACTAGTGGAAGATAGTTCTCCAGTTGATTATGATCAGCCTTTATTTATATTAGATCCTAATTGTTAAATTTTTATGTTTAAAAAAATATTAATAGCTAATCGTGGAGAAATTGCTTTACGAATTATACGAACAGCTAAAGAAATGGGAATTAAAACCGTAGCTGTTTATTCTACCGAAGATAAACATAGTCTTCATGTTTATTTTGCGGACGAAGCTGTATGCATTGGTCCACCTCCTCCATATCAATCTTATTTAAATATTCCAAATTTGATTTCTGCAGCAGAAATAACAAATGCAGACGCAATTCATCCTGGATATGGATTTTTATCTGAAAATGCATATTTTTCTTCTATGTGCCAGAAACATGGTATCAAGTTTATTGGGGCAAAACCTAATCATATGGTTCAAATAGGAAATAAAATTTTAGCTAAGAAAACTATGAAAAAAATTGGGATTTCTTGTTTACCTGGATCTGATTGTTTTGGAGAATCATCTTATAGAGAAATAGAGGGTATTGCAGATAAAATAGGATATCCGATTATTATAAAATCTGTTTCAGGAGGAGGAGGAAAAGGAATACGATCTGTTTTAGATAAAGATCATTTAAAAAACTCTTGGGAAGAAGCTAAAAAAGAGGCCTGGGCTTGTTTCGGGAAAAAAGATATGTATATAGAAAAATTAATCTTGAATCCAAGACATATAGAAATCCAAATTATAGGAGATAAATATGGAGAAGTATGTCATTTATCAGAAAGAGATTGTTCTATTCAAAGGAGAAATCAAAAATTGGTAGAAGAAGCGCCTTCTCCTTTTCTAACTCCATCTCTTAGAAAAAAAATGGGAGAAAAAGCTGTTAAAGCAGGTGAATATCTTCATTATGAAGGAGTAGGAACTATAGAGTTTTTGGTCGATCAAAATAAGAATTTTTATTTTATGGAAATGAATCCAAGAATACAAGTAGAACATACTATTACCGAAGAAATAACAGGTTTAGATTTAATTCAGGAACAAATATTTTTAGCTTATGGAAAAAAACTTTCTAGAAAAAAAAATTGTTATCCAAAAATGTATTCAATAGAATGTAGAATTAATGCAGAAGAACCATATAAAAATTTTCGCCCAGTTCCTGGAAAAATTACTCAAATGCATTTACCTGGAGGGAAAGGTGTCCGTATTGATACACATATTTATGCAGGATATTTTGTTTCCCATTTTTATGACTCTATGATTGCTAAAATTATTACAACAGCAACAAGTAGAAAAGAAACTATAGAAAAAATGCGTCGTTCTTTAGATGAATTTGTGATAGAAGGAATACATACAACACTTCCTTTTCACAGAAAACTTATGCAAAATAATGATTTTATAGAAGGGAATTATCATACAAATTTTTTAGATAATATAGACTTAGATTTTTTATTATCAAATACATAAAATGTATATAGGATAAAATATTATTTTTTTTCAGCTAATTTTAATATATTAATCATTTCTTGAATATTTCCATTCATAAATCCTGCCAGATCATAAATAGATTTATGAATTCTATGATCCGTAACTCTATTTCTAGGATAGTTATAGGTTCGAATTTTTACGGAACGATCTCCAGTAGAAACTAAGGATTTTCTTTTTATAGATATTTTTTTTAATCTTTTTTCTTTTTCATTTTGATAAATACGTGATCGTAAAACACTTATAGCTTTTTCAAAATTTTTATGTTGAGAACGTTCTTCTTGACATTCTACTGTAATTTTACTTGGAATATGAGTTAATCGTACGGCAGATTCTGTTTTATTTACATGTTGACCTCCAGATCCACTAGATCTAAAAGTATCTTTTTTGATATCATTTAAATTAATGTTGACTTCTATATCTTTTACTTTAGGTAGTACGGCAACGGTTATAGCAGATGTATGTACTCTACCTTGAGATTCTGTTTTTGGAATCCTTTGGACTCTATGTACTCCAGATTCAAATTTTAAATTCCCATAAACTCCTTTTTCTCCATTAACATCTAAAATAATTTCTTTGTATCCTTTTATCCCTCCTTTTTGAGCGTGTATAATTTTATATTTCCATCCAGATTTTTTGAAATACATTGTATACATTCTTAATATATCTTCAACAAAAAAACATGCTTCATCTCCTCCTGTTCCAGAACGAAGTTCTATAATAACAGCTTTTCTATAATCTTCTGTTGTATACTGTTCTTTTGAATTGGAAGAAAATAAAAGATTAGAGAATTCTCTTTCAGTATAAGATAAATTTTCTAAAATTTTATATTTTTCTGTTGTAGCTAATTCCTTCATTTCTATATCTGAATCATTTTCTAAAATGATATTTATTTCTTTAAGATAAGCCAATTTATTGTTATACTCTTCATAAAGAGAGACTATTTTTTCTAATTTTATATATTTTTTTAATAATGTTTTGTATTTTTTTTGGTCAGATATAATACTAGGTTGTATAATTGATTTTGAAATTTCCAAAAATTCCTTTTTGGAAATTTCTAATTTTTGAATTAATGAAGTTTTTTTCATTTTTGTTTAAAAATTATTAAAATCAAAAATATTCATTCATCGGATTCGATTTATAGAATCGATTAATTCTATATCTTTTTTTATAGCTCTATTTGTCATATATAAAATGCATATACACAATATAAAAAAAAGGAAAATAATGAACGTGTATTTATTAAATTTAGAACATGAAAAAAAAAGGATTAACGAATAAATAGCATTAGCTAATATATTGATTTTATTCAAAAATATTTTCCACTTTTTTTTTTTGAAAATAAAAAAGCTTAAAATAGATAAAAATAAACATATAATTACAAAAATTATAATTATTTTTTTAAAATATAAATTAAAATAAAAAAAATCAGTTATATTTTTGTGAAAACAACATAAAAAATATATAAAAACGGAATAAATAAAAATGTAAGTAAGTAAGTATAATGTTTGGATTCTATATAACATAATATAAAGATTAAATTATTTTTATAATTTTTATTATAAGTTCAAATTAATTTGTTGTATAATTGTATTTATCATTTCAAAGTTATTTTTTACAAGTTATTATACTAAAAAGTATATTACTTGCCAATCATATACATATATAAAAAAACCTAATTACTTTATGTTTGATATTACTGAATTAAAAAGTAAGAAACTTTTTGAATTACAGGAGATTGCTCGTTCATCGGGATTAAAAAAATGTACACAATTACGAAAAAACGAACTCCTAGAAAAAATTATTTCCATTTTAAACAATGAGAAGAAAAATATTTCTCTTCCTTCAAAAAGAGAAAACCCTTTAAAAAAAGGATTTAATATGCGAAAAAATATTGAATCTAAAAATTCATTTTCAGAAAAAAAAAGCGTAAATGGTAAAAAAAAATTAATTTCTAAAGAATATTTAAAAATTTCTAATTCTAAACTTCCAGAAGAGTCTACAAAATTTCAAAAAAAACATCAAAATTTTTCTAATTGGAGAAAAAATAATAGATTTGAAGCTCAAAATACATCATCATCTCACGGAATAGAAGGAGGATCACATAAAATATCTTCTAATAAATACCGTACTCCTGAATATGAGTTTGAAGGAATAATAATTAGTGAAGGAGTATTAGAAATTATGCCAGAAAATTACGGATTTTTAAGATCTTCTGATTTTAATTATTTATCATCTCCTGATGATATTTATGTTTCACAGTCTCAAATAAGACTTTTTGGAATGAAAACAGGAGATACAATAAGAGGAGAAGTTCGTCCACCTAAAGATGGGGAAAAATATTTTCCATTAATTAAAATTCTGGAAATTAATGGACGATCTCCTTCTTTTGTTAGAAATAGAGATTCTTTTGAGCATTTGACCCCATTATTTCCAAATGAAAAATTCAAATTAGCTGAAAAAAATGCAACTCTTTCTACAAGAATTGTAGATCTTTTTACGCCTATAGGAAAAGGACAAAGAGGAATGATAGTCGCTCCTCCTAAGACAGGAAAAACTACTTTGTTAAAAGAAATAGCTAATGCTATTGCTGCTAATCATCCTGAAGTCTATTTAATTATATTATT
This sequence comes from Blattabacterium cuenoti, assembly GCF_014251695.1. NCBI lineage: Bacteria > Pseudomonadati > Bacteroidota > Flavobacteriia > Flavobacteriales > Blattabacteriaceae > Blattabacterium > Blattabacterium cuenoti. The sequence goes on along the minus strand of NZ_CP059195.1, from coordinate 128,405 downwards.
AATTGATGAACGGCCAGAAGAAGTGACAGATATGCAGAGAAACGTAAAAGGAGAAGTCATTGCTTCCACTTTTGATGAACCAGCAGATAGACATGTTAAAGTTGCTAATATTGTTTTGCAAAAAGCTAAAAGAATGGTAGAATGTTCACATGACGTAGTCATATTGTTAGATTCTATTACACGTTTAGCACGTGCTTACAATACTGTATCTCCTGCATCTGGGAAAGTATTATCAGGAGGAGTAGATGCAAACGCATTACACCGACCCAAAAGATTTTTTGGAGCTGCCAGAAATATAGAAAATGGGGGATCTTTATCTATAATTGCCACAGCTATGATAGATACTGGATCTAAAATGGATGAAGTTATTTTCGAAGAGTTTAAAGGAACAGGGAATAAAGAACTTCAATTAGATAGAAAGATAGCTAATAAACGGATTTATCCAGCTATTGATCTTGTTTCTTCTAGTACTAGAAAAGATGATCTTTTACTTAATACAAATACATTACAAAGAATGTGGATTTTGCGGAAACATCTTTCAGATATGAATCCAGTAGAAGCTATGGAATTTTTAAGATCTAGAATGTCTAGAACTCAAAATAATGAAGAATTTTTAATATCTATGAATGGATGAAAATATTTTTATATTTGATTTTTTAGATGAAAAATATTATATTCACATATAATTATTCGCGGGATGGAGCAGTTGGTAGCTCGTCGGGCTCATAACCCGAAGGTCATAGGTTCGAGTCCTATTCCCGCTATTTTTTTCCTCATAATTTGAATGTATTATTCGTTTATACTTTTTAGTTTTTTTATTTTTTTTATATGCATATATTTTTTTATAAAATTGGAATCCTTTTTTAGAAAGGAATTTAAAGATCAACAAAATGAAATTCAAAAATTATATAAATATAATAAAATAGAAACTAGTGATTCTTTAATTGAAATGAAAAACAGTTTGATACAAACTGTAAAGATATTTCAAGATGTTATGGATAAAAAAATTCAATTTTATCTTGAAAATCAAAATAAAAAATTAGATTCTGTTTATACATTACAGGAAAAATCACTAAAAATTATTGAAAATAATCTTGAAAAGATAAGAGAAAATGTTAATGATAAGCTTCAAACTTCTTTAAATGTACATTTGGAAAAATCATTTAAAATAATTGGAAATCAATTATTATTTTTACAAGAAGGTTTAGGAGAAATGAAAATTTTAACAAAAGATGTCAGTTCTTTAAAAAGAACTTTAAATCATGTTAAAATATGTGGAAGTTTTAGCGAAATGCAGCTTTCTATGCTTTTACAACAAATTTTATCTCCAGAACAATACGCTTCTAATGTTGTAACCAAATCTAGTACAAATTTTGTCGTAGAATTTGCAATTAAACTTCCAGGACTTGAAGATGGGAATATTATATGGTTACCTATTGATGTTAAATTTCCCAAAGAAACTTATGAAAAAGTGCAAAAAGCTTATCGTAATGGAGAAAAAAAAAATATGGAAATAGCTATAAAAAATATGGAATCTGTACTTAAAAAAATGGCTAAAGATATTCAAGAAAAATATATAGATCCCCCGAATACTACTGATTTTGCTATTCTTTTCTTACCTTTTGAAGGAATATATGCTGAAATTGTAAAAAATTCTAGTTTATTAGAAGAATTGTTAAGGAAATATAAAATAGTAATAGCGGGACCATCTACACTGGCCGCTATATTAAATAGTTTGCAAATTGGATTTAGAACTTTAGCGATACAAAAAAGAAGTTCTGAAGTGTGGAAAATTTTAGAAACTGTAAAACAAGAATTTACAAAATTTGGATTATTACTTCATCAAGCTCAAGATAAATTACAAGGAGCCTCCAAGGATATAGATCGATTGTTAGGAGTTAGGACTAATTTGATAGAAAAAAAATTAAAAAATATAGAAAATTTATAAGTCAGAGCGGAGAGAAAGGGATTCGAACCCTTGACACTTTTTTGTGAACACGCTTTCCAGACGTGCGCCTTAATCCTCTCGGCCATCTCTCCAAAAAAGTAAAATTATAAGCCGGATTCTGTTTTTATACCTATCATTTATCTAGGATTCAGGTTACCCATGATCTCAATCTGCCAACCCCCCGGTTTCAACCGAGCTAGTTTTCCGGTATACATGGCATTTCACCACACAGAGTTTACATGATTTCACTACAGCAATTCATCATATAATAAATAATTAATCTGTACATTCTTTCTGTTGCACTATTCCTCACCTCGCGGTGGATGGGGATTATCCATTGTGTTGCTCTACGGTGTCCGGACTTTCCTCATTTTTTTGTGAAAAAAATGCGATAGGACATTTTACTTTTTATTTTTATTTAGATTGGAGTAAATATTTTCAACATCTTCATTCATATGAAGTTTTTCAATTAAGTTCAAAACTTTATTATTTTTTTCTTCGGAAAGATATTTAATTTGTTTGGGAACACGTTCTACTTTATATTCATGAAGTATTTTTAATTTATCTAAATTATTTCTCATAGATCCGAAATATTCAAAATTAGTATATAAATAGATCATTTCATTTTTTTTTGTCAAATTTTGAGCCCCAAAATCTATTGTCATAAGTTCAAAATCTTCTATCGAATAATGAATATCTTTTTTTTTTATACAAAAAATTCCCATTCTGTTAAAAAAATGAGTTAATTCCCCATTATGACATAATCTTCCTCCATTTTTATTCAGAAGTGTTCTAATATTGGAAGTAGTTCGAATACTGTTGTTCGTCATACATTCTATGATTAGACTAATTCCGTAAATTAATCCTTCTAAATTTAAATTTTTATAATCATCTTTTTTAATTTGTAAAGCTTTTTTTATAGCTTTTTCTACAGTATTTTTAGGAATATTGACGGATTTAGCATTTAAAATTGCGTTTTTGAAACGAGAGTTGTTAATTCCTGATTCTTTTACGGCTATAGATATTTCTTTAATAATTTTAGAAAATTTTTTAGATTTTTTGAAATCTTGATTCGATTTTCTATGTTGTATATTTGACCATTTGCTATGTCCTGACATGAAATATATTTATATATATTTTGTTTAAATTAGTCATTTCGGCAAGTTAGTAAAAAAAAATTATTATGTCAAAAATTTGTGAATTGACAGGGAAAAAAGCAATGATAGGAAATAGAGTATCTCATGCTAATAATAAAAAAAAACGTCGTTTCAATATTAATTTATGTAAAAAACGTTTTTTTTTAACAAAAGAAAAAAAGTGGATTACTTTAAAAATTTGCACTTCTACCGTTAAACTTATCAATAAAATAGGGATAGAAAAAGTTTTGAAACGTTTTAAATACAAAATTAATTAATAAAAAATAATGGGAAAAAAAGGAAGTAGAATACAAGTTATATTAGAATGTATTGAACAAAGAAAAATTGGAATTTCTGGTTGTTCTAGATATGTCACAACAAAAAATAAAAAAAATACACCAAACAGAATTGAATTAAAAAAATATAATCCAATATTAAGAAAATATACAATTCATAAAGAAATTAAATAAAAAATGTCTAAAAAAGGAGTCGATCATAACCAAAAAAAAAAGATTTTAAAAAAAATGACTTTGGCCATAAGAATAGTGAAATCCAAAAAATCAGGTTTTTATACCTTTGAAAATAAAATGATTTCTAATGAAAAAATTAAAAATTTTTTTACAAAAAAGTAATGAATTATAATGTTTTTAAAAAAAGGAAAAAATAAAACATTCAATCATGAATTAAAAAAAACTACAGAATCCTTTTTTTCTAAAATAAAAAATATTTTTCTTAAAAAATCAAAAATAGATATTAATGTTATTGATAATATAGAAGAGATATTATTATCTTCAGATATTGGAACAAAAACTACGATTAAAATTATTAATAACTTAGAAAAAAGAATTCAAAAAGAAAAATATAATCATTCGCAAGAAATTTATACTTTTCTTAAAAAAGAAATTGAAAACCTTTTTATAGATATTGAAAATGTTTGTTTAGAAAAAAAAATAATAAAAAATAATAAAAAACCATATGTTATCCTGATAGTAGGAGTCAATGGAGTAGGAAAAACGACTTCCATTGGAAAATTAGCTTATTTTCTAAAAAAAAAAGGGTTTCATCTCCTCATAGGAGCTGCAGATACATTTAGAGCTGCAGCTATTGATCAACTTGAAATATGGTCAAATAAAGTTGGAGTTCCTTTAATAAAACAACATATGGATGCGGATCCAGCATCTGTAGCATATGATACTTTACAATCTGCTAAATCAAAAAAAAAAGATGTTGTATTAATTGATACTGCTGGGCGATTACAAAATAGAATCAGTCTTATGGAAGAGCTTTCTAAAATAAGTAGAGTCATGAAAAAAATAATACCTGAATCCCCTCATGAAATAATGCTTATTTTAGATGCAACAACTGGTCAAAATGCATTTGAACAGGTGAGGCAATTCTCTTCTTTTGTTAAAGTTTCTTCTATTATTTTAACAAAAATGGAAGGGACTGCCAAAGGAGGAGTCGGAATAGGAATCATGAATCAATTTAAAATTCCTATACAATATTTAGGGATAGGAGAAAAAATAGAAGATTTAAAAGTGTTTGATGGGAAAAAGTTTATTGATTCTTTTTTTTGATTTTCAATTTATACTGACATAGTGTCTATTATATAAATAATGGTATAATTCTTGAGCCCATTTTTTATAATTCAGTATTCTATGAAAAATAATAAAATTAGTGTTACTTCAGATAATATTTTTCCTATTATTAAAAAATTTCTTTATTCGGATCAAGAAATTTTTTTACGTGAACTGGTTTCTAATGCTATAGATGCCGTAGTAAAATTAAAAACTCTAATTAAATTAAAAAATATATATGATATTGTTGATGATTTTAAAGTTAAAATTATCATAAATAAAATAAATAATACACTTCATATTCTAGATAATGGAATAGGGATGACTAAAGAAGAAGTGGAGAAATATATTAATCAAATTGCTTTTTCTGGAGCTGAAGAATTTGTTAAAAAATATAAAAATATATCTATAACGGATACTACTAATATTATTGGACATTTTGGGTTAGGTTTTTATTCTTCTTTTATGGTGGCAAATAAAGTTATAATATTAACTCAATCTTATAAAAAAAATGCCTCATCTATATTTTGGTCTTGCGAAGGGGATCCAAATTTTATCATGAAAGAAATTGAAAAAAGAGATAGAGGGACAGAAATTGTTTTATCTCTTAATGAAGAGAGCAAGGAATTTTTAGAATATGATCGTATTTTAAAATTATTACAAAAATACTGCAAATTTATGCCTATCACAATCTCTTTATCCTCAAAATCAAAAGAGGATAAAGAAATTGTGATTAATAATATTCACCCTTCTTGGAAAAAGAATCCACTTCAATTGAATGATAAAAATTATTTAGATTTTTATCATGAATTATATCCAAATCAATTAGAAAATCCTTTATTTTGGGTTCATTTAAATATAGATCATCCTTTTCATTTAACAGGAATTTTATATTTTCCTAAAATAGGACAAAGAATAGATATTCAAAAAGAAAAAATTCATTTATATCAAAATCAGGTTTATATTACGGATAATTTGGAAGGAATTGTTCCAGATTTTCTTAGTTTTTTAAGAGGAGTAATAGATTCTCCAGATATTCCTCTTAACGTATCACGTTCTTATTTACAATTTGATGCATCTGTTAAAAATATATCTAAATATATCACAAGAAAAGTAGCTGATAAGCTAGATACTATGTTTAGAACAAATAGAGAGGATTTTCAAAAAAAATGGAAAAATATCAAAATAATAGTAGAATATGGAATGATTAGTACGCAAAATTTTTTTGATAAAGCGATCAAATTTTTTATGTTTTATACTATAGATAAGAATTATTTTACACTGGAAGAATTTAGGGAAAAAATAAAAAAAACTCAAAAAAATAAAGAAGGAAAAATTGTTTTTCTTTATTCTTCAGATCAAGAAGAACAGTATAGCTCTATTAAAGATGCTAAAGATAGATGCTATGAAGTTTTAATTTTGGATAGTCCACTTACAGTTCATTTAATACAGAAATTAGAATTTTCTTATCAAGAAATTTCTTTTGTTCGAGTTGACTCAGATCATATTGATAAATTAATTAGTTGTGATAAAAAAGATGCTCCTAATTCAGAACTTTCTGAAAAAGAAAAACAAGATTTAAAAAATATTGTAGAACATAATATAATAGATGATTGCAAATTTTCCGTACAATTAGAAGATCTATCCAGACAAGATTATCCTTTTTTAATTATCATTCCAGAATTTTTAAGGAGAATAAAAGAAATAAATTCTACTATAGGAAAAGACATAAAAGATAAAGAAAAATATTATCAATTGATAGTCAATACAAATCATATTTTAATGAAAAAAATATTAAAAGAAACATCAGAAGAAAAAAGAAAAAAAATTATAAAAGAGGCTTTAAATTTAATACTTTTGTCTAAAAATTTGCTACATGGAAAAAATCTTACGAATTTTATATCAAAAAAATTCAAAGATCTTATTCAATAAGATAATAGGTCTTTATTTATTAAATTTTTTTAATTTAATTCCTGTTAATATTTTTTTTGTATATAATGGAAAATCTGAATTTTGTATCCATCCATAATAATTAGGATCTTTTTCAAAAATTTCAAAAACTTTTTCTCCTTTATATTTTCCAAAATTGAATATTTCATTTCCTTTCTCATCTATTTTAACGAATCCAGCAAGATCTGCCGTATTTTTTTGATGAGAAAACTGATTTAGATTTTTTACATCTTTTTTTAAATTTTCATATTTTTCTAATTGCGCTAATAATATTTCGTACGTAGCAAGTGTATCAGCTTTAGAACTATGAGCTTTCATGAGATTTTTATTACAATAATATTTATAAGCAGCAGAAAGGGTTCTAGGCTCCATTTTATGAAAAATAACTTGAACATCTATAGTTTTGTATTTTTTAATATCAAAGGATATTCCTGCACGAAGCATTTCCTCTACTAAAATTGGAATATCAAATCTATTAGAATTATATCCTGCTAAATCTGTATTTTCAATCATTTTCAAAATGTAAGAAGCAACATCTTTAAATTTTGGTTTTCCTGCTACATCTTCATCTTTAATACCATGAATAGCTGTTGATTGTGGAGGAATAGGAATTATAGGACAAATTAACCAAGTTTTATCTTCTTGATTTCCATTAGGAAATATTTTTAATATAGATATTTCTATAATTCTGTCTTTTCCTATATTGATTCCTGTTGCTTCTATATCAAAAAAACAAATAGGACGATGAAGTTTTAATTTCATATTTTTAATTATAAATTTTTTTGTTTTAATCTATGAAAATAGACTGAGATGATTATATAAAAAATAATAATGCACGGAAAAGCTATCATATGTAAAGTTAATAAAAGAAATATACTAATCAATAAAAAAATATAGCGCATTTTATTTTTTTTCCAAGAAAAATCTTTAAAATTAAAAGAAAACATTGTGATTTGAGATACTAAAAAATAACAGGACAAAAATATAATAAAAAGCATTATAATGAGATATATGATTTTTTGATTAATAAAAAAAGGGATAGTATAGTTTTTAATTATTATAGATAAAGAAGAAAAAAACATAGTATTCACGGTTGTTGTTAATCCTACAATATAATTAGGACTAATATTGAATTTAGCTAAACGACATGCAGAAACAATGGCGATAAAAAAAGCCAAATATTCAATAAATGGAATTAAACTATTTTCTTTCAATAAAAGAAAAACTATTACAGATGGAACTACTCCAAAAGAAACCATATCTGATAAAGAATCTAATTCTTTTCCAAATAAATTTTCATTTTTGATCAATCTAGAAAAGAATCCATCCAAAAAATCAAAAATTATTGAAAATAAAGTAGCAATAGCAGAAAAGTTAAAATTTTTAGATTGTAAAAATATTATAGATGTACATCCACAAAATAAATTTAATAAAGTGAATATATTAGGAATTATTTTTTGTTTTATCAAAATTTTATTAAATAATAAACTTTTTTAAAATAATAAATATTATTTTATAATGATTAAATTTTTTTATAAAATTTCTGATTTTCAGATTAAAAAAAAATCTTTTTTTATTAAAGAAATTTGTATTTTATTAAATAATGAAGGGATGTATGTTGGAAATATTAATTATATTTTTTGTCATGATAATTTTGTTTTAGATATGAATAAAAAATATTTGAAAAAAAATTTTTATACAGATGTACTTGCATTTAATTATTCTATCAGTAAATATATATCTGGAGATATATTTATTAGTGTAGATCGTGTTTATGATAATGCTAAACAATGGAATCAATTTTTTATGTATGAATTGAAACGTGTTATGATACATGCTCTGTTACATTTTTTAGGATATAATGATCATAATGATATAGATAAGAAAATTATGAAACAAAAAGAAGAGTTTTATTTAAATTTATTTCAATATTAAAAAATATGTTTCTAGATATGTATGATGTTATTGTGGTGGGTGGGGGACATGCAGGTATTGAAGCCGCTTCTGCGTCTTCAAATATGGGATCTAAAACTTTACTTATTACTACAAATTTTCAAACTATAGGTCAAATGTCATGTAATCCAGCTATAGGAGGTATTGCTAAAGGGCAGATTATTAGAGAAATAGATGCTTTAGGTGGTTATTCTGGAATCATTGCAGATTATAGTACTATTCAATTTAGAATGCTCAATAAATCTAAAGGGCCTGCTATGTGGAGTCCAAGAGCTCAATGTGATAGAAAATTATTTTCTTATAATTGGAGGCTTTTTATAGAAAAAAACACTCAATTAGATATATACCAAGATACAGTAACATCTTTAATAATAAAACAATATCAAGTTATTGGAGTCAAAACTTATTTTGGATTAAAAATAAAAGGAAAATCAGTAATACTTACTAATGGGACTTTTTTAAATGGAAAAATCCATATTGGAGAAAAACAAATTAATGGAGGAAGAATGGCAGAACAAGAAGTAAGAGGGATCACGGAACAATTAACTCAGAATTTTGGATTTAGATTTGGAAGAATGAAAACAGGGACGTCGCCAAGGGTAGATGGACGTTCTTTAAATTATGATAAAATGAAATCTCAAAATGGAGATATAGATCCAAAAAAATTTTCTTTTTTTTATAATACCAAAAAACTTAAAAAACAAAGAAAATGTTATATTACTTATACCAATCAAAAAGTCCATGATTTTATACGTAATAATTTCAGTTATTCTCCAATTTATGCAGGAGATATTAAAGGGGTTAGTCCTAGATACTGTCCTTCTATAGAAGAAAAAGTTTTCCGATTTTCTGATAAAAAAGAACATACGGTTTTTGTTGAGCCAGAAGGATGGAATACTGTAGAAGTATATGTTAATGGGTTCTCAACTTCTTTTCCAGAAGAAATACAATATCAATCTTTGACAAAAATTTCAGGATTTGAAAAAGTAAAGATATTAAAACCTGGATATGCTATTGAATACGATTATTTTCCCCCAGAACAATTAAAGGCAACTTTAGAAAGCAAAATTATAGAAAACCTTTTTTTTGCTGGACAAATTAATGGAACAACTGGATATGAAGAAGCTGCAGCACAAGGATTAATGGCAGGAATTAATGTTCATTTAAAAATTCGTGAAAAAGAACCATTTATTCTGAAAAGAAATCAAGCTTATATTGGAGTTTTAATAGATGATTTAATTACAAAAGGGACAGAAGAACCTTATAGAATGTTCACTTCAAGAGCTGAATATAGAATGTTATTACGACAAGATAATGCGGATGAAAGATTAACTCCTATAGGATACGATATCGGTTTAATTTCATCGAAACAAATGATGTTACTAGATAAAAAAAGATCTAAAATAGAAAAATGTATGTATTTTTTTCAAAATAAAAATTTTAGTCCAAAGACTATAAATCCTGTATTATATTCTAAAAAATCTCCTAAAATACATCATGATAAAAAAATAGAAACTATTTTATCTCGTTCTGAAATTGATATTAAAGACATTGTGTCCATTCCGTTTTTGATGGAAGAAATTAACAAAAATGATTTTTCACAGGAAATATTGGAACAAGTTTCTATTAGGATAAAATACAAAGGGTACATAGATAGAGAAAAAGAAAACGCAAAAAAATTATTGAAATTAGAAAATCTTAAAATTCCAAATAATTTTGATTATAAATCAATTAAATCTCTTTCTTCTGAAGGAAGAGAAAAATTAGATTATTATCGTCCAATATCATTAGCTCAAGCTTCAAGAATTAGTGGGATATCTCCTTCAGATTTAAGTATTCTACTCATTTATATGGGGCGTTAAATTTTTATTGTTATCATTTCTGGATATAATGAATAAGTCTTCATCTTCTTTTTTCATGTAAAATTTTTCTCTTGCTAATTTTTCAAGATACTTAGAATCTGTAGTTAATTTTTTTAATTTAGTTTCTTCTAATAAAATTTTTTTTTTCAAAAAATCTCTATTAAATGTCATTGCCTGAATATTTTTTTTTAATTTATAGTGTAACATTAAAGAATTCGAATCAAAAAAAGACATCCATATAAAAAAAGAAACACTAATCCAAAAATATTTATTTTTAAGTATTCTATATTTTTTTTCTTTTATCATATTTAAAATATATTTTGAATCGGTAAATTAATATACTTATAATCCAGTAAATGCTAAAAAAATATAAAAAAAATATACACCAAAAACCAGATATAGTTATAAGTAAAAAAAACAAAAATCCTATAAATTTAATAATCATAGATAAGTTGTAATTATTATATAATTTCGTAAAAAAATAGGAAAATGACATATAGATTAGAAAAAGATACTTTAGGACTTATTAAAGTCCCTGTCAATAAATATTGGGGGGCACAAACAGAAAGATCTAGAAAACACTTTAGAATTGGACCGATAGCTTCTATGCCTATAGAAATAATTCATGCATTTGGTTTGTTAAAAAAAGCGGCCGCTCATGTTAACTTTAATTTAGGTCTTTTATCTAAAAAAAAGAAAGAAATGATATCCCTAGTTTGTGACGAAATTATAGAGGAAAAATTGAATGATCAATTTCCTTTAGTGATATGGCAAACAGGTTCAGGCACTCATACAAATATGAATATAAATGAAGTTATTTCTAATAGAGTACATGTTTTAATGGGAGGAAAACTAGGAACCTCCCAAACTTTTATTCATCCCAATGATGATGTAAATATGTCTCAATCATCTAATGATACCTTTCCGACGGCAATGCATATAGCTTCTTATCAAAAATTAGTAAAAAAAACTATTCCTTCTATTCAAAAATTAAAAAAAACTTTGAAAGAAAAATCCAAATTATTTCATAATGTTATTAAAATAGGAAGAACCCATCTTATGGATGCAATTCCTATTACTTTAGGACAAGAATTTTCCGGATATGTTTCTCAAATAGATCATGGATTAAATGCTATAAAAAAAACTTTAGATCATCTTTCTGAGTTGGCTATAGGAGGGACTGCTGTAGGAACAGGATTGAACGCTCCTAAAGGATATGATATAAAAATTACCGAATATATATGTAAGTATACTGGTTTTCCTTTTAAAGTAGCAAAAAATAAATTTGAAGCGATATCATCTCATGATGCAATAGTGGAATCTCATAATGCTCTTAAACAAATAGCTGTTTCTTTAATTAAAATATCAAATGATATTCGTTTTTTAGCTTCTGGTCCACGTTCAGGAATTGGAGAGATTCATATTCCTGAGAATGAACCTGGATCTTCTATAATGCCAGGAAAAGTGAATCCTACTCAATGCGAGGCTATTATTATGGTTTGCACTCAAGTTATAGGAAATGACATGGCTATTTCCATAGCGGGATCTTCAGGAAATTATGAATTAAATGTAGCTAAACCATTAATAGCATACAATTTTCTTCAATCCTCTCAACTACTTGCAGATGCTTGTCTTTCTTTTTCTTCTTTTTGTGTAAAAGGAATCAAACCAAATCATCAAAGAATTAAAGAATTTCTAGATAAATCTTTAATGTTAGTTACAGCACTTAATCCTCATATTGGATATGAAAAATCAGCAAAAATTGCAAAATACGCTTATGAAAATAATAGTACATTAAAAGAAGAAGCGATTCGATTAGGATATTTAACCGTTGACGAATTTAAAAAATTCGTTGATCCATCAAAAATGGTATAAATTATTGTTTTTTAAAAAACAATTCTTCTACATTCATATGAATGATATCGGATATTTCTTCTTCTGATGTAGAATAAATATGTGATAATTTTTTTAAAATTATTCTTAAATTTTTTGGTTCATTTCTTTTTCCTCTAAATGGATGTGGAGAAAGATAAGGAGAATCAGTTTCTAATACTATATGATTCAAACATATTTTATGTAAGAATTGATCGACATGATTATTTTTAAAAGTGATAATTCCTCCAATACCTAGTTTTATTCCAAAGTCTATAATTTTTTTAGCTTGTTCCAAAGTTCCGGAAAAGCAATGAAAAATTCCTTTCAGAGAAGAATTATTTTCTTCTGATAAAATATGAAAAACTTGATCAAATGCTTTTCTACAGTGTATAATTATGGGTAGTTTTTTTTGTTTAGCCCATTGTATTTGAGTTTGAAAAGCGTATTTCTGTTCAGAAACAAATTTATTTTCTAAATATAAATCCATTCCAATTTCTCCTATAGAAATAAAGGAATGTTTATATAACCATGTTTTAATATTTTGTAATTCTTTTTCTAAACTAGATGGATCCACTTTATTAGGATGTAATCCTATCATGGGAAAACATATATTAGGATATTTTTTTTCTAATTTTAATATATTAGGGATAGTAGAACTATCTATAGAAGGAAGGAAAAATCTATTAATTCCTTTATGAAAGGCTTTTTTTATTACAAAATTAATATCTTGATCAAATTCTTTCATGTATAAATGTGTATGGGTATCAGTAATTTTCATATAAAAATGAATTTTTAATTTTTAAATAAAAATATTTTATGAAAGCTTATCTATTTCCTGGTCAAGGATCTCAATTTGTAGGAATGGGAAAAGATTTATATAAAAATTCTCATTTAGCAAAAAAATTATTTCAATTATCTGATGAAATTTTAGATTTTCGAATTACATCTGTAATGTTTGAAGGATCTATGGATATTTTAAAAAATACAAAATATACACAATTATCAATTTATATATATTCAGTTATAAAAGCAAAAATATCAAATAATTTTGAACCTGATATGGTAGCTGGACATTCTCTTGGAGAATTATCTGCTTTAGCTGCAATTAAAGTATTTTCTTTTGAAGATGGATTAAGATTAGTGAATCAAAGAGCTACAATTATGCAGAAAATTTGTGAATCAACCTATGGAGGGATGGCTGTTATATTCGGATTAGAAGACTCTATTATAGAAGAGGTCTGTAAAAAAGATCATGGGATTATAGTTCCATCTAATTATAATAGTGACGAACAGTTAGTCATTTCTGGAGAAATTCAAGCTTTGAGAAGAGTTTGTTTTCTTTTACAAAAAATAGGAGCTAAAAAAATATTTTTTATTCCTGTTCAGGGAGCTTTTCATTCTCCAATTATGGCTCCAGCCCAAAAAGAATTTAAAAAAATTGTAAATAAAATTTTTTTTAAAAATCCTAAATGTCCAATTTATCAAAATGTTACCGCTTTACCTATCATAAAATCAGATGATATAAAAAAAAATATTGTAAAACAATTGACTTATCCAGTGAAATGGAAACAATCTATAAAAAATATGATGAATCATAGAGATATTTCATTTACAGAAATAGGGCCAGGAAATATTTTACAAGGTTTAATTAAAAAAATATCAAAAAATTCTGTTTAAAAAATATAAATCCATAATGCATCTACGTAGACGTTTTTTTTATAGTCATGGAAAACTATTGTTAACAGGAGAATATTTTATTTTATATGGAGCTTCTGGATTAGCTCTCCCTACAATTAAAGGACAATCATTAACTATATTTCAACACAATTTATCTTCTGTTTTACATTGGAAAAGTTATAATGAAATCAATAAACCATGGTTTGAAGGGGTCTTTCACCTTCCTTCTTTAGATATTTGTTACGAAACAGAAAAAAATACGGCTCTTAAACTAAGAGATTTATTGTTAAGATCTAAAAAAATTCAAAATAATTTTCTTCCTAATGAATTAGGAATATATGTAAAAACACAATTAGAATTTCCCAGAAATTGGGGGTTAGGTAGTAGCTCAACTTTAATTAATAACATAGCTAAATGGGCTAAAATAGATCCTTACATGTTATTAGGTTATCCCTTTACAGGTAGTGGATATGACATAGCTTGTGTTTCTACTTCAAAACCCATAATTTATAAACTTATGAATCAAAAACCTCATATTGTTCCCATAGAATTTAATCCACCATTTAAAGATAAACTTTTTTTTCTGCATCTAAATAAAAAACAAAATACTTGTAATGAAATACAATCTTTTCGTTCTAATATATCTAATATTTCTAATGAAAATATTGAGGCCATATCTTTTATCACTCAAAGAATTCCTTTTTGTCAAACATTAAAAGAATTTGAAGAATTATTGTTTAAACATGAAAATATCATCTCCAAAATATTAAACATTCCTACTATTAAAGAAATTTATTTTCCAGACTATTTAGGAGTCGTAAAAAGTCTTGGAGCTTGGGGAGGGGATTTTGTTTTAATAAGTTCTAGAAAAGGAATGAAAAATTATTTTTCTAATAGGGGTTTTGATACTCTTATTTCATTTGATGAAATGATTTTTAAAATATAAAAGTTACATTTTATTTATATTATATATATATTTAAAAAATATGTTATTATGTGCAGTATCGTAAATTTTAATATCAATGGATATCATTATAAACTTCCTGTAATTTATGGAACTTTTTATGAAAAAGCTATTAATATTTCTAAATTAAGAGAAAATACAGGTTTTATCACATTTGATCCAGGATTTAAAAATACAGGAATTACTAAAAGTTCCATTAGTTTTATAGATGGAGAGAAAGGAGAACTTTTGTATAGAGGATATCCCATTGAAGAAATTATTAACAAATGTTCGTTTATAGAAACAAGTTATCTGATTTTAAATGGAGAACTTCCTAATACTGCACAATTAAAGTATTTTTCTGAAAAAATCAAAAAATTTAATCATATTCATCGAAAAATAAACCAAATACTTGATAAAATTCCTAATTTTTATCATCCAATGGGGATTTTATCTTCTTTGATTTATATTTTAGATGCATTTATAAATTGTTTACAGGAAGAAGAAATGTATCTACATTTGTTAGCTAAATTACCTATATTGGCTGCATTAACTTACAGAAAAAAGGTAGGGTTACCTCCTCCTCATGCAGATCCTCGTCTTGATTATACATCTAATTTATTAAAAATGTTTTTTTCTATTCCTAATAAATCTTATAAACAAAATCCAATTATTACGGATGCTTTGAATAAAATTTTAATATTACACGCTGATCATGAGCAAAATTGTTCTACAACAACCGTTCGTTTATTAGGTTCTGCTCATGCTGGATTATTTTCATCTATATCTGCTGGGATGAGTGCTCTTTGGGGTAGATTACATGGGGGGGCTAATCAAGCTGTCATTGAAATGTTAGAAGCTATTTTACAAAGTGGGGGAAATATAAAGAAGTGGATAGAAAAAGCTAAAAATAAGAAAGATCCATTTCGACTCATGGGATTTGGACATAGAATTTATAAAAATTTTGATCCTAGAGCGAAAATAGCTAAAAAAGTAGCTGAAAATGTGATTCAAAAATTAGGTATTTCTGATCCAATATTGGAATTAGCCAAAAATCTTGAAGAAAATGCTCTTCAGGATTCTTATTTTGTAGAAAAAAAACTTTATCCTAATATTGATTTCTATTCCGGAATTATTTATCAAGCTATAGGTCTTCCAAAAGATATGTTTACTGTAATGTTTGCTTTAGGGAGGTTACCAGGATGGATGGCTCATTGGAAAGAAATGAAATTAAATAGAGATCCCATAATAAGACCTAGACAAATTTATATAGGATATAAAAAGAGAAATATAAAAAATAATTAGTGCGGGCGAAGGGATTCGAACCCTTATGCCTAATAGGCATCAGATCCTAATTCTGATGTGTATACCGGTTCCACCACACCCACTATACTTAGAAAGTTATAATAAATTTTAATGAACATAAAAAGAAGATGATACGATTTCGTTATTTTTATTTAGAATTTTATATTCTGTGTATTTAAATGAATCTTTTGGGATTATTTTAATCCATTTTTTATATTTTAATAACCATTTTTGTTGAATAGAAGGAAATCCTTTTTTTAAATAAGCTGAAACAAAAGAATGGATGTGTAATTGTATTCCTTTATGATTTTTATTTTTTATAATAGTTTCTATAACAAATTCTAAATGATAAATATAATTATTGGGATAATTTTTAGGTTGTTTATTATTTATATTCATTTTGTTTAATTCAGGTCTTACTCTATGACGAGTAAATTGAACTAAACCAAATTTATTTGGAGGTAAAATTTTATGTTTGGCTCTATCATTTTTCATTTTTTTCTTTAAATGTTCATATAATTGTTTTTTTTGAATGGAATGAAACATATCTATAAAATCTACTATAATTATACCTCCCATGTCTCTTAATCTTAATTGTCTTGCTATTTCAGTTGCCGCTAATAAATTTATTTTCAATATGTTATTAATTCTATCTGATTCTGTACAATTTTTCATCATATGATTATTTATTCCACTATTAACATCTATAACATGTAAAGCTTCAGTATGTTCTATAATAAGATAAGCTCCATTTTCAAGAGGAACATTTTTTCCTAAAAAAATTTGTATTTGTTTTTCTATTCCATATTTTTGAAATATGGGAATATTTCCTTTATAATATTTAATTATACTGGCTTTTTTGGGTGCAATTAAAGATAAATATGACTGAATTTCTTGACAAAGAAAATCGTTATTACAATAAATAGATTTAAAATCATCATTGAATATATCTCTTAATAAACAATAAGTTTTATTATTTTCACTCAATACACAAACTGGAGGCAAAAGGTTCATTAACTTATTTAATATTTTTTTCCATTTTTTTATTAAAAAAATTAATTCATCATTCAAAACTTTTTCCATTTCATTATCAGCAACTGTACGAATAATAATTCCAAATTTATTAGGTATTATTTTCTTTATATAAGAAATTAATCTTTTTCTTTCTTTTATATCTTTTATTTTTTTAGAAATAGAAATTTTTTCCGAAAAAGGGATAAGTATTAAATTCCTGCCTGGAATACAAATTTTTGTAGTTAGTTTTAATCCTTTATTGGAAATAGGCTCTTTTGAAATTTGAACCAATATTTTTTGTCCAATATGCAATATATGATCTATAGAATTTTCTTTCTCTTTATTTTCGTAATTATTAAATTCTTTTTTTATGTTATTTTTGGATGTTAAATCCAACATTTGATCTATTTGAAATCCAAGATCGTCATAATGCAAAAAAGATCCTTTTGAATGTCCTATATCTATGATAGCAGCATTTAATCCATATAAAATTTTTTTAACTATTCCCAAGTAAATATCTCCTACAGAGAATTTTTTATTAAAAATATCTCTATGAAGCTCAAGTAACTTTCCTTCTTCTAAAAGAGCTATTTTAACTTCTTGTTCTTTTGCATTTATTGCATTTATAATTAACTCTTTATTCATACACAAAAACAAGGAAAAAAATTTTATAAATTACAATAGATTAATTTTTTTATAAAAATTATTATTTCTTTTTATGTCTATTTTTTCTATTTCTTTTTTTTCTTTTATGGGTAGCTATCTTACGTCTTTTTCTTTTTTTTCCGTTTGGCATAATTTTTATTTAATTATTGATTCATCGTCCTCCTATTCTCATTTATTTCTTTATAGGTACATTTTTTTTAACTAATTCTGTAAAAGATTTTGCGGGTTTAAATGCTGGGATATTATGCGCAGGAATTATAATAGACATATCTTTGGATATATGGCGTCCAAGTTTTTTTGCTCTATATTTAATAATAAATGATCCGAATCCTCTTAAATAAACATTTTCTCCCGATGTTAAACTTTGTTTTATTTTTTTCATAAATGTTTCTATCACCTTTTGCGTATCAATTCTTTCAGATCCAGTTTCTGATATGATTTCTGTTATTATATCTGCTTTTGTCATGTTAAATCATTATATCGAATAACAAAATTCGGTTTCTTAAATATACCAATTTTTTATAAAATTGCTCTAAAATTAAAGATATATGGATTTTTCTATAAAAATAATAAATTGGTACAAAAAAAATCATCGAAAACTTCCTTGGAGAGAAACTAAAAATAAATATTATATATTGGTTTCAGAGTTTATGTTGCAACAAACAAGAGTTTCAAAAAACATAATAAAGTATTATTTAAACTTTATAAAAAACTTTCCAAGTTTAGAAAAACTAGCTCAAGCAGAAGAAAAAGATGTATTAAAAAAATGGGAGGGATTAGGATATTATTCTAGAGCGAAATATTTACATTCTTTTGCTAAAAAATTAAAAAATAATAAAAATTTTTTTCCCAAAACATATCAGGAATTAATAAAATATAAAGGAATCGGTCCATATACTGGAGCGGCTATAGCATCTATATGTTTTCATGAAGTCATACCTGCTATTGATGGAAATGCTTGTAGAGTTTTTTCTAGATATTTAGGAATATACAATGATATCACATCCACTGCTACGAAAAATATGTTTCGAGATACTGTTTCAAAAATAATGGATTTTGAACAGCCAGGAATTTTTAATCAAGCAATTATGGATTTAGGTTCTCTTTTATGTACTCCAAAAATTCCTAAATGTTTTTTATGTCCAGTTAAAGATTCTTGTTTTTCTATTAAAAATGGAATTGTACATAAATTACCTATAAAAAAAATAAAAAAATTGATAAAAAATAGATTTTTTTATTATATTTTCATATCTGATCGTGATAAGAATATTTGTTTAAATAAAAGATCAACTAAAGATATATGGAAAGGCCTTTATGATTTTCCTTTAATAGAATCGAAAAAAAATCTTTCAATTCATGAAATAAAAGATAAAATTTGGAAAAAATTCAGAATAGAAACTTCAAACTATTTGAGTTTTAAATATAAAATCATACATAAACTGAGTCATCAAATTTTATCAATTAGATTTTTTTATTGTAAAATTTTGCAAGATTTAAAGAAAAATATATTTTTTTATAATTTTTTTTTTATCCCACATAATAAAATAAAAGAATTTCCTTTTCCTCGTCCTATTATTTTATTTTTAAAATATAAAAAAATGATTTAGTTTTTATTTTCGATAAAAACCCTAGCGTGAATTTAAGATCCATTATTTATAAAAATTATTATCAAAATTTAATCTATTGGAAAAAGAATTTTATACAAATGTTTTTTTAGAAAAAACTTTATATTTAGTTTTTTATTTTGCATTAATAATAATACTATTATTATTTTCTGCACTTATATCTGGATCAGAAACTGCTTTTTTTTGTATTGAAAAAAAAACTCTTGACAGAGAGAGAAAAAAAAACTTTTCTAAAGGAAATATTATTTTTCAAATTCTTAGAAAGAAAAAAAAACTCTTAGCAACAATATTAATATCTAATAATTTTTCTAATATTGGAATTGTTATATTAAGTTCTTATTTAATAACAGAATTTTTACAAAAAAATAATCTGGTTATTTACAACCAATTTCATATTCCTATTCATTTTATTTTAGAGGTAGTAGTTCTTACTTTTATTTTACTTTTATTTGGAGAAATAATACCTAAAATATATGCTAGTAAAAATAATTTTCGTTTTGCTATTTTTATGGCAAAGCCATTAATATTTCTTAGCAAAATATTAGATCCAATCAGTAAGATCATAATTTTTATTTCAAGATCTATAGAAAAAAAAGTAATAAAAAAAAAGAATCTAATTTCTGTAGATCAACTTTCAAAGGCTTTGAAAATAACGTCTCCAAATCAAAAAAATGTTAAAGAACGTCAATTCTTACAAAGAATTGTTGATTTTGGAAATACAGAAACACATCAAATTATGACCCCAAGAATAGATATGTTTGCTTTAAATAGTAATAAAAATTTTTCTGATGTTTTAGAATTAGTTCGTAGGCAAGGATACTCTCGTGTTCCTGTTTATAATAATGGGATTGATGACATAGAAGGAGTTCTTTTTTCTAAAGATCTCCTTCCATTTATTTATAATACAAATTTTAAATGGAATAGACTTATTCATCCTCCTTTTTTTGTTCCAGAAAAAAAAAAGATAGATGATCTTTTAAGCGATTTTAAAAAAAGAAAAATACATTTAGCTATTGTGGTAGATGAATATGGAGGAACATGTGGATTAGTTACTCTTGAAGATGTGATTGAGGAAATAGTGGGGGATATTATTGATGAATTTGATGAAGAAGACATGTCCTATTCTAAATTAAACCAAAACAATTATTTATTTGATGGAAAAACTTCCTTAATTAATTTCTATCGTATTATGGATATTCAAGAACAAGAAGAAGTTTTTTTTGAGAATAAAAAAGGCGACGCAGATACTTTAGGAGGATTTATTATGGAAATAAATAAAGAATTTCCAAAAAAAAAACAGAAAATAAATTTTTTAAACTATTCTTTTTTTATAAAAAGTATTGATCATAAAAGGATAAAAACTATAGAAGTGATAAGAAAAAAATGTATTAAATAATAAATATATATTAAAATGAAAAAAATTATATTTATGTAATATTATAGTCCCTTTATTTTTTTTTATAAAAAATATCATGACATGAAAAGAAATCATATTTTTTTTTCTATCATATTTATAATCATAATAGTTAGTACATTTATTTTTTTAAAAAAATTTTTTTTATATCCATTAGAAGAAAAAGCGATAAAAGAATTGAATTATGCTCAACAATTTCTTTATCAAGGAGATATAGATAAAGCTTTAAATAAAAAAAATATTAAAATAAATTATTTAGGATTTTCAGGAATAGCTTCTAAATTTCCATTTTATTTCACTAAAGCGGGAAATATATCTAAATTTTATGCAGGAATTTGTTATTATAAATTGGGAGATTACAAAGAATCTATAAAAATGATGAAAAGTTTTTCTGCAAAAGATGAGATTTTATCTTCTATAAAATATGGAATTATAGGTGATGCTTTTACTCAAATGAAAAATAAAAAAGAAGCATTAAAAAATTACGTTATAGCTGCAAATATGAGAGAAAATGAAATCACAACTCCTCTTTATTATTACAAAGCAGCTTTATTAAATTTTTCTATGAAAAACTATGAAGATTCTAAATATTTTCTAAAAAAAATAGAAAATAAATATCCTTTTTTTTTGTATAAAAAAAACGTAGAAAAATATCTTATGTTTATTGAAAATAAGTTATAAATTATGTTTATGAAAACAGAACCTACTTATTCATTAGATGAAAAAAAAATAAAAAATGCCAATTTAAAATTGGCTATTATTGTTTCTTTATGGAACAGAGATATTACAAGTAGGTTATATAAAGGAGCTTATGAAACTTTAATTCAATCAGGAATATTAAAAGAAAAAATTAAGACTTGGGAAGTCCCTGGAAGTTTTGAATTAATTTATTCTTCTAAAAAAATAGCTCATTGTTATAATTTTGATTCCATCATTGTAATAGGGTCTTTAATCCAAGGAGAAACTCTTCATTTTAAATATTTATGTCAAGCTATTTCGCATGGAATTAAAGATATTAACATTATATATGATGTTCCTGTTATATTTTGTATTCTTTCTGATAGAAATCAACAACAATCTTTTGATCGATCAGGAGGAAAAAATGGAAATAAAGGGATAGAATCTGCTAAAACAGCCATATATATGTCTTTATTTAGAAAATCTATAAAATGAAAAATATTATTCAATTTTTGCCTGAAAAAGTGATTCAGCAAATAGCAGCAGGAGAGATTATACAACGTCCTTCTTCTATTTTAAGAGAACTCTTAGAAAATGCAATAGATGCTAAGGCAAAAATGATTGATATTTTTATAAAAGATTCAGGAAAAACATTGATTCAATTAATAGATGACGGAATAGGAATGAGTATTGATGATGCTAAAATGAGTATTCAAAGACATGCAACTTCTAAAATTAAAAAAACTGATGATATTTTCAGAATTAAAACAAAAGGATTTAGAGGAGAAGCTTTAGCGTCTATAGCACTTATTTCTCAATTAGAAATACAAACTAAAAATAAAGAAAATGGAACAGGAATCCACCTTTTTGTAGAAGAAGGAAAAATAAAAAAACAAATTCCTTTAAATATGCTTAAAGGAACAAGAATTTCTGTAAAAAATATTTTTTATAAACTTCCTGTTAGAAGACAATTCTTAAAATCTTCTAGGATAGAATTTCAACATATTATTTATGAATTTTATAAAATTGTTTTAGCGCATAGAGATATAACATATCGTTTTTATCATAACGATAAAATTTTCTTTTATTTTAAAAAAGCTTCTTTAATAGAAAGAATTCAAGAAATTTTTAAAAATAAAAGAAAAAGTTTAGTCCCCATTTTTATAAAAAAAAATAAAATTATTATAAAAGGATTTGTTAGTATTCCAGATTTTTCAGTAAAAAAAGGAGATCAATTTTTATTAATCAATCAACGTTGTGTTACACATTTACTTTTACATAAAAAAATTATTCATTCTTATAAAGGTTTTTTAAAAGATTTCAAAACTGCTTCTTATTTTATTTTTATTTTTATAGATACTCATTTAGTAAATTGGAATATACACCCAACAAAAAAAGAAGTAAAATTAGAAGAAGAAGAAACTATTGGTATAATAATTCAACAAGAAATTAAAAATATTCTATTTCATCAATATAAAGTAAAAAACAAAGAGTTAAAAAATTGTGATATTTTTTTATCTTGTAAATCATTTGAAAATGATCATTTATTAAATAATTTTTATGATAAACTTTCTGATAAAGAAAAAGTCATTAAATTGGAAAATTTATTTCATAAAATTAATGAATCTGATTCTGATCCATTCAATAACAATTTTAAATTAACAAATGATTTATCTCATTATGTTTATCATAAAACAGATATAAAGACTTTTCAAATCAATAAAAAATACATAATTTTTGTATTGAACAATGAGCATATAATACTGGTTGATCAACATAGAGCACATCAAAAGATATTATTTGAATACTTTTTAAGAAAAAAAAACTTGATAAGTCAACAATTTATTTTTCCTATAAAAGTAAAGCTGTTGGAAACAGAATCCATTTCTCTAAATAATATAAAAAATGATTTGATCCATTTTGGATTTCATTTATATATTTGCAAAGAGTCTGTTAATTTATATTCTGTTCCTGAAAATATACATCAAAATATGTTGGTTGAAGTCATTCAAAATATTATAACATATAATTTTATTAAAGGAGAAAAAAATAATAAAAAAAAACTTATTCAAATTATATCCAAATCGGCATCTATAAAGTACGGAACAAAGTTATATCCTGAGAAAATGGAATGTATAATTAAAGATTTATTTTCTTGTCATAATCCAAATTATACGTATTCAGGTGATCCCATCTTTTTTGTTTTAAAAAAAAATATTTTTTAAAAAGTGAATTTTTATACAAACTTCAATTCAGATGCTGTCAAACATTTAATCAGTATTAATATACTTGTGTATACAGCTGCTTTTGTTTTTTCACAATATAAAATAGAGAACATTCTTTCTTTATATCATCCTTTAGATGAACGATTTGAATTATATCAGATTCTGACTCATATGTTTGTACATTCCAAACGACTTTTTTTGCATATAATTTTCAATATGTTGGCTTTATTTATGTTTGGAGGACAAATAGAAACTTTATTAGGAGTAAAAAAATTTATAATTTTATATTTTTCATCAGGAATTTTAGCCGCATTATTTCAAATCATTTTTAATACTGGTATTTTATATTATTTTGTTCAAACTTTAGATTTTTCACAAGCTCATAAAATGTTAAATTATTTAAATGAAGAAGAAAAAATAAATCTTTATAGTTCTATCTATTCTCCTATGATGGGGGCCTCTGGAGCTATAAGTGGAATAGTAGGAGCCTTCGCTAAATTTTTTCCAGAACATAAAATTTTCATTTTACCTTTTCCTTTTCCAATAGCTGTTAGAAAAGCTCTGATTATTTTTATTTTTGGAAGTTTTGTTTCTTCTATTTTGAATTTGGCACCTGGAGTCGCTCATTTTGCTCATATTGGTGGTATTTTATCTGGTTATTTTATAGGAAGTTTTTTTATCAAAAAAATATGAAAAAATAAATTAAAATTGAGTTTATTATTTTTCACTTTTAAATAAAAAATAAATTAAATATGAAAATGAAAATAAAAAAAATAAAGATAAATAAGAATGTTCCCCATCTATTGTTCTCATAATACGATTCCAACGAAATTTCCAATTGAACATATTTAAAGGTCTATCTCTATCCCAATCAATACTCATCCATATAAATATAGGTTTCCCTACTATATGATTTTCTGGAACAAAACCCCAATAACGAGAATCAGATGAATTATGTCTATTATCCCCCATCATAAAATAATAATCATTTTTAATTTTATAATATTTTTTAGAAACTAAATTTTTAACTTTTTCATAAGCAAAAATTTCATGATAAATATGAATATTTTTTGAATTTAATTTAATGAATTCTCCTTTTTTAGGAATGTGTAATGGACCAAAAAAATCTCTATTCCAATTAGAGTTATATATATAACGTTCCTTAAAATAAATAGGAAGAATATATTTTTTTATAAAAACTATGTTTTTGAATATATTTTTTATCTGGACGGCACTTTTTTCGTTTAGCATAATTTGATAGAAATATTCATCATTTCTTTCTCCAATATATTCTATATCTTCAATATCCATTTTATTTTTAAGATATTCTATATTTAAAGGATAATTCCCCGTTTTAACAAAATAAGCTTGTTGTTTTCCAAAAAAAGATCTTTCTTTTTTATTATTAACAAATAAAATTCCTTTTTTAATAAAAATTAAATCTCCCGGTAATCCTACACAACGTTTAATATAATGATCTTTTCGATCTATTATTTTATGATTATAATCTTTAGGAAAATTAAAAACAACTATATCATTTCTTTTCACAGGTTGTATGGAAGGAAAACGAAAATAAGGCCATTGAAAAATAGAGATATAAGATTTTACGTCCCCCATAATTTTATTATGTGTAAAAGGTATAGAGAGAGGTGACATAGGCATTCGTAATCCATAATGAATTTTACTGACTAATATAAAATCTCCTACCAATAAAGTTTTTTCCATAGAAGAAGTAGGGATAACAAAAGGTTGAACTATATAAGTATGAGTTATAAAAGAAAAAATAACAGCTAATAAAATTCCTATATTATCTTCTTTTTTTTTAATATGTTCAATGTTTAATAATTGAATTTTTTTAAAAAAATTGACATAATAAATATATAAACCTGCAGATAAAAAAAATAAAAAAACATTTTTTTTCGTTTTTTTTAAAAAAGTATAAATCAAATCCATCCACAAAATGAAAATTAACATAATGCTAGATAATGGAATAAATAACAGAAAAATCCACCATATAGATCTTTTGTATATTTTCAAAAGAATGAAAATATTATATACGGGGATAAAAATTTTCCAAGACTTTACACCCAATTTTTTATAAAACTTCCATGTTCCTGAAATATGAATAATATGTTCAAAAAATAAAAAAAGACCACTAAAAATAAAATATTGTTGCATAAAAAAATATTTTATTTTATTCCTAAAACCTCTTTCATAGAAAAAATACCTTTTTTTCCCTGTATCCATTCTGATGCAATTACAGCACCTAAAGCAAA
Organism: Blattabacterium cuenoti; assembly: GCF_014251695.1. Lineage (NCBI taxonomy): Bacteria > Pseudomonadati > Bacteroidota > Flavobacteriia > Flavobacteriales > Blattabacteriaceae > Blattabacterium > Blattabacterium cuenoti. The sequence goes on along the minus strand of NZ_CP059195.1, from coordinate 102,281 downwards.
TCCTTCTCTACTATGGGCTTTATGTTGAATTTTTATATTTTCTATTTTAGATTCGTATTTTACGACATGGGTTCCTGGAATATTATTTAACCTTTTTGATAAAATCAAAATCTGATTTTTTGTTTTTTTTTCATCCAAAACCCATGTTTTTTTCATTTTATTGTTTATTATATCTTTTGCTAAAGAAAGAGCGGTCCCACTTGGTTTATCTATTTTTTCTTTATGATGAATTTCCTCTATTGTTATTTCATAATCTTTAGAATATGAATGTAAAAATTTGGACAATTTTTGATTAATATCGAAAAAAATATTCATTCCAATACTAAAATTGGAAGAATATAAAAATGATCCATTTTTTTCTTGACATATTTTTTTAATAATTTCAAATTTTTCTATCCATCCTGTGGTCCCACACACTACAGGAATGTTATTTTCTATACAAATTTTCACATTGTTGAATGCAGAATGAGGGGTACTAAATTCTATTGCTACATCTGAATTTGAATTATTCAATAAATGGAAAGAAGGGGTCCCATCATAACATAATGAAATATTATGATTTCTAATTTTAGCCATTTTTTCTATAGTTTTCCCCATTTTTCCATATCCTATTATTGCTATATTCATATTATTTTATTTAATTTGAATAGAATTCATTCAAAGATAAATTATATTTTTTTTTGTGAAATATAAAGAAATTCTATATTTTAAAATAGATATGAAATTATCCTAAATAAATTTTTTTGTTTATTATTTATTATATGATATAGATGTAATGCCCACGTGGTGAAAATGGTAGACACGCCACTTTGAGGGGGTGGTATCCGATTAGGATGTGCTGGTTCAAATCCAGTCGTGGGTACAAAATTATATCAGAATACGAAATAAATCTGGATTTTTATTTAAATATTGAAAATGAACCTTATATTTTTTCATTCTTTTTAATAAAACAGAAAATTCATTTTTATCTGCTAATTCTATTCCTATTACTGCTGGGCCTTCTTCTTTAGAAGTTTTTTTAGAATATTCAAAATAGGCGATATCATCTTTTGGACCCAAAATATTGTTAACAAATTCTTTTAAAGCACCAGCTCTTTGAGGAAATTTTACAATAAAATAATGTTTTTTCCCTTCATATAATAGAGATTTCTCTCTTATTTCTTCCGTTCTAGTAATATCATTATTTCCTCCACTTAAAATACAGACAATAGTCTTTCCTTTTATTTCATCAGAATAAAAATCTAAAGCGGCTATTGAAAGAGCTCCAGCAGGTTCTGCAATAATAGCTTCTAAATTATATAAATCCAAAATCGTTGTACAAACTTTACCCTCAGGAACAGTTCTAATATCAAATAATGTTTGATTACATATATTAAAATTTAATTCTCCTACTTTTTTTACTGAAGCTCCATCAATGAATCTGTCAATTCTTTTTAATTCAACAATTTCTCCTTTTTTTAAAGAAAAACTCATAGATGGAGCTCCTTTAGGTTCTACTCCTATAATTTTAGTTTTAGGACTAAATTCTTGAAAATAACTTGCTACACCAGAAGCTAATCCTCCTCCACCAATAGGAATAAAAATATAATCAATATCTGAAATAGATTGCTGTAAAATTTCTAACCCAACAGTAGCTTGTCCTTCAATAATTTTAATATCATCAAAAGGGTGAATAAAAATTTTTTTATTTTTTTTACAATCTTTTATTGCTTCACAACTAACTGCATCAAAGGTATCTCCGTTCAGAATAATTTCAACATACTCTTTTCCAAACATTTTAACTCTTTCTACCTTTTGTTTAGGAGTCGTACTCGGCATATATATTTTTCCTGGAATTTTTAATGTACTACAAGAATAAGCAACCCCTTGCGCATGATTTCCTGCACTTGCACAAACAATTCCTTTTTTCAATTCTGTATGAGATAAACTTTTAATTTTATTGTAAGCTCCTCTAATTTTGTATGATCGTACAATTTGTAAGTCTTCTCTTTTAAGAAAAACATTAGCTTTATATTTTTCTGATAAAAAAAAATTTTTTTGTAATGGAGTTTCATAAATAATATCTTTTAAAATATTATTAGCTTGAATTATTTCTTTGTAAGAAGGAAAATATCCTTTAAATTTATTTTTCAATACTTTAAAAATAAAAATGAGAAAATGTTATGAATCTTTTTTTTCCGGCCTAAGATTACGAATGATAGAGCCTACTTTCCATAATTCACTTTTTTTTATATTTTTCAATTCTTTTTGTAATTTTTCTCTATAATTTATATCACTATTAGCTTTAATAATTCTTTTGGCTTCGTTACCAGAAAATACTTCATGATATAATTCTTGAAAGATTGGAATAGTAGCATCTCTAAATTTTTCCCACCAATCTAAAGCCCCTCTTTGTGCAGTAGTAGAACAATTAGAATACATCCAATCCATTCCTTTTTCAGATATTAGTGGCATCAAACTTTGAGTTAATTCTTCTACCGTTTCGTTAAAAGATTCTGAAGGAGAATGCCCTTTTTCTCTTAATATTTGATATTGTGCCGCAAAAATTCCTTGTATAGCTCCCATCAAAGTTCCTCTTTCTCCTACTAAATCAGAATAGACTTCATTTTTAAAATTTGTTTTAAATAAATATCCAGATCCTATTCCGATTCCAATGGACAGAGTTTTGTCTAAACTATTTCCACTATAATCCTGATAAATAGCATAACTAGAATTAATTCCTTTTCCTTGTTTAAAATGTCTTCTTAAACTAGTCCCCGAACCTTTGGGGGCAACTAAAAAAATATCTATATTTTTAGAGGGAGATATTTTTGTTTGACTACGAAAAGTCAATCCAAATCCATGTGAAAAATATAAAGATTTTCCTTCAGTTAAATATTTACTAAGAGTAGGCCAAAAAGAGATTTGACCTGCATCTGATAATAAATACATGAGTATAGTTCCTCTTTCAGAAGCTTCTTCTAAAGAAAAAAGATTTTTTCCTTCTATCCATCCATCTTCTAAGGCTTTATCCCAAGAAAAAGAATGTTTTCTTTGTCCTACTATCACTTTAAATTCATTATCGCGTAAATTCAAAGATTGTCCAGGCCCTTGTACTCCATAACCTAAGATAGAAATAGTTTCTTTTTTCAAAATTTCTCTAGCTTTAGATATAGGGAATTCATCTCTTGTAATGATAGTTTCTTCTATAGATCCAAATTTAATTTTCATAAGTTTTATTTTTAATTTAAGTCAATTAATATGTAGCGAGTGGTATCTCCATTTTTTTCCATGATTTTTTTTCTTCTAATTTATAATAGTAAACATGAATAATTCCAATTAATTTTTCAATTAATTTTTTTATTTTAAATAATTGTTCTTCTTTACATTCTAAGTCTATAACAGATTGAACATGATTGATTGTTTCATTTTTATTATTACTAGATACATTAATATGATTGGGTTTCATATTCCTTCGATTGAATAAAATAAGAATTCTACTTAATAATCTTGTTTCTTTTTCTCCTAAAATTATTATTCTGAATTGATGCTTCATAGAGTTATATATTTATAATTTATGTTAAACGAATTTCATCTACAGCTGCTCCTGCAGGAATCATAGGAAAAACATTATCTTCTTTTTCTATTATTACTTCTAATAAAAAAGCTTTTTCATGATTTAATGCTTTTTTGACTGATTCTTCTAATTCTTTTCTTTTACTCACTTTTTTTGCTTTTATGTTATAAGCATTAGCTAATTTTATAAAATCTGGATTAACTAATTTTGTGCATGAATAACGTTTATCAAAAAAAAGTTGTTGCCATTGACGTACCATTCCCAAAAAATTATTATTTAACAATATAATTTTAACAGGAATATTATTTTCTAATATAGTTCCCATTTCTTGTATTGTCATTTGAATTCCTCCATCTCCTACTATACAAAGAACTTGTCTATTTTTCGCTCCTAATTTAGCTCCTATAGAAGCTGGTAAAGCAAACCCCATAGTTCCCAACCCTCCAGAAGTTATTTGACTTTTTTTGAAAGTAAAATTGAAATATCTAGAAGCTATCATTTGATGTTGCCCTACGTCAGTTACAAGGATTGCATTTTTTTGTTTATATTTATTTATCCATTTGATAACTTCCCCCATGGTCATTCCTTCTTTTTTTGGATTTAAATCTCTTTGTATAACTATAGTTTTTTCTTTTTCTTTAAGATGGATAAATTGTTTTATCCATTTTTTATGGATAGATTTGTTTACATAAAAAATTAATTTTTTTAAAGATATTTTACAATCTCCCAAAATTGGGATATGACATAATATATTTTTATTAATCTCGGAATAGTCTATCTCTAAATGAATGATTTTAGCTTGTTTAGCATATTTATTTATATCTCCAGTTACACGATCATCAAATCTCATTCCTATCGCAATAAGAATATCACATTGATTAGTTAAAATATTGGGAGCATAGTTCCCATGCATTCCTAACATTCCTACATATAAATGATGATTACTATTCAATGCTCCTAATCCTAATAGAGTACTAGCTACTGGAATTCCAGTTTTTTCAACAAATTCTTTAAATTCTTTTTCTGCTTCGGATAAAATTACTCCTTGACCTACAAGAATCAAAGGTTTTTCAGATAAATTAATTAGATTTGCCGCTTCTATTATTCTCTTGTTTTCTATACAAGGATATGGATGAAAATTTTTTATATATTTACGATGTGTATAGTGAAATACAGTTTTTTCAAACTGGGCATCTTTAGTAATATCTATCAATACAGGTCCTGGTCTTCCTTTTTTAGCTATGAAAAAACCTTTTTGAATGGATTCACAAATATCTTTAGCTTTTAAAACTTGAATATTCCATTTTGTTACAGGAATAGAAATATCTATGATATTTGTTTCTTGAAAAGCATCAGTTCCTAATAAATGAGAAGATACTTGTCCAGTAATACAAACAAGAGGAGTACTATCTGTTAAAGCATCTGCTAATCCGGTAATTAAATTAGTAGCTCCTGGCCCTGAAGTTGTAAAACATACACCAATTTTTCCAGTAGCTCTAGCGTATCCTTGTGCTGCATGAATAGATCCTTGTTCGTGACGCATGAGAATGTGCGAAATGGAATTTAAATAATCGTGTAAAGAATCATATATTGGCATGATAGCACCACCTGGGTATCCAAATATGTATTCTACCTCTTCATATAAGAGTGTTTTTATTACTATTTCTGAACCATAGAATAATTTTCTTTCCATACATAACTAAAATTGATCTGTAATACACCCTTCAGATGCTGGAGATACCATTTTTATATATTTGTATAGATATCCTTTTTTAATTTTTAATAGAGGAGGAATCCATGATTTTTTCCTTTTTTGTATTTCTTCATTTTCCACTTCAAGAGTAATCGTGTTATTTTCCGCGTCTATTTTAATAAAATCTTTATTTTTTACTAAAGCAATTAATCCTCCAGATTGTGCTTCTGGAGTGATATGTCCAACAACGAACCCATGTGATCCTCCTGAAAATCTTCCATCTGTAATAAGAGCTACTTTTTTTCCTAATCCGGCCCCCATGATATAAGATGTCGGTTTTAACATTTCTGGCATTCCTGGCCCTCCCATTGGACCTACATATCGAATGACAATTACAGATCCAGGTAAAATTTTATTATTCAAAATAGCTTGATTAGCTTCTTCTTCCGAATTAAAAACATTAGCCATCCCTCTAAAAATTGTTCCTTCTTTTCCAGTAATTTTAGCTATTGATCCTTCGGGGGATAAATTTCCATAGAGTATCCTGATATGTCCGTTTTTTTTTATGGGATTATCTAAAGAATGAATAATTTTTTGATTAAAAGTTATATTGGGGATATTTTTCATATTTTCAGATAATGTTTTTCCAGTAACGGTTAAACAATCTCCTGATAATATTCTTTCATTTAATAAATATTTTATAATAACAGGCATTCCTCCTATCTTCGTATGAATATCTTCCATTAAAAAAATCCCACTAGGTTTAAGATTTCCAATAAGAGGAACTTGATTGCTAATTTTTTGAAAATTTTTTAAAGAAAAATCAATATTCGCTGATTTAGCAATAGCTAAAAAATGTAAAACTAAATTAGTAGAGCCTCCTAAACACATAGATAATTTTACTCCATTTTCTATAGAAGTTTTTGTCACTATGTCTTTTGGTTTAATCCCTATTTTTAATAGGTTTTTAATATATGTAGAAACTGTTTTACATTCTATTTTTTTATTTTCACTGATTGAAGGAGAAGAAGAAGAATAAGGGAGCATCATCCCCATAGTTTCTAAAGCAGAAGCCATAGTATTTGCAGTATACATACCTCCACAAGCACCTGGTCCTGGACAAGAATTTTTTACGGTATTTTTGTATTCTTCTTCAGTAATTTGATTAGTATTTTTTTTTCCTAAAGCTTCAAAAGAAGAAATAATATCTAATTTTTTTCCATTGTAATAACCTGAAGAAATACTTCCTCCATATACAATTATAGATGGTCTATTTAATCTTAGTAAAGCTATCATTACTCCTGGTATATTTTTATCACATCCAGGTATAGCTATCACTCCATCATAATGATGAGAATCAACTACAGTTTCTATACTATCTGCTATTAATTCTCTGGAAGGAAGTGAATATCTCATTCCTAATGTTCCCATAGTAATTCCATCACTTACTCCAATAGTGGTAAATTGAAACCCTACTAAATTTTCAGTTATGACCGATGATTTTATTTTTTTAGCCAATTCATTTAAATGCATATTGCAAGGATTCCCTTCGTACCAATTACTCACTATTCCTATTTGAGCTTTATCAAAATCTGATTCTTTCATTCCTGTAGCATACAACATAGCATGTGCGGCTGGTAAATTAGCTTCTTTTGTGATTTTTTTGCTAAAATCGTTAATTTTTTTTTTCATGAAATATTTTAATAAATAAAAAAGCCCTACTGATCTATCAAGTAGGGATAAAAAAATAATACCAAACTTGAATAGTTTTACACTAATCAACTATACAAATTTTAAATTATATAATATGCAAAAATATAAAAAAAATAGATTATACAAAATCGATTTTTATGTATTTATTTTTAAAATATTATTATTTTTTGATTTATTAATGAATATATTGTAAAGTTTTTATAATAATAAATTACTTGAAAAATGTATTTATGTTAATAAATAAATATAAAATATATTAAATTTTTTGAAATAATATAAAATGTAAAATAATAGAAATAATTCCCGATCCTATTAATTCTTTTCCAAGATACCAAACAGCGAATTGTCCTTCCGTAATAGCGCATTGCATGTATTCAAATTCTATGAACATTCCTTTTTTTATTTTATATAATTTTGATTTTTGTAACGGTTGTCTATAACGGATTCTACATAATACATCCATTTTATCTCCTTCAAAAAGAGCAAGATCCTTACGGATCCAATGTATATTTGGTTCTTGAATGAACAAAGATTTTCTGTATAATCCTGGATGTTCTTTCCCCATCCCTGTATAAACAATATTTTTTTTTATATCAGTATCTATAACAAAAAGAGCGTCCTTATAACCTCCTAACGCTATCCCCTTCCGTTGTCCTTTAGTAAAATAAAATGCTCCTTGATGATATCCAATTATTTTTCCATCTGATTTTTTATATTTTTTTTTTTTAGATAAAAAGAATAATTCTTCTTCTTTAGAAAAAAAAATTTTTTTTTCTTTATATACTGATGCATTAGAATTAATGCAGACTATTTCTCCTTTTTTTGGAGGGATTTTTTTTTCAAGAAAACTAGGTAAATGAATTTTACCTACAAAACATAAACCTTGAGATTCTTTTTTATGAGCATTCCATAATTTATGGATTTTAGCTATTTTTCTTACTTGATTTTTAGTTAATAATCCTAATGGAAATAAAGATTTTTTCAATTGATATTGCGTTAATTGACATAAAAAATATGATTGATCTTTATTAAGGTCTTTTCCAATCAAAAGACGATAAATTGTTTTTCTATTTTTTATAATTTTTTCTTTATTTACATAATGCCCAGTCGCTATAAAATCTGCTCCTAAATCAAGAGCTATTTTCAAAAAAATATTAAATTTGATTTCTTTATTACACAAAATATCTGGATTAGGGGTTTTCCCTGATTTATATTCATGAAACATATAGTTTATAACATGTTTTTTGTATTCATTTTTCATTTCTACTACTTGGAAAGGAATATTTAATTGTTTGGACACTAACATAGCATCAATACTATCTTCCTTCCAAGTACATTTATTATTATTAGTATCATCCTCTTCCCAATTATGCATAAATAATCCAATAACTTCATATCCCTTTTTTTGAAGAATGAATGCAGCAACACTTGAATCTACTCCCCCTGAAAGTCCAACTACTACTTTTTGCATAATGATAAAATTTATCAATTTTATATATAGATGTTATATAAAATTATAATTTTATTAAAATCAATAAAAATAGAAAGAAAAGGAAGTATATATGGAATAAAATATTTAAAAACAAATCATTTAATTTTTTTTTAAGAAAACATTTCTCTAACACGATCAAAAAATGATTTTTCTAAATTTCCGGGATGAGGAAGAAAATTTTCATTTTTTCTCATTTTTTCAAAAAATTTTCTTTGTTCTTCATTAATTTTTTTGGGAGTCCAAACATTAACATGAATTAAAAGACTTCCATATCCATATCCTTCCAGATTAGGTAATCCTTTATTCTTTAATCTAAGAGTTTTTCCTGATTGTGTTCCTGGATCTATTTTTATTCTTGCTTTTCCATTAATGGTAGGAACTTCTTTTAAAGCCCCCAATATTGCATCTGAAAATGATATATACAAATCATAATGAAGATTATTTCCTTCTCTTTTTAATTTAGTATGAGGAATTTCCTCAATTAACACAATCAAATCACCATGAATTCCACCAAATGGAGCTTCGTTCCCTTTTTCAGAAACTTTTAATTGAATCCCTTCTGTAAGACCTGCAGGAATTTTAATATTCACCAATTCTTCTTCTTTAATTAATCCATGTCTATTAGCTCCATATGGAATATTTTCAACTATTTTACCGGTTCCAGAACATCTTCCACATTGAGATGAGGTTTGCATTCTTCCTAAAATTGTATTGGTTATTCGTATAATTTGACCTGTTCCATTACAAGACATGCAATTTTTAAATTTTATTCCTTTAGCAACTTTAAGTCTTTTAACTTTAACTTTTTTTTCTACTCCATTAGCTATTTCTTCTAATGAAAGTTTTACTCTAATTCTTAAATCACTTCCTTTAATGGTTTTATGTCTGGTTGATCTTCCAAATCCAAAACTAGAAAAACCTTCTCCAAATGCATCTGCAAAAATATCTCCAAAATTTGTAAAAATATCCTCCATATTCATTCCTGTCCCTGAACTAGTTCCTTTTATTCCAGAATGTCCAAATTTATCATAACGTTGTTTTTTTTCTGGATTGCTTAAAACTTCATAAGCTTCAGCTGCTTCTTTAAATTTTTCTTCTGCTTTCTTTTTATTATCTAAATTCTTATCTGGATGATATTTTATTGCTAGTTTTCGATAAGCTTTTTTAATTTCTTCTGGAGAAGCGTTTCTAGAAACTCCTAATACTTCGTAATAATCTTTTTTCATCATGAAGATAAAAATTATGAATTATTTTCCGGTAATGACTTTAGCATGTCGTATAACTTTTTCTTTTAAAAGATATCCAGCTTCTATAATTTCTATAATTTTTCCTTTTAAATTTTCTGTAATAGCTGGAATTTGTGTTATTGCCTCATGAAAATCTGTGTTAAAATCATCTCCTTTTTTTATTTTTATTTTATTTAATCCTTTTTCTGTTAAAATTTGAATAAGTTTTTCTTGTATTAAAAAAACTCCTTTTATAAGATATTCATCTTTGGATTTTTTTAATTCTTTAATTCCTCTTTCAAAATCATCTAAAATTGGAATCAAATCTATAAGAATTTGTTCATGAACATTTCTAAAAATATCAAATCTTTCTTTTTGAATCCGTTTCTTATAATTTTCAAATTCAGCAAAAAGACGTAAAAATTTATCTTTTTCTTTTTCTAATTCTTTTTTAAGAAACTTAATCTCTTTTTTTAAAGAATCATGTATTTCTCCTTTACAAGAGGAAGATATTTCCTCAGATATGTTATTATTTGATTTTGACCGTTTATCAGTTTTTTTTTTATTGATATCCATAATATAAAAAATATTTTCAATATAATTCTATGGACTGAGAGCAAAAGATTTGCCAAAAATTATAATTATGTCATAATGACATTTGATTAATCAAATTATAGGATTGAATTTTAAATGTTTTCTAATACAATTTAATCTTTTCCGGGCTATACTTTTTGCTTTTTTAGCGCCTAAGGCTAAAATATGATCTAATAAAGATTTTTTTTTCATAAAAGAAAAAAATTTTTCTCTTTCCGATGAAAATTTATGAATAATATGCTCATATAATGCAATTTTTGCCTCAGAATACCCATATCCTCCTCTGATATATTTTTTTTTCATAATCTCTATTTGATCCACAGGAGCTATTAAACTATATAAAGACATGATATAATCAGTTTCAGGATTTTTTTTTTCTTTTACAGATTTACTATCTGTACGAATACTCATAATTTGTTTTTTCAAAACTTCATCTGAAGAAAAAATATTAATGCAATTTTTTTTAGACTTACTCATTTTTTTTCCATCTGTCCCTAACACAAACATATTTTTTTTTTGTAAAAAAGCATTAGGTAATACAAATAATTTTTTTCCTATTTTTTTATTAAAATAATTACCTATACGGCGAGCTATTTCTATATGTTGTAACTGATCTTTCCCGACTGGAATAATTTTGGCATTATAAAGTAAAATATCAGCAGCCATTAAAATAGGATAAGTAAATAAACCTACATTTATTTTTTCTTTTTTTTTCATCTCTTTTTTAAAAGAATGAGCTAATGCAAGTCTTTTATACGGATAAAAACAATTAAAATACCAAGCTAATTCAGTAACTAATGAGACATCTGATTGTCTATAAAACAAACAATTATCTATATTTAATCCAAAAGATAACCATGCAGCTGCAATTTTATAAGTATTATTTTTTATTATTTTCATATTTTCTATTTGGACCATAGAATGTAAATCCGCTATAAATATAAATGAAGAATGCTTTATATTTTTATTAGCCATGGATACAGATGGAATGATAACACTTAAAATATTCCCTAAATGAGGGGTTCCTGTACTTCTAATTCCCGTTAATATTTTTTCCATAATTATGTTTTTTTTGTTTTTTGTAAAAAAATGTATAATTTGAAATAAATTATTGGAATTTTTATTATTTTTTTTTATTTAAAGATTCTAATCCACTGATAATTTCAAGTATTTCTTTAGTAATTGTAGTTTGTCTTTCTTTATTATAATTTAATATTAAATCATGTTTAATATCAGATGCATTTTCTGTAGCTTTATGCATAGAGATCATACGAGCTGTATGTTCTGCTATGGTTGATTCTAACAAAATTTTTAATAATTTTGAATTTAAAAATTTTGGAATCAGGAAATTTAATATCTTTTTTTTAGTGGGTTCTAAAATGTAGGAAATTTCTGACATATTTTTTTTAAAATTTACAGCATAAGTAATAGGAATTGGAAGAAATTTATCTACAACTATTTCTTGAAATAAAGATTGTTTTAAACAATTGTATATTAAATAAATTTCGGAAAAATTTTTTTTAAAAAAATCTAAAATTAATTCCGATACTAAAAATTGTATTTCTCGATTTGAGAAATCATTTCCGATCCAATTTTTATATATATTATATTTTTTATTTTTACATAAAAAATCAAATCCTTTTTTTCCAATAGATAAAAAAAGACATTCTTTATGTAAGGCTTCTTCTTTTTGAAAAAAAAAATTAATTTTTTCAAAAATTAAAGAATTAAAAGAGCCACATAACCCACGATCAGAAGTAAATACAATAAATAATTTTTTTCCCTTTTTTCTTGAAAAGAATTGATTTTTTTCTAAATCTTTTTTGTGTACTGTGAACAATAGATCTAAAAGAATAACCTCTATATGATCTAAGTAAATTCTACTTTTCGTAAGTAGATCTTTTGTTTTTCGTAATTTTACTATAGAAATCATTTTCATCGCTTCTGTTGTTTTAATAACTGATTCTATAGATAATATTCTTTTTTTAATTTCTTTTGGATTAGACATAATAAAATTTAAGAAACGTATTTATCACTTAATTCTAAAGCTACTGTTTCTAAAACATTAGATATTTTTTCGTTAAAAATTCCATTTCTTAAAGAATTTAAAATATTTTCATGTTTTTCTTTTAAATAAAAAAGATATTTTTTTTCAAAATCTGAAATTTTATCAATAGGGATTTTTTTGAGTAAATTTTTAGTTCCAACATAAATAATAGCTATTTGATCTGCTATATCATAGGGAGTATGAGGGGTTTGTTTTAAAATTTCTATATTGATTCTACCTTTTTGTAGAATATTCATAGTAGATGAATCTAATTCAGAACCAAATTTTGAAAAAGATTCTAATTCTCTGAATTGAGCTTGATCTAATTTTAGAGTCCCAGATATTTTTCTCATAGATTGAATTTGTGCAGATCCTCCTACACGAGAAACAGATATACTTTCATTAATTGCAGGACGAACTCCAGAATGAAATAAATCTTTTTCTAAAAAAATTTGTCCATCTGTAATAGAAATAACATTAGTAGGAATATAAGAAGATATATCTCCAGATTGAGTTTCAATAATCGGTAATGCAGTTAAAGAACCCCCTCCTTTTATTTGTTTTCTAATAGAAGATGGAATATCATTCATATTTTCCGCCATTTTTTGATCTTTTATAATTTTAGCGGATCGTTCTAAAAGACGAGAATGTAAATAAAAAACATCTCCTGGATAAGCTTCTCTACCAGGTGGACGTCGTAATAATAAGGATATTTCCCTATAAGAGACTGCCTGTTTAGAAAGATCATCATATACAACTAAGGAAGAACGACCTGTATCTCGAAAATATTCTCCTATAGCAGTTCCGGAAAAGGGGGCAAAAACTTGCATAGAAGTTGGGTCAGAAGAAGTAGCAGAAACTATTATTGTATAAGACATTGCTTCTTTTTCTTCTAAAATTTTTAAAATTTTCGCTACGGTAGAACCTTTTTGACTAATAGCTACATAAATACAATAAACAGGTTGATTTTTTTCAAAAAATCTTTTCTGATTTATAATCGTATCTATAGCTAGAGTAGTTTTTCCAGTTTGCCTATCGCCTATAATTAATTCTCTTTGTCCTCTTCCTATTGGAATCATAGAATCTATAAATTTTATACCAGTTTGAAGAGGTTCTTTAACAGGTTCTCTATAAATAACACCGGGGGCTTTTCTTTCCAATGGCATTTCAAATAATTTTCCTTCTATAGGTCCTTTTCCATCTATAGGATTTCCTAATATATCTACAACACGACCTAACATATTTTCCCCTACTTTGATAGAAAAAATTTTCCCCGTTCTTTTTACTATATCTCCTTCTTTCAAATTTTTGGATGGACCAAGCAAGACAATACTTACATGATCTTCTTCTAGATTCAAAACCATACCTTTGATTCCGTTATGAAATTCTACTAATTCTCCATAAAAAGCGGAATTTAATCCAAAAGATCTAACGACACCATCTCCTATTTGAACAATGATACCAGATTCGGATAATTTTGATTCAAATTGAAAATTTGACAATTCTTCCTTAAGAATTGATGATATTTCAGAATATTTTAAATCTGACATATGAAAATAAAAACTTTTATTTTTTTAATAATTTTTAAATATTTTTTTCATACAAAATAATTGTTCCTGAATGCTAAAATTCCATTCTTTATATCCTACACGAAATATAAAACCTCCAATAATAGATTTATCAATTTTATTAATAATATGAAATTTTTTTTTATTATATATTATTTTACGTGCTATTATTTCTTGTAGATCCTTCTTCAAAGGACATGCAGAAATAATAATAGATTTTATAAATCCTTTTTTATCTTTTTCGTATATGTTTTGGTATTCTAAAAAAATTTCTTTTAAAAGATATTCTCTTTTTTTAAGAATTAATAATTTAACAAATTGAAAAAGTAAAATATCAAAATTATAAAATATTATCTTAAATATTTTTATTTTTTTTTCTTTATTTAATAAATAAGTATTAATAATTTTAGATATATATACATTTTTATTTAAAATAAATGATATTTCCTTAAGTTTATGATAAAAAATATCTATATTACTTTTATTCATAACAGAATACTCAAAAAAAACTCTAGCATAATGTTGAATAATTTTTTTATTTGAATTTGAAAACATTTTTACTAAAATTAGTACAATTTATCTACTAATTCTTTTACAAATTGATCTTGTTTATCAGTTTGATCTAATTCTTTTTTTAATATTTTTTCAGCTATTTTAATAGAAATGTATCCTATTTGATTTTTCAATTTATGAATTGTAGCTTTTTTTTCTATTTGAATATTTTTCTTTGTTTCTTCTATAATTTTTATTTTTTCTTTCATTCCTTCCTCTTTAGCTTTTAATGTTATTTTTTCTCTGATTTGAATAGCTTCTTTCAAAATCATGTCTCTCTTCACACGAGTTTCTTTTAAAATTTTATTTTTTTGATCTTCTACATGTTTCAATTCTTTTTTAACTTGATTAGCTTTCTCAATAGATATCTTAATTTTTTCCTCTCTTTTATCAATAAAATTTATTATTGGCTTCCAAGCAAATTTTGAAAGAAAAAGCATAAGTATTATAAATATTATTGTTTGCCAAACAATTAATCCAATGGAAGGAGTTACTAAATCCATTTTATTTATTTAAATACAGCTAATAATGTAGTGACTATTCCAAATAATGCTGCTCCTTCAATTAGTGCAGATGCTATAATCATGGTATTTTGTATTTTATTTGAAGCTTCAGGTTGTCTAGCAATAGCATCCATTGCAGAACTTCCGATTTTACCAATACCCAATCCAGTCCCTATTACTGCTAGGCCAGAACCTAAAGCAGCTAAACCTGAGTAAGTTAAATCTATATTCATATAATTAATATTTTTTAATGCGTTTCATTATCATAATCATAATTTCTAACAGACATTCCTATAAATAAGGCAGACAAAGTTGTAAAAATAAAAGCTTGTAAGAAGGCAACCATAATTTCTAACATAGAAATAAAAAAACCAAAAATTACGGAAAAACCGGCAATAAAAAAACTTTTAAAAATAAAAATGAGACAAATAAAACTTAAAATAATTATGTGTCCAGCAGTAATATTAGCAAATAATCTAATACATAAAGTTAATGGACGAATAAAAATTCCAATAAATTCGATAGGAACTAATAGGAATCTAATTCCTATTGGAACTCCTGGCGTACAAAAAATATGTTTCCAATAACTCATATTTGCATTTATATTGCTAATAATAAAAGTCATAGAAGCTAATACTAATGTAATATTTATGTTTCCTGTAACATTGGGAAATCCTGGAATAAGACCTATCAAATTATTAATTAATATAAAAAAAAAGGATGTTAACAAAAAAGGAAAAAAAGTTTTATATTTTTTTTTCCCAAGATTAGGAATTGCAATTTCATCCCGTATAAATAAAATTAAAAATTCTAAAAAAATTCCTAAACTCCATTTTACTTGATGATTTCGATAATTACGTTTCATTCGTACAAAAAGATAAGACAACAAAAAAGAAGATAGAAAAATAGATACCACATTTTTTGTAATAGACAAATCTAAAGGTTTATTATTTTTTGGGATTCCTTTAGAATCTAAATATAATAATCCAAGATAATTAGTATTATATATTTTTTCTTTAAACATTTTATAATACCCATATTTTCCTTTTACTACATTTTTATATGAAAATTTTGAGGAAGAAAAAATTTCTAATCCATTATTCCATAAAATAACTGGTAAAGAAAAAATAATTCCATGATTATGAGTCCCTGCAATGTGCCATTCATGAGAATCACTTACATGATTAAAAATAGTATCAGAGATATCCATTTTTTCTTTATCCCCATTTTTCATTTTTATATTTTGATTTCCATCAGAAGATTCGACGAAAAAAAATAATAAAAAGAATAATGGATATATTATTTTTTTTAAAATCACTTGAAAAAAATCAAAAAATAAGAAACAAATTTATATTTTTTTCTAAAGAAAATGTTTTTTTTAGAAAAAAAATTTTACAAAAATCGTATTTTCATTTTTAGTACATTTGTATTTATATTTAAATAACAATGAAGGAAGAAACAAAGCTTATTCAAAACATTTTATCTGATCCTCTTACGGGCGCAATTTCTACACCAATATATCAAACTTCAACTTATGTACAGGAAGCTCCTGGTGTTCATAAAGGATTTGATTATACAAGAACCAATAATCCTACGAGAAAAATACTGGAAGATCTAATAACCGATTTAGAATACGGTAATGCTAGTTTAGCTTTTTCTTCTGGATTAGCATCTATAGATGCTATACTAAAATTACTAAAATATGGAGATGAAATAGTAGCTGTAGACGATATTTATGGAGGGACATTTCGTTTACTAAATTTATATAAAAAATTTGGTATTCATACTAAATTTGTAGATACAACAGATGCAGAAAAAACGATTTCTTCTATTTCTAATAATACAAAATTAGTCTGGTTAGAATCACCTACAAATCCTACCTTAAAAATATCTGATATAGAATATATTAGTAAAAAATCTAAAAAGAAAAATCCAACAATATTAGTTGTTGTAGATAATACTTTTGCTTCTCCAGCAATTCAAAATCCTTTAAAATTAGGATCCGATATAGTAGTTCATAGCGCTACAAAATATTTAGCAGGACATTCAGATGTATTAGCTGGATTAATTACTATAAAAAATATAGATTTGTATGAAAAATTGAAGTATATTCAAAATGCAACTGGAGGGGTTTTATCTCCTATTGATTGTTGGTTAACTATAAGAGGAAGCCAAACGTTATATTTACGTATGAAACAACAATCTAAAAATGCATTTCAAATCGCTTCTTTTTTATTGAAAAATAAAAAAAATTATGAACTAGATAAAATTTATTATCCGGGGTTATCTCATCATAAAAATCATTCTATTGCAGTAAAACAACAACGATATTTTGGAGGAATTGTTTCTTTTAGTCTTAAAAAAAATACAATAGAATCAGCGAAAAAAGTTGTAACTTCTACGAAGTTATTTAAGTTGGCAGAAAGTTTAGGGGGAACAAAAAGTTTAATTTGTCATCCGGCAACTATGACTCACAAATCGACTCCTTTAAACATTAGAATGAATGCAGGTATACAAGATTCTCTTATTCGTTTATCTCTAGGAATAGAAAATGGATATGATCTCTTAGAAGATATTAATCAGGCTTTAAAATCACTGTAATAATTTTTTATCATGTAATAAAACTCCTATGTTATACAATTCTTGACGAATTTTATCTGAAATGATCCAATTCTTTTGTGCTCTTACCTCTAAACGAAATTTGACTAATTTTTCAATAAGTATTTTTAACTTTGTAGAGTTTTCTTCATGATGATTTATTTCTTGAATCCCTAAAATATCAAATACAAAATAAATCATATATTTTTTTAATAAATTAATATGAAATATATCTATATTATGAAGGGAATTATTAATAATGTGAATCGAAGCTTGAAATAAGTAAACAATTAATAAAGGAATATTAAAATCATCATTAATAGCTTGATAACAAATATTTATCCAATGATCAACATTAAAAATATTGTAATTTTTTGATATATTTTTGGATGATGTTTTAGGATCAAAATTTCTTAATATTTTTATAGCTCTCATGATTTTATGATATCCTTTTTCAGCATCTGTCAAACCCTTATTGGAAAAATCCATAATATTTCTATAATGAGATTGTAGAATATAAAATCTAAAAATACTATAAAAAAAAGTTTTTTTATAAATTTTATCATGAATAATGTCTTTTAATCCCAAAAAGTTCCCTGTAGATTTGCTCATTTTCTTTCCATTTAAAGTCATCATATTAGTATGCATCCAATAATGTGCCAAATAACTTTTGTTATAAACACCTATAGCTTGTGCTAATTCACATTCATGATGAGGAAATTTTAGATCCATGCCTCCCCCATGTATATCAAAAGTTTCTCCTAAGTATTTTGTACTCATAGTAGTACATTCTATATGCCAACCAGGAAATCCTTTTCCCCATGGAGAACTCCAATTCATAATATGATTGGAATAAGCTTTTTTCCAAAGGGAAAAATCCTGTAATTCACGTTTTTCATTTGAAAATTTTAATTTTTTATGAAACAGTTCATCAACTTTATTTTTGCTAATCACACCATAAGGATGTAATTTTCTATATTTTTTCAAATCAAAATATACAGATCCATTGATTTCGTATGCTAATTTCTTTTGAATTAATTTTTGAATCATATCTATTTGTTCTATAATATGACCTGTAGCTGTTGGTTCTATACTTGGAGGTAATACATTTAAAACATTTAATAAATTGTGAAAAGACAGAGTGTATTTTTGAACTATTTCCATAGGCTCAAGTCCTTCTATACGAGATTTTTTATAAATTTTATCTTCTGCATCAGAATCCTCATTTTCTAAATGTCCAACATCAGTGATATTTCTAACATAGCGTACTTTATATCCCAAATGTTTTAAATAACGAAAAACAATATCAAATGATATAAAAGTTCTACAATTACCAAAATGTAAGTGACTATAAACTGTAGGGCCACATACATAAATCCCAACATATTCCTTATGAATTGGCTTAAAAAATTCTTTTTTTCCTGTTAAAGAATTATATATTTTTAGATAATTTAGGTTTTTTTGTTTATAATTTTTTTCCTCCATTTTTTTCATTTAAGAAATTCCAACATGATGCAAAAATTCTTTTCGAATTTCCGAATTATTTTTAAATGATCCTGTAAATTCAGTAGTGACTGTACTGCTCTCTATATCTCTAATTCCACGAGAATTTACGCATAAATGTTTTGCTTCTATAATACAAGCGACATCTTGTGTTTCTAACATTTTTTGTAAAGATTGAACAATTTGTATTGTTAAACGTTCTTGAACTTGTGGTCTTTTTGCATAAAAATTAACAATTCTATTAATTTTAGAAAGACCTACAACTTTTCCATTAGAAATATAACCTACATGAGCTTTTCCTACAATAGGAAGAAAATGATGTTCACAAGTAGAATAAACTGTTATATTTTTTTCTATTAACATTTGGTTATATTTATATTTATTTTCAAAAATAGAAAAGTTGGGTTTATTTTTAAGGTTTAGTCCACTAAATATTTCTTGTATAAACATTTTTGCCACCCGTTTAGGTGTTTTACGTAAACTATCATCATTCATATCTAAACCTAAAATTTTCATAATCTGAAAAAAATGTTGTTTTATTTTTTCAATTTTATCTTCATCACTCATAAAATTAACATTATTTGGTAAAGTATAACCTGTATTGATTAAGTGATTTAAAATAGAATTAGACTTTTGAGTCACTGTTTCTTTTTTTAAATTTTTTTTATATTTTCCTTCCATCATAATGATAAACAAAGTTACGAAAACGATTCTGTATGATTTATTTTATAATAATAACAAAAATTTTATTTTTTTATATTATCAGGTATTTTACATATGGGAATAGAAATCATCTTATGTATATTTTTTTCATGCAAAATTTGATATTTTTTAAAAATTTTATTTTCTATTTCAGAAAAAGTATAATTTTTATGTTTCATAATTTTCATGGCCCATTCTAATTCTTCATAAGTAGCTCCTAATTGATCTTCATCTGATCGTTGATCTTCCCAAAGTCCATCTGTAGGTTTTGCTTTTTGTATTTCTTTAATAATATTCAATTTTTTAGCCAAAAAACGTACTTCACTTTTAGTCAAATCAGCTATAGGATGTAAATCGACCCCTCCATCTCCATATTTTGTAAAAAAACCTACTCCAAAATCTTCCACTTTATTTCCAGTTCCAACAACAAGATAATTTTTGGCATTAGCATAATAATATAAAGTTAACATACGAATACGAGATTTAACATTAGCTAATGCTAAAGAAAATTTAGATTTTTCAATGTTATCATTAGTTATATAACAAAAAGCAGTGAATAAAGTAGATAAATCTTTCTTAAGATAATGAACATTTGAAAATTTTTCTGTCAAAAATTTTGCATGTTTTATAGAAAGTAAATTTTTTTTTTTTCCAGAATAGGCATTTCTAATATAACAGTTGGAACCTTTGTCATAGCTACTAAACAAGATGTAACTGAAGAATCTATTCCTCCAGATATTCCAATAATAAAGCCATTAGATTTTGATTTTTGAATATATTCCTTTAACCAGGATACAATATATTCAATTACTTCTTCTATTTTTATCATTTTAATTAATGTATTAATTTAAAAAATATAATTATGTCTTTAATTTTAAATTTAGAAACTTCTACTAAAAATTGTTCAGTCAGTATCGCTAATAATGGAAGATGTATAACATCCGTAGAAGAATATTCCGAAATATATTCTCATTCTGAAAAATTACATGCATTCATACAATATGCTATCAGTATTTCCGGAATTCATATCAATGATTTAAATTCTATTTGTGTTAACAAAGGCCCAGGATCCTATACTTCTTTAAGAATTGGAGCATCTACTGCTAGAGGATTATGCTATACTTTAAAGATTCCTTTATTGTCTGTGGATACATTGACTGTAATGAGTTATAAAATAAATATAAAAAAAGGATTTTTGATTCCTATGATACATGTTAAATCTAATTTTTTCTATACTTCATTATTTAATGAATCAAAAGAAAGACTGAATCCTATTATAATAAAAAAATTAGATGATAATTTTTTAAAATCTTTCTTAAAATCAAAAAATAAAAAAGTATATTTTATAGGAAATATTCCTTCTATAATCAATCATAAATTGATTTTTTCTGAAAATAATGAATTTATATACAAAAAGCCATCTGCAATGGATATGTCTTTCATATCTTATAAAAAATTTTGTGAAAAAAAATTTAATGATGTCGAAAAATTTGTTCCTTTTTACTTAAAATGCACAACAAATATATAAACTTTCAATGATTAGTATTTTTTTTATACTAAAACTAGTATTCTATCTATCTATTTTTTTAAAAAAATAAATTTTAAGTAGATTTACTATGTACCTATTTATTAAAAAATATCATAGTTTTTGTAAAAGTTATATTTTTTATAAAGTTGGATTATAACGTTTAAGATTATTAATTAATTGAAATAATAAAATTATAGACTGTATAATTTCATAAAAAAAAGGATTTATTATTATTTCTACGATTCAAAATAAAATTGTTTATTTTACTGGAAAATTGTTGAGTTTATATGGAATGAACAAAATAAAAAAAATAAAAATTGGAACTAATTATGACAAAATTGGATTTCAATATTCTGAAAAAAAAAGGGATCAAAAAATATAAAAAAAATTTTTATCTAAAATTATGATCCAAATTAAATTAAAAAATTTTTTGGATATATTCACTCCAATTATATTTATTTATATAATTCTCTCTTTAGGATGGACTCCTTTTCGATTTTTTAATATCGAAATCCTTTTAGGAATTGTGTTAATGATAAGTATATTCCACTTTTTGATTCTTTTTGATAAAAACCTTAAAAAAGGTTATAGATCTATGATTGTTTTATCCTTTTCAATATTAGTACTTTCTCTTATTTTTTCTTTTGTTAAAATCTTATTTTATTATAATGAAAACATGACAGCAGATATAAAAATATCTACACTGATTAGTTTAATTTTGCATGTTCTAATTCGTGTGACTTATTTCATGCGATTAGTTTACGTTAAAATTCATAATCCTGCTTTCATCTTCATTACAAGTTTTGTTTTTTTATCCTTTTTAGGATCTATTTTATTAATGCTCCCTGCATCTACAATAAAAAAAATATCATTTATAGATGCTTTATTTACTTCTACTAGTGCTGTATGTGTAACAGGATTAGTAGTATTAGACACTGCTAAAGATTTTACATATTTGGGTAAAATTTTCATACTTATATTAATAGAATTGGGGGGGTTAGGTATTTTAACTATCACTTCTTTTTTTAGTTACTTTTTTAGAGATGGATTTTCTTTTAAGGAAGCTATTTTTGTCAGTAATTTTTTAAATACAAAAACAACAAGTAATGTTTTGACTTTAGCTGTGAAAGTAGTCATGTTTACTTTAACAGTAGAATTTATAGGATCTTTATTAATTTATTTTTCTATAAAAGAAAAAAATACAATAGAATCTGATAATATTTTATTTTTTTCTATTTTTCATTCTATATCCGCTTTTTGTAATAGTGGTTTTTCTACTTTGAGTCAAGGATTATATTCACAATCTGTAAGATTTAATTATCTATTTCAATTAATTATTGCTTTTTTATTAATATTAGGAGGAATAGGATTTAACATTTTATTTAATTTTTTTACATATATATGGATAACTATAAAAAAATATTTTTTAAAAATTTTTAAAGATGAAGATTTTAGACGTCCTGCGCATGTAGTAACTTTAAATACAAAAATTGTTATACTGACAACTTCGATTTTACTTTTTTTTGGAACTATTTTTTATTATATCAGTGAATATTATTTTTCTCTTTCCGAACATACTTCTTTTCATGGGAAATGTATTGCCTCATTTTTTTCTTCAGCTACATCTAGAACAGCAGGATTTCATGTATTAAATATGGATACTTTTACCCCAGTTACTATTTTAGTAACTATTTTTTTAATGTGGATAGGGGCTTCTCCAGCTTCTACTGGTGGAGGGATAAAAACAAGTACTTTCGCATTAGCGTTAATGAATATTCTTTCTTTGTCAAGAGGAAAAAATAGATTAGAAATACAAAGAAGAGAGATATCTACAGAATCTGTTCGATTATCTTTTTCAATTATCATGTTATCTATAATAGTAATATATATAAGTATTTTAATCATTATTTTTCTGGATCCAAGAGAAAATATTTTATCTATTTCCTTTGAAGTTGTTTCTGCTTTTTCTACAGCAGGATTATCTTTAGGTATTACTTCTAATTTATCAAATGGAAGTAAATTGGTTTTAATATTTTTAATGTTATTAGGAAGAATAGGAGTTTTTAATGTGATGATTGGTTTATTAAGAAAAAATAAAATTGGTTCTCATCATTATTACAGATTTCCTAAAGAAAATATTCTTATTAATTAAATGAATTAATAAGTAAATATAAAATATGAAAATTATAATTATTGGATTAGGAAATTTTGGAAGATCTTTAGCTCTCAATTTAACAGATAATGGACATGAAGTATTTGGTATAGATCATAAAATGGAAAAAGTAGATTTATTAAAAGATCATATAGCAAATGTAGTATGCATGGATGCGAATAATGAAGCAGCTTATAAAGTACTGCCTATTCAACAAGCAAATTTAGGAATTGTAGCTATTGGAGAAAATGAAGGAGCATCAATAGTAACAACAGCCATACTAAAAAAATATAAAAATTTGAGAATTGTAAGTAGATCTTTATCCAAAATTCATGATACAATATTAGAAGCTATGGGGATCAATGATATTATTCATCCAGAACAAGATGCAGCATTTCGATTAACTAAGCAAATATCTTTTAATTATGCTTTAGATTATTTTAGAGTAGATAATAAGCATTCTATAGCAGAAGTTTTTTCGCCATCCTCTTTTAATGGAAAATCTGTTAAAAGTTTAAAATTAACACAGAAATATTCTGTTTCTTTAATTACCATAATACGAGACATAATTAACCCTATATCTTCCAAAGGGACTTATACAAGAAAAGTAATAGGATTAGTTACAGGAGATACTATTTTAAAAAAAGGAGATATATTAACTCTTTTTGGCTCTAATAAATCTATCATGAATTTTTTAAAAGATAAAAATAGTAATTATGATTGATATTTTTATCACAAAAAAAAATAATTAAGCATTTTTTATTCCTTATATAAAAAATTTTTTTGATTGAAATATTTATATATGAGGATACTTATAATTTTTACTTTCCTGAAAAAAAGGATTTCCTTCAGAGGAATTTAATTTTCTTTTATTAAAGTTGGAAAATAAAATATAAATAAAAAACCCTCCTATTATTAATAAAGAACCTATGATTTCGAATACACAAAATTTGATTCCCTCATGAATATCTGGAGCAATTAAATTGTATATATCTATGTAATGGCCAATAAGTAATATTAACGATAGTGAAAATACTATTTTATAATTTGATTTACTTTTACTACTAATTAATCCAAAAAAAGGAATTAAAAAATTAGGAATAAGCATCCAAAAATGAATGGAATTATAGATTTCTTCTCTTTTTATAAAATACGTAATTTCTTCTGGAATATTTCCATACCAATAAAGTAAAAATTGTGAGAACCAAAGATAAGTCCATAATAAACTACCAGAAAATAAATATTTACTTAAATCATGTAAATGACTTTCACTAAATAAAGGAAAGTATCCATTTTTGTGAAGATAAATAGAAACTATTGTGATTGTACTTATCCCTGTTATAATAAAACTACTCAAAACATACCAACTAAATAAAGTACTGAACCAATGTGGATTTAAAGACATAATCCAGTCCCATGTCATAAATATAGAAATAATAGAGAAAAATATAACAAAAATAATAGATCTAAAATATAATTTTTTATAATCATTTAAAGAATGTGATATATATAACGAACAAGATATATTTTTAATATTTAAATAAAAAAAACTACATCCTAATACATAAATAATACTTCTTATTAAGAAAAATGGAATATTTAAAAAAATTCTTTTATTTGCAATAATTTCATCATATTTTAAAGAAATAGGATTATATAAATCGGCATCCATCCAATGAAATATATGTACAATATCCATTGTATTTAATAACAAAATAATAAGAATCATGCCCCCACCATATGGTATAAAGGAAGAAATTTCTTCCATAATAGGATGAATAATTACAGACCAACCTGATTTTGAAACATTTTGTATTCCCAAAAAAAATAACGCTCCTATAGATATAGAGGTGAAATAAAAAATAGAAATATATAACACGGTCCAAGGTTGGTGATCTTTTATTTTTGTTAAAACTGTGAAATTTTGTTCCTGATCGAAAAATATTTTATCTAAAAAAATAAACATAAAACCTACGATTATTATAATACAAATGATAATTTTTGTTTTATAAAACTTATACATGTTTATTTATTTTTTAAAAACATAACATATTCTGATACTCTCCATCTATCTATTTCATTTAATTGAGAAGCATAAGAATTCATATTATTTTTTCCATATGTAATGACGTAATAAATACTTCCAATAGTAAGATTTCTATCTTTGTAATTAGGAATTCCCAAAATTTTTTCATTTTTTACCAACTCTCCTTGTCCATCTCCATTTTTACCGTGACATATAGAACAATTTATTTTATATAGTTTTTCTCCTTTTTTTATTGTAATTTCATTTTTTTCATAATGATTATTGCTATATAGTGGATTTTTAATTATTTTTTTTGCTAAATTAAATCCTTTATTTTGAATATCTATAAAATTGTAAAATGAATCATTTTTAGAAATAGTTCCTTTTACTGGAGATAGGGAAGAAGTTTTTTCTTTTAAAAAGAAAGGAATTTTAATTTTCTTAATTTTTTTATCATTGTAATTAAAATAAGGATCTGAATAAGGTTCATATGCTTCTGAATAATACATATCAGGCATATATACTACATTAGGTTTACTTTTATCAAACCAGCAAGATTCTAAAAATACTAATAAAATTATATTGAAAAGAATAATTTTTTCGTAAAAATATTTATTCGTCATATTATAATTTATAATTATATGTAAATTTTATTTACCATGTTTTTATCATAATCTCTATTGCTCCATTTTTTTTTAATAAATTCACTAATTTTTTAGTATTTGTTTCAGTATAAATTTCCAATAAAAACATATTGTCAGTAGTTCTTGGATCCGGATTTTTTTGGATACGTCCTGGAAATAATTTACATTGAATGAGATAAGTAATACACATAAAATGTGCAGAAAAAAAAATTAACAATTCAAATATAACTGGAATGAAAGAAGGAAGGTTTTTAACCCAAGAAAAAGAGGGTTTTCCTCCAATATTTTGAGGCCAAACCCAAATCATAGTATACCAAGTTAATACACAAGAAATACAAAGACCCAATAATCCATATATAAAAGATAAAAAAGATAAATTCGTTTTTTTTAATTTTAATACTTCAGTTAAATTATGAATAGGAAAAGGAGAATAAACTTCATGAATATTATAATTATGGTCTTGTATAATTTTTATACTATTTATAAGTGCCTTATCATTGTTATATAATGCATGTATATATATCTTCATTTCACTTCATTATTTTTTTTATTATGATCAGGTTTTAAGATTGTTTTTAATTCTGATTGTGAAATAACAGGGAAAACACGTATGTATAATAAATAAAGGATTAAAAATAGGCCAATAGTTCCTATAAAGATTCCAACATCTACAAATGAAGGGATAAAACCAGTCCAAGAAGAAGGAAGATAATCATGACTTAGATTTAAAACAATAATATCAAATCTTTCAAACCACATTCCAATATTTATGATAATTGCTATAATATAAGACCAAAAAAAACTTCTTCGTACAGATTTAATCCATAAAAATTGAGGAATCATGATATTACAAATAATTAAAGCCCAAAAAGCCCACCAAAATGGACCTTTAGATGCTTCTACAGAAAAATAAATGAATTTTTCAAATAAATTTCCTGAATACCAAGCAAGGAAAAATTCTGAAATGTAAGCTAATAAAACAATTCCTCCTGTTAATAAAATGACCATATTCATATATTCAATATGATTTCTGGTAATATAATCTTCTAGAGAAAGAACTTTTCTTGCTACACCTAATAAAGTTTGTACCATAGCAAAACCAGAAAATATAGCTCCTGCTACAAAATAAGGAGGAAATATAGTGCTATGCCAACCTTTAATGACAGAAGTAGAAAAATCAAAAGAAACTATGGTATGAACAGAGAAGACCAATGGGGTGCATAAACCTGCTAAAATTAAGGTGACTTCTTCAAACCTTTGCCAATCTTTTGATGTCCCTCCCCATCCAAAACTAAGGATACTATATATTTTTTTTTGAAAAGGATCTGAAATACGATCTCGTATCATTGCAAAATCTGGAATTAATCCCATAAACCAAAAAACCGTAGAAACAGAAAAATAAGTACTAATAGCAAAAACATCCCACAATAAAGGAGAATTAAAATTTGGCCATAAAGTTCCAAATTGATTGGGGATAGGCAATACCCAATGAGCATTCCATGGTCTCCCCATATGAATAATGGGAAATAATCCAGCTTGGATTACTGCAAAAATTGTCATTGCTTCTGCTGAACGATTAATAGATAAACGCCATTTTTGTCGAAATAACAATAAAACAGCTGAAATCAAAGTTCCAGCATGGCCAATTCCAACCCACCAAACGAAATTTGTGATATCCCAAGCCCAATTTATTGTTCTATTTAATCCCCATACACCTATCCCTGTTCCAATTGTATAAATAATACATCCTAATCCCCATAAAAAAGCTAAAATAGAAATACATAAAGAGATCCACCATAAATTTCCGGCTTTCTGTTTTATAGGAGATAATATATCATCGGTAATATTTTGATATGTTTTTTTTCCTAAAATTAGGGGTTTCCTTATAGGAGATTCATAATCATTTAACATATAACATAATTTTTTCTATTTCATTTTTTCGATTTCATTTTTCTTTTTATTTCTAATTTTTAATTGATAAGATACATTAGGTCTTATTCCTATAAAATCTAAAAGTTTATAAGATCTAGGATTTTTTATTTTATGAGAAATCCTACTATTAGGATCGTTAACATCTCCAAAAGTAATAGCTTTGGTAGGGCAAGAAATACTGCAAGCCGTTTCAAATTCTCCATCTTTAATTGTTCTATTTTCTTTTTTTGCAATTCCTATAATATATTGTGTTCTTTGAATGCATAAAGAACATTTTTCCATAACTCCTCTACTTCTGACAACTACATCTGGATTTAATACCATTTTTCCTAAAGTATTATTCATATTAAAATCAAATTTTTGATTATTAGCATAATTAAACCAATTAAATCGTCGTACTTTATAAGGACAATTATTTGCACAATAACGAGTTCCCACACAACGATTATAAGCCATCATATTTTGTCCTTGGTTTCCATGAGAAGTTGCTCCAACTGGACACACTGTTTCACAAGGAGCATGATCGCAATGTTGACACATAATTGGTTGAAAAGCTACTTTTGGATTTTTATAAAAATTTTTTTCTTTATTATATTCATTATTTTCTAAATAATATCGATCTATACGTAACCAATGCATATCTCTGGATTTTTCTATTTCCTTTTTTCCAACAACAGGGACATTATTTTCAGAATGACATGCAATGATACAAGCTCCACATCCAATACAAGCATTTAAATCTATGGATAAATTAAAATGATGTCCTTTCTTTTTTTCTTTATTTTTATTATTTTGATTCCAAATAGAAATTTTTTCTGGAGAAAGCATTCCTTTATAAGTGAAAATTTTTTCTTCTTCATTCCAAATTTCTTTTGAGTTATGTAAAAAAATATCTAAATCTGTTTCTTTTATTAAATTCCTTCCTACCGTTGTGTTCTGCAATTGCACACAAGCAAATTTATATATTTTATCTATTTTTTTTAATTGTATATTTTTTTGTATTATAAGAAAATTGTCATAGCTTCTGTAAGCGTTTTTTCCATTAACTATCTGAGATAATTTTCCTTTTTTTTGTCCATAACCAAAAGATAGTCCCACAGATCCTATGGCTTGTCCAGGTTGAATTAAAATAGGAATATTTTGAATTATTATTTCATTATTTTTAATGATGTCTACACAATTCCCATTTAAAGATCCATCTCCTGAATTCCAATTTTTTAATCCCATTTTATTAGCATCAAAATAGGATACAGTTAAATAATTTTCCCACGTAGTACGCGTAATGGGATCTGGAAGCTCTTGTAACCAAGGGTTATTATGTTGATGTCCATCTCCCATACTAATTTTAGTATACAATCGTAGTTCAAGATTTTTTTCTATTTCTTTTTCAATTATTTTTTTCTCATATTTCTGTATTTTTTTATTATTATTTATTGGAATAATATTGGAAATGTATTTTTTATTTGTAATTTTTACTACTCCATGAAATAAAGCTTCATTGAAAGAAAATACATTGGATTTTGGAATAATATTTTTTTCCCAAGTTTTTTTCAAATATTCATAATAATTCTTTTCTTTCATTCCACTCCAAATAATTAAAGAATCCTGAAATTGTCTTGTATTAAAAATACATTGAATAGTAGGCTGAATTAATGTATAAACACCAGTAACAGGATAAGTATCTCCCCAGCTTTCTAACCAATGAGGGATAGGAGCTAATACATCCATCATTTCATTAGTTTCATCTTTTTTCATAGAAAACGAAACTGTTAAAGGTATTTGTTTTATAAATTTTTTAATTTTTCCAGAAATAGAATATGGAAGACTATAAATAGGATTAACATTGTTAATAAATAAACCTCCAATATTTTTTTTTTCCAAATTTTTCAAGAATTTATAGAATTTATTGTCATTACTTTCTTTTGATAAAATATATTTATCCTTTTGTAATGCATTACTATTAATTTTTTTATTAATTAAAAAAGATAATTCATAGGATTCTTGATCTCCATCTGCAATAATAACGCTTTTAGATCCCATTTTATTTATTAATAAAGCTATTTTTTCTGCATTTTTATCCTCAGGTTTTTTTCCTAAAAATATTTTTTGAAAAATTTCAAACAATATTTTTTTTATTTTAGAAGGTTTTTTTGATAAACGAATATCTGCATTTGCTCCAGTTATTGTCATATTACTTTCTATTTGAATATGTTGCATCATGTTTTTTTTAGGAGTTCTTTTTAAAACATAAGACTTAGCCATATTTTCTGGACTCCAGTCTCCCAAAAAATCAGCATCAAATGAAACTATTAATTCTGATTTTTTTAAATCAAAAATAGGGAAGGAACGAACTCCAAATATTTCTTTTGAAGCATCTAAAGCTTTGGAATATGAAATAGGATCATAAGTAATCCATTTTGTATTAGGATATTTTTTTTTAAAATCTTGAATTAATTTTTTTGTAGAAAAACTTGGAAAAGAATAAGAAAGAAAAACTATATCTTTTTTTGTTTTAGACAAATATTTTAAATGTTGAATAATATAATTATCGATTTCTTTCCAAGAACTTTTTTTTCCTTTTAAAAAAGGATTTTTTAATCTTTCCTCATCATAAAGAGATAATAAAGAGGATTGTATTCTTGCCGAAGTAGTGTTAAAATAGTCAGAAGAAGAATTAGGTTCTATTTTAATAGGACGACCTTCTCTCGTTTTAACTAAAACACTTCCTATATCAAAAGAATCAATCATAGTTGATGCATAATAATTAGGAATACCTGGAGTTATATTATCAGGTTTTACTACATAAGGAATAGATTTTATTACTGGACCTTTGCAAGCAGCTAAAGTTACTGAAGCTGTACTAAAACCTAACCACTTAAGAAAATCTCGTCTGGATGTTTTCCCTTTAAATATATCTTTAATAGAATTGTAATGTTCAAATATTTTTTCCTCTTTATTTGATTTCATAATTAATAATTTTATTAATCCATTTCAGTAATGACATTTAGCACATTCTGTTCCTCCAATCATATCAACAGTTATTTTATTTATATTATTTTTTTTTGGAAAATATTTTTTATAATACCGATTATTTGTATCTATTTCTACGTTTTTATGACAAGATATACACCATTCCATAGTAAAATCATTAGACATCTCTACCGTATCCATTTTTTGGACTTCACCATGACAAGCATTACAAACTAAATTAACTTTTTTTAATTTTTTAATTGTTTTTTCTCCTGTTATGATATGTTGAGAATGATCAAAATAGACAAAATCTGGCATATTATGAATACGTATCCATTGAATAGGATGAGTTTTTTTAGAATATTTTCTTGTTTTTTGATCCCATCCTATAGTATGATATATTTTTTGTATTTCTTTATTATATTCATCTCTACTTTTTCCTTTTTCCAAATAATCTCCATTATATTCATGAATAGTGATATGACAATTCATGCAAACATTTACTGAAGGAATTCCAGATACTTTCCCATACTTTGCAGAAGAATGACAATATTGACAGTCAATTTTATTAATCTCGGAATGAATTTTATGAGAAAAATAAATAGGTTGCTCAGGTTTATATCCTTTATTAACATCTATTTTCATTAAAAAATTCCAAGTTTCATATATTCCAAATAACAAAAAAAATCCTATAAAACCAGAAAATAAATACCATTTATTTTTATCCTTTCCTAAAATTTTTTTGTATAAAATATTTATTATAAAATTTTTTTTATTAAAAATAGAAACTTCTGTTTTTCCTTTATTAATTAATCTAATTAGAATTTGTATTTTATATAAAATCCAAAGCAGAATTAAAGAGAAAATTCCAAAACAAAAAACAATGAATTTTATTAAAAATTGATTTTTTTCTTTTTCTTCTTCATTTTCATGAATTTCATTTTTATAGGTTTCTTTTTTTTTTTCTAAATTTGGATTTTTTATAAAAAATAAAATATCATCTATTTGTTTTTCAGAAAATTGAGGAAATGAATTCATTTCTACATTTCCATATTCTTTATAAATCGCTAGAGCTTCCTTATCTCCACTTTCTCTCAAAGATTTATTATTTTTAATCCATTGATGTAACCATTTACGGCTTCTTTTTTCAGTCACACCATATAAAGCCGGTCCTATCATTTTTTTTTCTAACTCTATAGAGTGACATGCCGTACAATTTTTTTTAAAAAGTTCAATTCCATTTTCAATGTCTCCTTTTATTATGTTGATATTATCAGTATTTGATTTTAGTTTTTCTATTCCAACTCCTAAATAAAAAATGAAAATAAAAAATAAAATTTTTCTCATACCACTCATACAATACAATGAATTCATAATTTTTTTATATAACAAAAATAGAATAAAAGAAAAAAATCCCATTTTTTGGAAAAAAAAATTCGTAAATTTCTTTCTTGAATCTTTAACTTTGTTTTTCATGAATAGGAATTATTTTTTTTTCTTTATGTTAGCAAGCACGATGCTTAATAATAATAATTTGATTTCCAAAGATTTTAATTCTTCTAGAGATCCATATAAAATTATATTTTTCGAAGAAAAACTATCAAATGGATTGCATGTTATCTTACATCAAGATAAAACGAATCCTTTAGTTTCCATTTCCGTTTTGTATCATGTAGGTAGTAAAAACGAAATTCCTGGGAGATCTGGTTTTGCTCATTTTTTTGAACATCTTATGTTTGAAGGATCCAAAAATGTTAAAAAAGGAGAATATTTTAAATATATTGCCTATAATGGAGGAAAAAATAATGCCTATACAAATTATGATGAAACTTGTTATTATGAAATATTGCCATCTGATCGTCTTCCATTAGCTTTGTGGTTAGAGTCGGAAAGAATGCTTCATGCTAAAATTGATGAGGAAAGCATTAATATACAAAGAGAAGTGGTAAAAGAAGAAAAAAAAATGCGTATAGAAAATCAACCATATGTTAAAGCAATTTCAGAGATTATTCCTTCTTTATTATTCAAAAAGCATCCATATAAATATCCAATTATTGGATTTGATCAAGATTTAGATGCAGCTACAGAAAAAGATTATAAAGAATTTTATAAAACTTACTATGTTCCAAATAATGCAGTTTTAGTTGTATCAGGTGATTTTAATATAAATGAAACTAGAATATTGATCAAAAAATATTTTGCATCTATCCCTAAAGGAAAAATGAATTTTAGAATGAAAAAAATAGAAGAAGAGACGATAAAAAAAGAAATATTTTATACTTACGTAGATAAAAATACTAAAGTCCCTGGAGTTTTTTTATCATATCGAGTTCCTAAATTAACAAATAAAGATTCTTATGTGTTAAAGATTATTGATCATATATTATCTTCTGGAGAAAGTTCGCGTATAATTAAAAATATTGTAAACACAAAGCAAGTAGCTTCTTATGCTGGTTCTTTTTTAGATACAATGGAAGATTATAGTATTTTTATTATATATGGATTAATTAATCCTGAAATTAAATTAGATCAGTTAACAAAAATAATAGATGAGGAAATAGATCTTTTAAAAGAAAAAGGAATAACACAATATGAATTGGAAAAACAAATAAACTATTTTGAAAAAAAATTTATTGCTGATAATTATTCTATGAGTGGAATAACTGCAAATTTATCTCATTATTATTTGTATTATAATAATGCTGATTTAATTAATACAGATATAGAAAAATATAAAAAAATAACAATAGAAGATATAAAAAGAGTTGCTAATAAATATTTAAATAAAAACAATAGAGTTCGTTTATATAATGTTCCAGATAATACAAATAAATAAATTTTTTGTAAAGATTCTCTTTTTTATAATAATTTTTTTTCATACAATAATTATGTTTGCCCACACATTTAATAGAAATATTCCACCTCAACCTCTAAAAAAAAAGATTACTATAAATGTTGAAAAACCTAAATTTTTTCAGATGGAAAATGGGTTGAAAGTTCTAATCGTAGAAAATCATAAACTTCCTTTAGTTAGGATTGGGTTAGAATTGGATTCTAAACCTTTTTTAGAGAAAGATAAAGCTGGAATAAAAAAAGTATTCGGTCATATGCTGCGTTCTGGAACAGAAAATTATACGAAAGAGAAATTAGATGATATTATTGATTATATGGGATGTAGTTTATATACTTCATTTTCTGAGATATCTATTTTTACTATGAAAAAATATTTGGATAAATCCGTATCTATAATGAGCGATATTTTAATGAATAGTAAATTTGATAATTCCAAAGAATTAAACAGAATAATAAAACAAAGAATTACAGATCTTAGCCTTTTAGAAAAGGATCCAAATGCTATTTTACAAAGAGTTAAAAATATTTTATATTTTGGAAATAATCATCCTTATGGAGAATACGAAACTCATGATACAATTAAAAATATTACTCTTCATGATTTGAAAAAATTGTACGAAAAATATTATATTCCAAACATATCTTATCTTTCTTTCATAGGAGATATATCTAAAAAAGAGGCAGAGAAATTGTGTTCTATTTATTTTTCTAAATGGAAAAAAAAATTATATGTGGCTGATCCTGTTATAAAGGAATATATGATCCCATCAAAAATAGAAATAGACATAGTGGATGTTCCTTCTTTAACTCAATCTACTATTTGTTTTGGTGGACCGGTTTGTTTGAAAAAAAATAATCCTGAGTATTTTTCTTCTATATTAGCAAATGGAATTTTAGGAGGAGGGCCTCAAAGTCGTTTATTTTTAAATCTTAGAGAAAAAAAAGCTTATACATATGGGGCTTATTCTATTTTGAAATCTGATAGAAATATTGGTTATTTTTCAGTTTATACTCAAGTTAGAAATGAAGTTACAGAAAAAGCGATAGAGGATATCATAAAAGAAACTGTAGAAATGACGGAAAAAAAAATTTCTTTGGAAGAATTAAATATCAAAAAAAAGGAAATAATAGGTCAATTTGTTCTTGATTTTGAAGATCCTAATAGAATTAGTGATCTTTTTATATGTGAATTAAAAAATAATCTTCCAAGTGGATTTTATAAAAATTATTTAAATAAAATCGAATCAGTTACGATTGATGATATCTATCAATCATCTAGAAAGTTTTTCTTTACAAAATATGGAAGAATTATAATTATTGGAAAAGCTAGTGATATATTTCCTAATATAAAAAAATTAGGTTATCCTATTCATTATTTTGATCAATTTGGATCTTTAATAAAGAATAAAAATGAATAAAAAAAATTGTCTTTTAGAAGATAGGATTATTTCTGTATTAAAAAGTATATATGATCCAGAAATTTCAGTAGATATTTATGAATTGGGTCTTATTTACGATGTTCAAGTTGACGGAAAAGGGAAAGTAAAAATAGTAATGACTTTAACTACACCTAATTGTCCAGTAGCAGAAAGTTTACCTTTAGAAGTGAAAGAAAAAGTTCAGTCTATACAAGAAATAAAAGAAACAGATGTGGTTTTAACATTTGATCCGCCTTGGAGTAGGGAATTTATGAGCGAGGAAGCTCGTTTAGAACTGGGATTGTTATAAATTTTTTTAATATGAGTATTTTCAGTTTATTATTTTATGGAATATTAGTCCTTTTAATTTTATCTTTTTTTTCTAGTTTTGTTTTTATAGTGAATCAAGAGACAGCAGCTATTCTTGAGAGAACGGGAAAATTTCATAGTATTCGTTATGCTGGATTAAATTTTAAGATTCCTATTATAGATAATATAGTAGGGAAACTTACATTAAAAATTCAACAATTAGATGTATTAGTAGATACAAAGACAAAAGATAATGTTTTTGTTAAAGTAAAAGTATCAGTTCAGTTCAAGGTTATTAAAGATAAAGTATATGAAGCTTTTTATAAATTGGATAATTCCCATGCTCAAATCACTTCTTATATATTTGATGTCGTTAGAGCAGAAGTTCCAAAAATGCGTTTAGATGATGTTTTTGAGCGTAAAGATCATATAGCTCTTGCAGTTAAAGGAGAATTAGAAGGTTCTATGTTAGATTATGGATATTCTATAATTAAAGCATTAGTCACTGATCTTGATCCAGATGAACAAGTAAAACAGGCTATGAATCGTATTAACACAGCTGAAAGAGAAAAAGTAGCGGCTGAATATCAAGCAGAAGCTGAGAGAATTAAAATTGTTGCTAAAGCAAAAGCAGAAGCGGAAAGCAAAAAATTACAGGGAAAAGGAACAGCAGATCAACGTAGAGAGATAGCTAGAGGAATTTTAGAATCAGTAGAAGTATTAAATAATGTAGGAATTAATTCACAAGAAGCTTCTGCTTTAATCGTTGTCACACAACACTATGATACTCTTCAATCTATGGGAGAAGCTGGAAATACTAATTTAATTTTATTACCTAATTCCCCAGGATCAGCTAATGAAATGTTAAACAATATGATCACTTCATTTAATATTTCTAACCAAATTGGAGAATCTCTTAAAAAAAAGAACAATAGTAAAAAAAAATAAATTTTAAGTTTAATGGAAATCATAGGAATAGTCAAAAAATTATTTGATATTCAAAAATTTGATAGTGGATTTCAAAAAAGAGAAATAGTTCTTACTACTGAAGAGCCCTATCCCCAAAATATATTAATTGAATTTATTCAAGATAAAGTAGATTTGTTAGAAAATGTAAAATTAAAAGATAAAATAAAAATTTTTATTAATCTTAGGGGAAGAGAATGGACAAATCCTGAAGGAATTGTTAGATATTTTAATTCTATTCAAGGATGGAAAATAGAACATTATTCTCGTTCTACAGGGACTTCAAATAAAATATCATCTACGGCGTCTTCTTCTTTATCCTCTGATGATTTTGATGATTTACCTTTTTAATTTTAATAAAAAAAAATTGAATTATAGTAAATTATGATTCAATAATTCTTGGTATATAAGATCTATTTTTAAATCCCATCTTCGGGATGGAGAATATTCTTTAGCATAAGAAATAATTTGAAAATGTAATTTTTTCCAATTTTTTTTTTAAAAACATGTTTTGCTTTTTTTTCTGTTTCTTTAACATTTTTTCCATTACTCAATTTCCAACGAAACATCATTCTATGAATATGAGTATCCACAGGAAATACAGATTCATCGGATACATGAGATAAAAAAACAGAAGCGGTTTTATGTCCTACTCCAGGTAATGATTTCAATTTTGAAATATTTTTAGGAATAATTCCATTATATTTATTTATTAATATAAGAGATAAATCATGAATATTCTTAGATTTAATATTATGAAGTCCAATATTTTTTATAATATTTTTTATATCCTCTATAGAAGTACAAATTGTATCCTTTGGCGTTTTTATTATTTTAAATAGAAATTTTGTTATTTTATTGACTTTTTCTTCTTTACTTCTAGCAGTTAATAAAATGGATATAAGCAAAGTATACTCGTTGATATAATATAAAGTACTGGTTGGGTTGGGATATAAAAAATCTAATATATTTTCAATAATTTTTATTTTCCTTGAAATAAAATTCATGTTTTTTTATGAATAAAAACTTCTACATTATCATTATTTTCATTCATTTTTAGTGAAATTTGATCTCCTTTTTTTAATTTTTCAGTAATTATATATTCAGATATAGGATTTTTAATAAATTTTTCTATTATTCTTTTTAAAGGACGTGCTCCATATTCTTGATCAAATCCTTTTTTTTGAATAAAATCTATTATTTCAGGAAGTAATATTAATTTATATCCTAAATCGGA
The DNA here is from genome assembly GCF_014251695.1 of Blattabacterium cuenoti. Classification (NCBI taxonomy): domain Bacteria; kingdom Pseudomonadati; phylum Bacteroidota; class Flavobacteriia; order Flavobacteriales; family Blattabacteriaceae; genus Blattabacterium; species Blattabacterium cuenoti. The sequence goes on along the minus strand of NZ_CP059195.1, from coordinate 64,499 downwards.
TACATGAATAATTATTTTTTTTAATTCAATACAAGTTATTTTCGATATATTTTCTTTAGTTAAAGAATTAAAAAAAATAATATCATCTATTCTATTTAAAAATTCAGGAGAAAAAGTTCGTTTTAAAGCTTGTTCCAGTACATTTTTAATGTAATTATTAAATTTTCTTGCTTGAGTATGAAAACCAATTCCCTGACCAAATTCTTTTAATTGTTGTGTTCCCGTATTTGAAGTAAAAATAATTACGGTGTTTTTAAAATTTATTTTTCTTCCAATACTATCTGTAACACATCCATAATCTAACATTTGTAACAAAACATTAAAGACTTCATGATGTGCTTTTTCTATCTCATCTAATAATATTACAGAATAAGGTCTACGACGTATAATTTCTGTTAATTGTCCTCCTTCTTCATAACCGACATAACCTGGAGGAGCACCTATTAATCTAGATACAGAAAATTTTTCCATATATTCACTCATATCTATACGAATTAATGATTCTTCCGAATCGAATAATTCTTTAGCAAAAATTTTTGCTAAATAAGTTTTTCCAACTCCTGTTTGTCCTAAAAAAATGAAGGATCCTATAGGAGAATTAGGATCTTTTAATCCAGTTCTATTTCTTTGAACTGCTCTAACTATTTTTTCTACAGCTTCATTTTGTCCTACTATTTTTTCTTTTAGGATATCTATCATTTTACTCAATTTTTTCATTTCAGCTTGAGCTATCTTATTTACTGGAACTCCACTCATCATAGATACCACTTCTTCAACATTTTCTTCCGATACAATTTCTTTATTCTTCTTAGAAGATTCTTCCCATTCTTTTTGAGCTTTTATTAATTGTTTTTCTATACCTTTCTCCGTATCACGTAAACGTGCCGCTTCTTCGTATTTTTGACTTTTAACAACTTTAGATTTTTCTTTTCGAATTTTTTCTAATTCTTTTTCTAACAGAACTATTTCTTTAGGAACTTTTATATTTTTCATGTGAACACGAGATCCTGATTCGTCTAAGGCATCAATTGCTTTATCCGGTAAAAAGCGATCTACAATATACCGAACAGTGAGATGTACACAAGCTTTTATAGCTTCTTCCGTATAAATAACATTATGATGACTTTCATATTTTCCTTTTATTTTTTTTAAAATTTCTATAGTTTCTTCTTCAGAAGAAGGTTGAACAATAATTTTTTGAAATCTTCTTTCTAATGCTCCATCTTTTTCTATATATTGTCTATATTCATTTAGTGTGGTTGCGCCAATACATTGAATATCTCCTCTTGCTAAAGCTGGTTTAAAAATATTAGAGGCATCTAATGACCCTGTTGTTCCTCCCGCTCCAATCATAGTATGTATCTCGTCTATAAATAGAATGAGCCCTGTATTTTTTTCTGATTCGTTGATAATGGCTTTCATTCTTTCTTCAAATTGTCCTCTATATTTAGTTCCAGCAACTAAACTTGCTAAATCTAGGACTACTACTCTTTTATTATACAAGACTCTTGATACTTTTTTTTGTACAATACGTAATGCTAATCCTTCAGCAATAGCAGATTTTCCTACTCCAGGTTCTCCTATAAGAAGAGGATTATTTTTTTTTCTCCTACTCAATATTTGAGAGACGCGTTCCACTTCTTTATCTCTACCTACTACTGGGTCTAATTTTCCTTCCATAGCTATGGAATTCAAATCTCTTCCAAAATTATCTAAAACAGGAGTTTTACTTCTTATTGAAGATCCTCCATAATAACCAGTTCCTCTCCCTCCAGATCCATAAGAAGAGGAAGAGCTATCATTTTCAATATCTTCATCGGAATAAGAAGAAGAGAAAATAATTTTTATTCTCTTGTTTGATAAATAATGATGAATCATAAATTAAAATCATTAATAATATAATAAAAAATATAAAATATATCTCTTAAAAATAAAAATATTATGTAATAAATAATTGTTTATAAAAATTTTTCCTTTTTTTGTATTTTGGAAGAAGTGATTTTTAAATTCAATCGTTCTATTAATGTTTCTATTAATTTATTTTTCTGATATAAAAGATTATATTGTTCTATTGTACTTGAATTTTTTCTCACTATTTCAAATTCTAAATGTGGATTATTGAATTTTTCTTTAAAATATTTTAAAAAATGAGTTTGAATTAACAAAAAACTATGATTTCCTAATTTAGATGGAATCATAAAAAATATTTTATTTTTTTCTATTTGAAATTGTATTTCATTTTTTAAAAAAAATAAATAAATAGGATTTATTTTACCAGAAAATTTCTGTATAAATTTTACCCAATTTTTTTGTAAAAATTGAATTTTTTCATGATCCTTATAATCAGAAAATTTTTCATTTTTTTTTTCATTTTTTATTAATGAATAATTTTTATGAGAATAAAATAAATATGCCAACTGTATTAGATAAATTTCAATTATTAATCTATGATTTTGATTTAATTTTTCATATTCTCTTTTCAATCTAAGACAAATGTTCAAAGCGTTTGTTAAAAATAAATAAGACATTTTTTTTGATTGTGTAATGTAAGAAAATATTATTTCTTTTTTAAATTTTAAAATAGAAATTGTTTCATAATTTTTAGATAACAAAAGATTTCTGAAATGTTTGGTTAAACCTATAATTAAATCATAAGAATCAATTTTTTTTTGTAAAATTTTATCTAATAAAATGAATGTTTTATGTATTTTTTTATCTAAAAGATAATCTACTATTTTAAAAAAATACTTAATATCAATGATTCCTAATTTTTGAATTAAAAATTCTTTTGATATTTTTTTTCCACTATATAAAATCAATTTATCAAATAAACAAATAGCTTTACTAATAGATCCTTTTACATGTTTTGATAAAATCAATAATGTTTCATTTTCTACTTCTATATTTTCTTTTTCAGCGATCATTTTTAAATGTAAAAAAATTTCTTTTGTAGAAATACTTTGGAACTCATAAACTTGACATCGTGATAGAATTAATCGCGGAATTTTTTTTTCTTCTTCCCCACAAAAAATAAATAATATATGCGGATGTTTCTCTTCTATAAATTTTATAAAAAGATATAAAAAATATTGAGAAAACATATGTACGTTATTAATAATAAATATATTATATTTTCCTGTTTTAGGAATAAAACGAGACTGATTAATGATTTTATAAAAATGTTCTAATGAATCATTCATAAGTCCATTAATCTCAATTCTATTCCATGAAAAATATTCTGATTCTGAAAAAGAATTCAATTCGTTTGATAAAATACGTGCACATGTATTTTTTCCTATTCCTTCTGGTCCAAAAAAAAATAAAATTTTAGATAAACGATTTTCTTGTATTGTTTTTTTTAAAATGATAATTATATCTTTTTGTCCTATTACTTCATTCCATTTGGATGGTTTATATTTTTCAGATAGTACAGAATTCATAATAAATAAATCTTATCTATCATGCAAAATTTTTTGAATTTTATCAGCCGATTCTTTTAAAGAATCAGTATAATAAATAGGTAACGAACTTTTTTTAATCAATTTTTTTGCTATTTTTTCATTTGTTCCTTGTAAACGAACAACTACAGGAATATTAATTTTTTTACGAATTTTAAAATAAGAATTGATAATCCCTTCTGCAACTGTATCACAACGTACAATTCCTCCAAATATATTGATTAATATTGTTTTTACAGATTTATCCTTTAAAATAAGACAAAAAGCTTTTTCTACACGTTTTTGATCAGCAGACCCTCCTATATCTAGAAAATTAGCAGGTACACCTCCACAAAATTTAATCATATCCATAGTAGCCATTGCTAATCCAGCTCCATTTACCATACATCCTACATTTCCTTCCAATTTTAAAAAATTTAATTTAGCTTCAATAGCTTCACTTTCAATTATATCAACATCATCTTTATCACATATCATATTGTATTTTTTATGACGAAATAAAGCATTATTATCTAAAATAATTTTTATATCAACTGGTATAAATTTTTTATCAAATGTTCTGATCAAAGGATTAATCTCTAATAATAAGGCATCGTAAGTAATATAAGCTTTATAAAGGGAAAATAAAAAAATACTAAAATTTTTAAAAAATTCATTATTATGTATTCCTAAATTAAACCCAATTTTTCTTGTTTGAAATAATTGAAGTCCCAATATAGGATCTATTACTTCTGTATATATTTTATTTGGATTTTTTTTTGATAGATCTTCTATGTTTATTCCTCCTTCTTTAGAATATAGAATTATATTTTTTTCTATATCACGATTTAATAATATGGATAAATAATACTCTACTGGAGGACTAAATTCAGAAAAATAAACATCTTCAGATATCAAAATTTTTCGAACTAATTTTCCTTTTTTAGAAGTTTGGGGGGTAATTAAAAATTTACCTAAAATATTTTTTGATTTTTCGTAAACTTCATCTAAATTTTTTGCTATTTGAATACCACCAGCTTTTCCTCGTCCTCCAGCATGGATTTGAGCTTTTATAACTAAAGAATTTTTTTTAGTTTTTTTTAAAATAATTTTAGCCGCTTCTATAGCTTCTTCAGGAGTAGAAGCTAGTATTCCATCAGGAACTTGAATGGAAAATGAATTCAATATTTCCCTACCTTGATATTCATGTAAATTCATTGAAAATAATTTTTAAAAGTTAATTAAAATTCATTTATTTTTAAAATATTTTTTTTAGTTTTCTAATTTAGTTTATTCAAAAGAAGAATTTTAAATTTACGAAAAAATGATTCAGGCTAAAAATATTTATAAATCTTTTGGAAAAGATGAAATTTTAAAAGGAATAAATATCATGGTGAAAGAAGGAAGCCTGGTGTGTATATTAGGGGAATCTGGAGCAGGAAAAAGTACTTTACTACATATATTAGGGACTTTAGAAAAACCGACTATAAATAAAAAAATAAAAACAATTCTAAAAATTAATAAAAAAGAAATATTATCTCTTACTGATAAAGAACTTTCCAAGTTAAGAAATAAAAATATAGGTTTTATTTTTCAAACCCCTCAACTTCTTCCTGAATTTACCGTTTTAGAAAATATTTGTTTACCAGGTTTTATAAAAAAAAAAAATATAAAACATGTGAAAAAAAAAGCTATAAATTTATTAAAAAAATTGAACCTATATAAATATGAAAATTCAAAAATAGAAGAATTATCTGGAGGGGAAAAACAGAGGGTCTCTGTTGCCAGAGCTTTGATTAATGATCCAAAAATTATTTTTGCGGATGAACCTTCTGGTAATCTAGATGCAAAAAATGCAGAAAAATTACACAATTTTTTTTCTTTTCTTAATCATAAATTCAGACAAACTTTTTTAATTGTCACTCATAATTTACAATTAGCAGATATGGCTGATGAAAAATTAAAAATAGAAAATGGAATAGTATACAAAATTGATAAATAAAAATATTTTATGCTTTTAAAAAATCAACTTTCTATTAAACATATTATAAAAAAAACCTTAAACGGAACTGAAAACACTCTTTTTTTAATGATTCACGGATATGGAAGTAATGAAAAAGATCTTTTTTTTTTAAAAAAAGATCTTCCAAAAAATTTTTTTATAATAAGCATTCAAGGTTTCTACTCTCTTGGAATAGAAAAATATTCTTGGTATGATATAGATTTTGACAATAAAAAAAAATTTATTAATATAATACAAGCTCAAAAAACTATTAAAAGAATATCATCTTTTATACATGAAGCTATAAAAGAATATCAATTGAAAAAAAATCAAGCTTGGATATGTGGTTTTAGCCAAGGTGCTATTTTAAGCTATGCTATAGCATTTAAAAATTCTGATCAAATTAAAAAAGTAATCGCTTTAAGTGGATATATAGAAAATAGTATTTTACCAAAAAAAATAAATTATTATAACGATTTAGAATTTTTTATATCTCATGGTAAATATGATAACATAATCCCTATAAATTGGGCAAAAAAAGGATTGAAACTTTTAAAACAAAAAAAAATACTTTCTTTATTTTATAAAGAATATGAATCGGGGCATGTTTTAAATAATATCAATTATCAAGATCTTATCAATTGGATTAAAAAAAAACATATTTATTCTAATAATAAAAATTTGAATCATGAGTAAATATTCAAAAATTGGATTATTTCTATTTATTTTTTTGGGATCTATTTTTTTCTTTTTTTTCAAAAATTATTTATATGGATATATTCTATTTTTTTTAAGCTTAATTCCTATTTTTTTTATTTTTAGGAATGAATTTTTATTATTAGCCTTTTTCAAAATACGGAGAAAAGATATGATTGGATTAAAAAAATATTTAGGATATGTTAAAAATCCTAAATTACAACTGACTAAAAATCAAATATCTTATTATTATTTTTTAAATGGAATTTTGTATTCAGAAAATAATATTTTTAAATCAGAAAATTATATGCAGAAAGCTTTAGATTTAGGACTCAAATTAAAACAAAATATTGCTATTGCAAAACTAAATTTGGCAATAGCATCCTTATCAAAAGGGAATAAAAAAAGAGCTGAATTTTTACTATTAGAAGCAAAAAAAATGGATATTTCTGGTCTATTATATGATCAAATTAAAATCATAAAAATACAAATCAAAAAAATAAATATAGGAAATGTGAATAGACCTAATCCTCATGTTAGAAAAAAATTTTAGTAAAAACGAATAATCTATTATTATTTTTGAAAAAAACTCTTATTCTTATCCCTCCTTTAATGAGAAAATATTTTTATAATTCCAATGTTTTAGAAATATTTTCTTTATTTCCTCCCATAAAAAATTTTATGGGATTTTCTATAGATTCCTTTATAGATACTAAAAATCCTACAGATTCTCTTCCATCAATAATTCTATGATCATAAGATAAAGCTAAATACATCATAGGACGTATTTCAATAGATCCATTAACCACTACAGGTCTTTCCATAATTTTATGCATTCCTAATATAGCACTTTGTGGTGGATTTATAATCGGAGTAGATAACATAGACCCAAAAATACCTCCATTAGTAATGGTAAAAGTGCCTCCTGTCATTTCATCTATAGATATTGTTCCATTATGAACCCGTGTTGATAATTTGTATATTTCTTGTTCTATTTTACGAAATGATAAATGTTCAGCATTTCTTATTACTGGGACCATTAATCCTTTAGGACCAGATATAGCGATACTAATATCATAATATTCAAAATTAATTTTGTCTTCTCCATTAATCATAGCATTTACATCTGGATAAAATTGTAAAGCCCTAACACAAGCCATAGTAAAAAAAGACATAAAACCCAAATTAACTCCATGTTTTTTATTAAAAAGATCTTTATATTTTTTTCTAATAGAAAAAATTTCTAGCATATTTACTTCATTAAACGTTGTGAGAGAAGCCGTTTTATTTTTTGCATAAACTAATCTTTCGGAAAGTTTTCTTCTTAGAGAAGAAAGAGGAGTAATTTTTTTTGATCTATGCATTGTTACAGATGTATCCATACTAGAAGGTCTTTTATTTTTTTCTAAATAAAAAATACAATCTGTTTTTGTTATTCTCCCATGTTTTCCAGTTCCTTGAACAGATTTTATAGAAATATTTTTTTCCTTTAAAATTTTTTTTGAAGCTGGAGAAGGAATTTTAAAATTAATAGGATATTCTTTTTCAAGATTATCTTTTTCGTGAATATGAAGGATTTCTTTTTGGGATTCTTTTGTATATTTTTTATCATATTTATCAGAATCAATAATACATAAAACATCTCCAACTCGTACTCTTTCTCCTTTTTTCACCATTAAAGTGATACTTCCATTTTCTTCTGCAAAAATTTCTAAAGTAGCTTTATCTGAATCTATTTCTGCTATTATCTGACCTTTATGAACATAATCTCCATTCTTTACAAGCCATGAGCTAACTTCTACTTCTGTAATTGATTCTCCTGGAGAAGGGACTTTTATCTGTATTATCATAATTTAAATTTCAAAGAAAAGCTTTTTTTAATATTGTATTTTGAATTCTCAAAAAATCAGAATAAGATCCTGTAGATGGACTAGAACTTTCACATGGAGCTATTAAATTGAATGAAATAACATTTCCTAATTTTCTTAAAATAAAACTCCATGCCCCCATGTTTTCTGGTTCTTCTTGTACCCAAAAAATTTCCTTTTTATTTCTATATTTATCTAGAAGTTCTTTTACTTTTTCTATTTTTAGTGGATAAATTTGTTCAATACGAATTAATGCAGTTTTCTCATCTTGAATGAATTCTTTTCTATTTAGTAAATCATAATATATCTTACCAGAACAAAAAATTAATTTTGTTATTTTATTTATATCCTTTACATAAGGATCATCTAATATCTCATGAAATATATCTGTAGTAAAATCTTTTATTGTAGATAAACATTTTGTATTTCGAAGTAAACTTTTAGGAGTAAAGACTATAAGAGGTTTTCTATATTTTAATTTCATTTGTCTCCTTATAAGATGATAAAAATTTACTGGAGTTGTACAATTAACTACGAATAAATTATTATTCGCACAAAGTTGTAAATAACGTTCAATACGGGCAGAAGAATGTTCTGGACCTTGGCCTTCATATCCATGAGGTAATAATAATACAATTCCATTTCTAATTTTCCATTTATCTTCTGCAGAAGATATATATTGATCTATTATAATTTGTCCTCCATTAACAAAGTCTCCAAATTGAGCCTCCCATAAAGTTAAAACATTAGGAGAATACATGGCGTATCCATAATCAAAACCCAAAACTCCATATTCTGAAAGAGGAGAATTAAAAATTTGTATTTTTCCTTGTTCTGCACAAATTTTATTAAGAAGAATAATTTCTTCTTCTTCTTCTGTTTTAATAATAGCATGACGTTGAGAAAAGGTCCCTCTAGCTACATCCTCCCCTGATAAACGAATATGATATCCTTCACATAAAAGTGTTCCATAAGCTAATAATTCAGCCATACTCCAATCTAGTAATTTTTTTCGAATCATTTCTAACCTTTTTCGGAAAATGAACTCCGTTTTTTTGAAGAATTTTTTATTTTTTGGAAGAGAAAAAATTTGATTGGATATTTTTATGATCTTCTCTATGGAAAATCGTGTATCTACTTTTTTAAAAATTTCTTTATTATTAGATACTATAGGAAAATCTTTCCATTCTTCTTCCAAAAAAGAATTCAATACGTTCCATTTAATATTACTTGCCTCATTATATTTTACATTAAGAACATTTTCATATTCTTTTTCCATATTTTTTACATCATTATTATTAATAATTTTTTCTTTTTCCAATTTTTCCCTATATAAATTATAGGAATTAGGATGATTTGAAATCGCTTTATATAAAGAAGGTTGAGTAAATCTAGGTTCATCTCCTTCATTGTGTCCATATTTTCTATACCCCAATAAATCTATAAAAATATCTTCATGATAACGCATTCTAAAATCTACAGAAAAATAAATAGCTCGAATAATAGATTCTACATCATCCGCGTTAATATGTAATACTGGAGTCATCAGTGTTTTGGATACATCCGTACAATATATACTAGAACGGCCTTCCGTATAGTTTGTGGTAAATCCTATTTGATTATTAATTACTATATGAATAGTTCCTCCAGTTGTATATCCTTTTAATTTAGATAATTGAAGAACTTCATATACAATTCCTTGACAGGATATAGCCGCATCTCCATGAATTAAAATAGGAAGAATTTTTTTTGAATTGCTATTTTGATTATAAATAATATCTATTTTAGCACGAGTAATTCCTTCTACAATAGCATCTACAGATTCTAAATGAGATGGATTAGGAACTAAAGTTATTTTAATAAATCTTCCTTTTCGAGTTTTTCTTATTTTTGAAAAACCTAAATGATATTTAACATCCCCAGAAAAAGTTTTTTCTTTATATTCTTTTCCTTGAAATTCGCTAAATACCTGAGAATAATTTTTTTGAAAAAAATTAGAGAGTATATTTAAACGACCTCTATGTGACATTCCAATTGTAAAATCTTCAGTAAGATATCTATCGGATGTATATTCTATCATTTCTTCCAAAGCAGGCAACGTGGATTCATTTCCTTCTATAGAAAATCTTTTTTGACCTACAAATTTTGTATGAATAAAATTTTCAAATGAAACTGCTTCATTTAATTTTTTTAAAAAAAATTTTTTCTTTTCTGGAGAGAATTTTAATTTTTCTTTTTGAAACCATTTTTCAATCCACTGAATCTTTTCAGGATTAGAAATATGCATGTATTCTATTCCTATAGATCCACAATAGATCTTTTTTAGATAATGAATTATACTTCTTAATGAAATTTTACCTAATCCTATTAAGTTCCCAACTTCAAAATTTGTATCAAGATCTTTTTCAGATAATCCAAAATTTTTTAAGTCTAAAGAAGGAAAATGCTTTCTTCTTTTTCGTATAGGATTTGTATTTGTGAAAAAATGACCTCTTTTTCTATAAGCATGAATCATGTTATATACGAAAAATTCTTTTCGTATAATGTTCTTTTCTAATTGTAAAACAACGTTTTTATAGTTTTCTTTTTCGAAATCAAATCCATGAAAAAAAGCACTCCAAGTTGATTCTATCAAATTAGGGTTTTCTTTATACTTATTATATAGAAATTCTATATCTTTAAAATGAATGGCATTTAGAAATGAATATCTATCATTCATACACTATTTTTTATTTTAAATTTAAACATTTTAAATATCTATCAAAGTTTATTTTTACGTAAATGATTTTGATATCCTAGTGCATCTTTTAAAACAGAATTAAGTCCATTTTTTTTAGTTCCCATAGCAGTAGAAAAATAAGAATTTCCCCAACATTTTCCGTTTATATGAGAAGCCATTTCACATATTATTTTATAAGCATGAACATTTTTATTTTTAATGACATAATCAGAAATAGATATAAAAATAATTACTTTTTCATTTTCCACAAATCCTACAATCATAAATAAATTAGAAATTTCATGTCTTAAATCTAAGACTATTTTTTTCATAATATTTATTTTTTGTTCTTGACAAGGATCAATTTCACATATGTATTTTATGCTATCTATATCTATAGCTTTTAAAGAAAATTCTTTTTTTAATATTTTTATTTTTTGTAAATGAATTTTTGATATTTTTTGTTTTAATTTTTCATTCGAATTTTTCAAAATGGAAAAACTTTTTATAGGAGATTCTGGATATTTCATCATCTTTTTTATAGATTGATATTGATCACGAATAGATTTCAAATGTTGAATTGCTGTTTCTGAAGTTATAGCCTTAATTCTACGTATTCCATGTGATATAGAAGATTCTGATAATATATCAAAAACTTGAATTAATCCAGTATGTTTAACATGTGTTCCAATACATAATTCTGAAGATTCTCCAAAGGTAACAACTCGAACATTTTGTTTATATTTATCTTCAAGTATTTCATTAAAAGAAAAATTTTTTTCAATTTCTTGCAAAGAATTAAATATTTTTACTTCTAATAAGAGATCATCAAAAATTAATTTTTGAACTAAATTTTCTATTTGATTCAATTCATGAATAGTTATTTTTTTATAATGAGAATAATCAAATCTTAGATAATCGTCTCCTACATAAGATCCTTTTTGTTGAACATGATTTCCTAGTATTTGTTTCAAAGCAAAATGTAATAAATGGGTAGAAGTATGATTTTTCTCTATTTTTTTTCTTCTATTTTGATTTACTATAGCCTTAAAAGAAGAAAAAACATCTAAAGGTAATTTTTTTACACAATGTATAATAATAAAATTTTCTATTTTAGTATCAAATACGTCAATTATTTCAATTTTATTTTTTATAATCCCCGTATCTCCTAATTGTCCCCCACCTTCAGGATAAAAAGGTGTTTTAGAAAAAACTAATTCATAATAATGTATTTTTTTAAATAAATTTTCTACTTCTCTGTATTTTAATATAAAAACATTACACTCTGTAAAATCATATCCTACAAAATTTTCGAAATTTTGATTATCATGAAAATTATTATGTGCTTTTATCCAATCTTTTTTTATAATTGAATTATTTTCTTTTTTGGATCTTTCTTGTTGTTCTAACAATTTTTTTTGAAATGATTTTTCATCAATGAATAAATTATTTTTTTCTACTAACATTTTAGACAATTTCATAGGAAATCCATAAGTATCGTATAGTTTAAAAATTTTTTTTCCATCAATAATTTTATCATTTTTTTCTTTATAATTGGTAATTATATGTTGAATCTTTTTACTTCCTTTTTCAATAACATTAAAAAAAGATAATTCTTCTTCTTGAATAATATCTTGTATGTATCTTTTTTTCTTATCCAATTCTGGAAAAAAACTTTTCATTTCTCTAACTAAAGAATCTACAAATTTGTAAATAAAAGGTTCTTTTAAAAAACGGGTACTATAAATTACGGCTCTTCGGAGTATCTTTCTAATCACATAACCAGCTCCATTATTAGATGGTAATTTCCCATCTGAAATAGAAAAAACAATAGCTCTTAAATGATCTGCTATAATCTGTATGGACATATTTTGATATATGTCTCCTTTATTATAAATTTTTCCTAAATAATCTTTTATATCTTTAATGATGGGATAAAAAATATCAGTTTCATAACTAGAAATTTTTCCTTGTAGAACCATACATAATCTTTCCAAACCCATTCCTGTATCTACATGTTTTGTGGAAAGTTTTTCCAATGTTCCATCTGATTTACGTGTAAATTCTATAAATACAAGATTCCAAATCTCTATTACTTGAGGGTGTTTTTTATTAATAAGACATCTTCCAGGCAATATTTTTTTTTCTTTTTCATTTCGTAAATCTATATGAATCTCAGAACAAGGACCACAAGGCCCTGTTAATCCCATTTCCCAGAAATTTTCTTTTTTACCAAAAAAAAGAATATGATTTTCATTAATTAAAGTTTTCCAATATTTAAAAGATTCTTTATCCATATATAATTTATCTTTTTTATCTCCAATAAAAATAGATACATAAATATTTTGATTAGGAATATTATATACTTTAATTAATAATTCCCAAGCCCATTCTATAGTTTCTTTTCTTGAATAATCTCCAAAAGACCAATTTCCTAACATCTCGAACATAGTGTGATGATAATTGTCATGTCCTACATTTTCTAAATCATTATGTTTTCCAGTAATTCTAAGACATTTTTGAATATTCGCAACTCTCGTATATTTAGGTTTTACATGTCCTAAAAAATAGTCTTTAAAAGGATTCATACCGGCATTAACAAAAAAAAGAGAGGGATCATTCCTTAAATAAATAGGGTAAGAAGGAATAATTTTATGTTTCTTTTTTTTAAAAAAACTGAGAAAAGTGTCTTTTATCAATTTATATTTCATTATTCTTTAACATTTATAAATTTTCCTTTTTATATTTTTGAGATTGTTCTATGGAATCCATTATTTTTTCCATAATAGAATCTGTTGTCTCTTTTTTAAAATCTAATTGAATAGGTTTTTTAAATTTCATTTTTTGTAAAACTCCTTTGTTTCTGATCCGAATTCCTTTTTTATCATATGCCTTTTGAAATCCATCAATCACAATGGGAACAACAATAGGACAGTATTTTCTTATTACGTGAACTATTCCTCTTCGTCCAGGAGCAAATGCTTGAGTTGTTCCTTGTGGAAAAGTAATTAACCAACCATCATTAAGTGCAATTCCCATACGAGTCATATCAGATATGATATCGACAGAATGATTAATTCGTTTTTTTTTTTCTCTCCAAGTTCTTTTTACAGTAATCCCTCCTGAATAAGTAAATAGCTTTGTTAAAAACCCTTGATTCATAGTTTCTTTGGCTGCTACATAATATAAATTAACTTTAGGATTTAAAAGATAAATAGGATTTTTAATACTATTTACGAAACCATTTTTAACGCTATAAAATACATGAAACATAGCAAAAACATCTGCAAAATAAGTTTGATGATTCGATACAAAAAGAACTTTTTTATCAGGTAAATCTTTTATATATTCAGTCCCTTCTAAATGTAGTTTATTGAATCCATTATAACGATTATAAGAGATACAACCAAAAGTAAAAATTAAAAAACGTTTTATAAAATGCAAATTTCCAAATGCATCTCTAAACAAAGTACTTTGTTTTTTTTTTAAATATTTTTTAAAAAAATACGAATAAAAATTCACTGGTTATATTTATGTATTTTTTATTTTATAAAATTTGAATGAATAATAAGATAAAATAGATACAATTAACAAAATTAATAAACTATAATATATCCAATAAGGAACAGAAATAGGATCCCCTTTTGCATAAGAATGCAATCCTGACAAATAATAATTTACTCCAAAATAAGTCATTAAAATAGAACTAATTGATAATATACTGGAAAAGTTAAAAATAAATATGCTTCTAAAATATGGAATTAAACGAATATGTAATACAAAAGCATAAATCATTATGCTAATCAAAGCCCAAGTTTCCTTAGGATCCCAACTCCAATAACGCCCCCAACTATTATTAGCCCAAACAGAACCTAAAAAAGTTCCGATAGTTAATAAAAAAAGGCCTATAGTCAAACATATCTCATTAATAATGGTCAATTTTTCAATATGACGATGAATGATCCCACTATGATTCTGAAAACATACCTTTAATATAAAAAAAAGTAATACTAAAAAACCCAAAAATGCTCCTGTGAAAAAAAAACCATAACTAGATGTTATTGTTGCAACATGAATAATCAACCAATGAGATTTTAAAACGGGAACTAAATTAGTTATTTCTGGATCCATAGCATTTCCATGTGCAATCATTAGTAAAATAGACGAAACTAAAGCTGTAATTCCTGAAACAAATTGATTTTTATAAAATAAAAAACCTATCCCTATTAATACCCAACTAATGAAAATAGCGGATTCATATCCATTAGTCCATGGGGCATGTCCAGAAATATACCATCTAGAAATTAAACCCAATAAATTTAAAATAAATAGAAAAAATAAAATGTTAATAAATATTTTAGAAAAAAAAAACATGTATGTTTTTTTGAAAAAAATTGTTAAAAAAGAATTAATAATAATTATGATTCCAAAAAAAATATACAAAAAAGATAAAATATAAAATATATTTAATTTATTATAAAGAATTTCTATAGATATTTTATTTTCAGAAGGTAAAATAGATTTTGCATACTTAAGTTGATATAATCGTATTTTTTGAATTTCATTATCCGCAATACTCCAATTTTTTTCATTTTGAGAAAATAATAAAGATTTAAGATAATTGTTAAACATAGAGAAACCTAAAAGGTTCAATTTATTTGAATCTGAAATCCAACTAGACCAAGTATGATTTATATCATGAGGAATAGGAAAAATACGGATATATCTTCCTTGAAAAATTTCATGCATTATTCCTACACGTTCACTAAGATTTATGACAGCTTTATCGTATTCATTTCTGTGAATAGGATTTTTATAAAAAGCTTGTTTATAATCTTCTTGTAAAATAAATTTCAGTTTTGAAGATTTTGAATCTATAAAATATAAATCCATAAGAGAAACATAATATTGTCGATTTGCTTTTACTTTATTTAAAAATTTATGTCCCCCTTTCTTATCAATTTTAATAAAAGGAATTTTAGTCCATAAAATGTTATCTTGATGTATAGATATAAACCATTGATTAGCATCTAAGTTTTCTATATAATCTTTTTTATATATTTTTCTAAGTAATTCAATGGCGATTGTATTAATAGGTTTAATTCTTCCTTTATGATCTTGGACTAATAAACGTCCAAAATTTTCACTATGTTTTTTAGGAATATGAACAGCATCTAATATATTTTCTAAAGGAACTTTTTTTAATTTGTGTGTTTGAGAAAAAATAGGATTATGTAGCCCTAACAATAAAAATACAATAAATAATATGGAATAATTCTTATAAGATATATATTTCAATTTTTTTTTAAGATAACTAAATCTAGTTCCTTTCCAGAATAAAGAAAGAAACATCCCGATAGTCATAAAAATATAACCTATATAAGAAAAATACGTACCTAAATAATCATTATTAACAGATAAATGAGTTCCTTTTCCATCTGGATCATATCCGGATTGAAAAAATCTAAATCCTTTATAATTTAAAACATTATTCATATAAATTAAATAGTTTTTTCTATCATTTTTATCTATTAATGTTACATGACTCATAAAAGTGGAGGGAAATTCAGAACCTGGATAATTTTCAACTTTGAATTTTTTCAATTTTATAAAAAAAGGTAAATTTAAAAAAATAGATCCATATCCAATGAAAATTTTATAATCCTCAAAAAATAAAGGAGAACTCATATTTTTTGTATTTTTTCCTCCTAAAAAGGTTACTAATTTGGATTTTTTTTTAAAAAATATTTTTGCCGTAATAGCACTTAATTTATCATCTTCCTCATGATTACATGATTTTACATATTTTAATTTTCCTTTTACTACTCCTTCAGGAATGACCCATTGTACTATTTCATGATCTTTATCTATCTTAATTTTATATAAACATTTTATTTTTAATATATTATATTTTTCTTTTGAGAAAAAACTAATTTTTCTATTTATCATGTTTATATTTTCACCTGAAAAAGAGGATTTTATATAAAGTTTATTTTTTTTTTCAAAAATTATAACACCAATAGGAATTTTTTTATTAAAAGAAAATATAATTCCATTTATATTTGTCATATCTCCATTTTTAACAAAAAATTCGGTTCTTTTTTTTTGATTTATTGAAACTATTTTTATGATTTTTTCTTTAGGGTTCTCTTTTGAGAAAAGAATTTTTGCACATGGTATATAATCTATAATTTTAACTTTTAAAGGATTTTTTTGAAAAACAAATTTTCCTTGATATCCATTATGAAAAGAAGAAAAAATATAAGGATCATGATAAAATCTAGTATAAGACCCTCTACTTATTTTTAATTTTATGTAATTTTTTCTAGAAAGAATTTTTCCATTGGTTTCTCCTTCTCTTATAGACATTGTTCCTTCAAAACTGAAATATCTAGAACAAATTCCTCCAATAAAAATTAATATGAATGAAAAATGAAAAATAAACAAAGGAAACTTATTATAATTCCATAACTTATATTTCCATATATTTCCTATTAGATTTATTACAATAAACAACATGACAATTTCAAACCATGTAGATTCATAAATAAATATTTTGGCTATATCTGTAGAATATTTTTTTTCTAAAAAAGTAGCAATAGACATAGATAAAGCTAATAATAAGAATAAAAAAGAAGTAATTTTTGTAGAAAAAAGAATTTTTTTTAATTTTTTTTGCATTTACTTATTTGTATTTATGATTACATAAAATTCTTTATTTATTCATATATAATTAATCTATCATAAGCTATATAGACATTTTTAGGTAATTGTGTTTCAATTTCTTCGTGAAATCCAAATGTATGACTAATATGTGTAAGATAAGTCTTTTTAGGACGAATTTTATGAATAACATTTAAAGTATCAGAAAGCATGAAAGAAAAAGGATTTTTTGTTACTTTTCTTAGTATATTTAAAACCAAAATATTTACTCCTTTTAATCCTTGTATTGTTTGAATAGGAATACTGCTGGCATCCGTTATATACGCAAAATTTTCTATACGAAATCCTAAAATTGGGAGATCTCCATGCCATATAGATAAAGGAAAAATTTTAGAATTTTCTACGAAAAAAAATTTTTTATAATTATCTAATTCATGTACAGAAATATTTGAAAGATTTGATTTTTTATTTTCTGAAAAAATATAGGAAAATCTTTTCTTTAAATTTTCGATAACTCTACGTAACCCATAAATGGGAATAGGTTTATTCATGTTAAAATTAATTGGTCTTATGTCGTCTAATCCCCCTATATGATCTTGATGTTCATGTGTCATAAAAATAGCATTCAATGTTTCATAATTACTTCTTATCATTTGGTAACGAAAATCTGGCCCACAATCTATCAAAAAATTTTTTTTATCCTTTTCAATTAAAATAGAGCTTCTAAGTCTTTTATCTTTTGAATTTTTAGATAAACAGACTGGATGTTTAGATCCAATGACAGGAATTCCCTGAGAAGTTCCAGTCCCCAAAAAAGTAATTTTCATATATTTTTATATATATTTTTTTGTATTTCATTTATAATATTTTTTTTCTTTTTTAAGAATTCTTTTACAGAATCTCTTCCTTGACCTAATTTTATATCTCCATAATGAAACCAAGATGCATTTTTTTGAATAATCCCTAAATCTACTCCTAGATCCAAAATTTCTCCAATTTTTGAAATTCCTTCTCCGTACATAATGTCAAATTCAGCAATTCTAAAAGGAGGAGATAATTTATTTTTTACTACTTTGACTTTTGTTCTATTCCCTAATATTTTTTCTCCGTTTTTTATTTGATTTCCTTTTCGTATATCTAATCGTATTGAGGAATAAAATTTTAAAGCATTTCCTCCTGTTGTTACTTCTGGATTTCCATATCCTCCTATCTTTTCTCTTAGTTGATTAATAAATATAAGTATGCTTTTAGATTTTCCTATACTTGAAGTGAGCTTCCTCAAAGCTTGAGACATTAATCTTGCTTGTAATCCAATTTTAGACTCTCCCATTTCTCCTTCTATTTCACTTTTAGGTGTTAAAGCAGCAACTGAATCAACTACTATTATATCAATCACACCAGATCTAATTAAATTATCCACGATTTCGAGTGCTTGTTCTCCATTATCTGGTTGAGATATTATTAATTCTTTTATATTAACTCCTATTTTTCTAGCATAAACACGATCAAAAGCATGTTCTGCGTCGATAAAACTAGCAAATCCTCCTAATTCTTGAGATTGAGTTATAGCATGTAAAGCAAGAGTTGTTTTTCCGGAAGATTCTGGTCCAAATATTTCAATAATACGACCTTTTGGAAACCCTTTTATACCTAAAGCAATATCTAAACTTAAAGATCCAGAAGAAATAATTTCTAAATTTTCTATATGAGAATCTCCCATTTGCATCACAGTTCCCTTTCCATATATTTTATCCATTTTTTCCAAAATAAGTTGTAAGGATTTTCTTTTTTGTTCAATTTTTTCGTTCATAATTTTGAAAATAAATTTTTTTAAAAGAATTAAAGAAATTACTTTAATTCATAATACATAATATGTTTCCATAATCTGTATTGTTTATAAAACAATTTAATTTTTATGGCTTTTTTTTGAAAAGAAATCTTTCTTTACTTCTAAAAAGTAAAATTTTATTTTTAGGCAATCTCAATTTATGACCAGAAGGGATAATATCTACAAAATATTGTGGATTTAGAAAAATTAAATCTTGATAGGAAATATTTAAATGATAAGAAAAAAATTTTAACGAAATTTTTTCTTTTATAGGAATAAGTACAGTTTCTTTATATCTGTAAGGATAAGAAGAATAATATGCAGAAATATTATGGTCCTTATAATAATTCATTACATAATTTATGGCAATAAATTTTGGAATATAATTTTGAGTTTCTTTTGGAAAAAATTCCCATAATTCCCAAAAATTTTTTTTATTTTTATGACGTTCTAATATTTTATCTACTGTTCCGGGTCCTGCATTATAAGCGGCTAAAACCAACTCCCAATTTCCTATTTTTTTATATAAAAATTTTAAATATCGACATGCTGCTTCTGTGGATTTAACTGGATCATTTCTTTCATCATAAGTATTATTACTATCGAGATTATATATTTTTCCAGTTTTTGGCATAAATTGCCAAAGACCTTGTGCTCCTGCTTTAGAAGTCACAACCGGATTTAAATTCGACTCTATAATAGCTAAATATTTTAATTCTTTTGGAAGACGGTAATGTTCTAGTTTTTCTTCAAACATAGGAAAATAAAAGTCTGATAATGAAATGATTTTTCCTATATATTTACTCATACGAAGATAACTTTCTACAGAAATATGTACAACATTATTATATTTTAGGATTTTAATTTGAGATTTTTTATTTAGAAAATTTAATCTTAGTCTTAGTTCTTCAGCATTGATATTGATAATAACAATATTTTTTTTATGATTATGAGATATCTTTTTTGCAGATAAGAATTTTTTCTTCCCTACTAACATTTTTTTCCATAACCTTTCTATATATATGTTATTTAAATCCAATTTTGGATGATAAATATTTTTATGAAAATTGATTACATTTTTTTGTTCTAATAATGATTTTGATATAGATTGAATTACCAAACTTTTTAATATGAATACAAAAAACATAAAATTTCTTACCGTTGTCGTTCCCATTATTAGTTTCTAAAATTTTAGAAAAAAAGGACGAATAAACAAACATAAAGTGAAAGAAAAATTTTTATTCTTTTTTCGATTCTGAATCTTTTTCTTCTTCTTCTGATTCTGATTCAGAAGCTTTTTTGAATTCTTTCAATCCAGTCCCCAAACCCTTCATCAATTCTGGAATTTTTTTACCTCCAAACAGTAAAAGTGCAAGAATGACAATAACCACGATTTCTGTGGTCCCAAAAGTACCAAGCAATATAGAAAAAATAGAAATAAAATCCATATACATGGAATTTTTTATCAAATATAAAAAAAATTATGAATTTTTGGTTTATCTGAACACAGAATAATCACTCAAACTTACTTTTTTCGCTTTTTCTCCTATATAAATGGAGTGATTTCCTATTATTGAACAATTTAAATTAGCATGTTTAATTATTGTATAATTTTGAATTAAAGATTTTTTTATATTACTGTTTTTTACTTTTGTATGTTTTCCTATTGATACATAAGGACCTATAATACTATTTTCAATAGTAGTATTTTCTTCTATTGAACAAGGATTTATAATCAAACTATTTTTTATGATAACTTTTTTATGAATTAATTCTGAATTTTTGGATTCAATGGATAATATTTTTGAATTTGAATAAATAGTTCTTTTTTGATTTCCAAAATCCATCCATTCCTTTACTTGTTTGCTTGTGAATTTTTCTCCTTTTCTTCTCATATTTTCTAAAGCAGATGTCAATTGATATTCTTGTTTATTTTCAATATTATGATCTAATATAGATTGTAATTCTTTTTTTAAAAGAAAACTATTTTTAAAATAATAAATACCTACAATAGCAAGATTTGATACATAATGATTTGGTTTTTCTATAAAATGAGTAATAATTCCTGAAGAATCACATTTAACAATGCCAAATAAATGAGGGTTTTGAACTTTTTTTGTCCATATTATGTTGTCTATTTTATGAGAAATTTCTTTATCAAAAGAATTATGATAGAATAAAGAATCAGAAAAGGCGACAATAATTGGTTCTCCTGTTAAAGAATTTTTAGCTTGTAATAATGCATCTGCAGTTCCAAGTGGAATGATTTGATAATATATAACAGGATGAACACTCATATCATGAGATAGTCTGATTAATTGTTTTTCGATTTTATTTCCAAAATTTCCTATAATAAAAACAATTTCTTGTATAGAAAAAACTTGAATAAGTTTGGATAAACTTTCCAACAGTCTTCTCAAGATTGTTTTTCCTGCAATAGATATCAGTGGCTTAGGAGTATTTAAAGTATGTGGAAGAAGACGTGATCCTTTTCCAGCCATAGGTATTATAATTTTCATATCATTTATTTTTTATATTCCAGTACTTCCAAAACTATTACTTCCTCTTACACTTAAACTTAAGTCAGAACATTTTTTCCATTTTATTTTTCTAATATTTTTAAATATATTTAATATCACTAATTTTTCACCGGGGACAATCATTATATTTTTATACAAAATATTTATTATAATTATTTTAATTTCTTCATATGATGTATGTTTTTTATTTTTTGTTAGATGAATGACACAAATAGACTCTATAAATTTTTTTCTCAAAAAAAAAGAACATCTAGTATCTTTCGATTTTTTAATTAAAACACCAGTTGAAATCAACTTTCTTCCTAAAAAACTAATGAAAATAGATTTTTTTATGTTAGCGATTAAAGTGGATTGATATATTTTTTTATGCAAAACTTACTCTTATTTAATTAGATTCATAAATCTTTTTTTTTCTAAAAAAGAAACAATTATTAAATACAATAATTGTAATAATAAACTAAATTCCAGTTTTTTTTTTATCATAAAAACGATAAAAATTGCAAATAAAAAATGCATTATAATATTTCTTATTTTTTTATTACAAAATTTAAAAAATTGTTTTTTCCCCCAAATGTATAAAACTATTAACATAGATCCATAAGATGTTAAAGTTCCCCAAGCAGGGATCATAAAACTATTATCAGAAATGAAAATAAAAATAGAATTAAATAAAAAAGTGATTAATACACCGATTAAAGATATATAAGATCCAATAATCGGTTTATCTATAATTTTATAGAAAATGGATAAATTAGTGTAAACTCCCAAAAAAAGATTTCCCATCATTATTATAGGAATGATAGGATTAGCTATATGATATTTTTCATCAATTAAAAATTTCATAAAAATGTTAATATTTCCACATACTAACACATAAAAAATGAGTCCAAATAGAATAAACATATAAGTGATTTCTTCATAATAATATATTGCATCGGCATCTTTAGATTTTTTAAAAAAAAAAGGTTCAATTCCTAATCTAAATATTCTAATATACAGACTCATAAAAGTAGCTATTTTATAGCAAGCAGAATAGGATCCATTAATTTCATCTGAAACCCATCTTTTAATCAAAATTTTATCCAAATTTTCATTAATGGAAAAAGCAATAGTTCCGATCATAATAGGAATTCCATAATTTAACATATTTATAGCAAGAATTTTGTCAAATTTTCTGATAGTTACTTTTTTTAAAAGAATAGGAAGTATTAAAAATAAATTTCCTAAAGAAGAAATCATATTTGCAAAAAATATATAACCGATTTTATCGGTAAAAGAACTTACCCATTTAAAAATAAAAAATAAGCAAGTTTTTTGCCCATGGGTATTATTAGAATTAATAAATAAATATATAATTAGAAATGATTGTATTAATATATTTACAATACTTATTATAGAATATTGGAAAGGTTTATCATTTGCACGAAGCCATGCCATAGGCAGAACACAAATTGTATCAAAAAATATAATTAAAAAAAACATAATAAAATATTCTGGATGATTATGATATCCAGCAATAGAAGACAAGTATCTTGTTAAATTTATGAATATTATTAAAAAAAAAGAACTTATTAATAGCTGTATTATAACTCCAGTTGAAAAAACAATTTCTTGATTCGAATTTTTTTTGTATAAAAATCTAAAGTAAGTATTTTCTAATCCGAAAGAAAGAAATCCTATAACCATAAAAGATAATGCGTACATATCTGTATAAAGAGAAAATTCTTCTCTTTTAAAAAAAGCAGTGAAAAATTTTAAAAAAGCATAATTAATAATTCTAGGAAAAATAAATCCTATAGAATATATAATTGTTTGTATTGCTAATTTTTTGTACAAAATCAATACTTTTCAGATTAAAAGTTTCTAATTTCTACATTTTTTTTATGCATGTATCAACTTTTTTTTCAAAATTTTATGTAGAAGAAAGTAACTTTGATAAAATTTTCAATATAAAAAAAATGGATTATCATAAAAAATCAAAAGAGTTTATGTTGTATGCCATAAAACATAAGAAAATTAGCAGCTTAACAATAAGTGAATATATTAAGTTCATGACTCCTTATATTGTTGAAGAAAGAAAATTAAATGTAGCTCAAATGGATGTTTTTTCTCGTTTAATGATGGATAGAGTAATTTTTTTAGGAACTCCAATAGAAGATCAAGTAGCAAATATAGTGCAAGCTCAATTATTATTTTTACAATCCGTAGATCCTGTGAAGGATATACAAATATATATAAATTCTCCAGGAGGAGATGTTTATGCTGGATTAGGAATATATGATACAATGCAAATTGTAGAACCAGATGTAGCAACTATTTGCACTGGAATGGCCGCGTCAATGGCCGCTGTATTGCTTTGTGCAGGAGTAAAAAAAAAAAGATCAGCATTAAAACATTCTAGAATCATGATTCATCAACCTATAGGAGGGGCAGAAGGACAAGCTTCAGATATTGAAATAACAGTTCGTGAAATTTTAAAATTAAAAAAAGAACTTTATGAGATTATATCAAAACATTCAGGATTATCTATTGAAAAAATAGAAAAAGATTCAGATAGAGATTACTGGATGACCTCTTTAGAAGCCAAAGAATACGGAATGATAGATGAAGTTTTAGAAGCAAAAAAATGATCACGACAGGATTCGAACCTGTAACCTACTGCTTAGAAGGCAGTTGCTCTATCCGTTTGAGCTACGTGATCTCAAAATAAATATCGGGGTAGCAGGATTTGAACCTACGATCTCCTGGTCCCAAACCAGGCGCGATAACCAAACTACGCTATACCCCGTTTTTTTTTGCGGAGAATGTGGGATTCGAACCCACGCAATATTTACATATTGACAGTTTAGCAAACTGCTCCGTTAACCACTCCGGCAACTCTCCAAAAAAATACAAATCTAAAGTAGATCTATTAAATAACCAAATAATTTATATATAGAATTAAGGATTAGGATATTCTATTCTAGTGTGATAAATATTCCTTAATTTTTTTTTCATAACTTGTTTAACTTTTTCTATTTCTCTTAAAGTAATATCTGCATTAGAAAATTGATTTTCTATTTTTTGTTTTTTTATTATATTTTCTACCAAATTTTCTAAATCTTTAGTAGATGGATTTTTTATACTTTTTGAAGCCGCTTCTACAGAATCAGCTATCATGACAATGGCAGTTTCTTTGGAAAATGGTTTAGGACCAGAATATTGAAATTGTTTTTTATCTATTTCCATATTTGGATATTTTTTTTTTTGTTTTTCATAAAAATAATAAACAAGACTCTTTCCATGATGAGTGCGTATAAAATTAGTTACAGGATCAGGCAAATGATATTTTTTTGCAAGTTCTACTCCTATTGATACATGTTCTAAAATAATTTTAGCACTTTCTTCTGGAGTTAATTCTTCATGAGGATCAATTATATTATGTTGATTTTCTGTAAAAAATACAGAATTTTTAATTTTTCCTATATCATGATAAATTGCACCTATTCTTACTAATAGAGAATTAGCTCCAATTGCGACAGCAGCTTCTTCTGCAATATTTGCTACTGTTAGAACATGCTGTAGAGTTCCTGGGGCTTTTTGAGACAATAATCTTAATATGGGGGTATTGGTATCTGATAGTTCTAATAATGAAATATCTGAAGTTAAATTCAGTAATTTTTCAAAAATAAATATTAGTGGATGAACAAATAAAGTTAAGATTCCACTAAAAAAAAATAAATAAAAAGTATATAAGGAAATTTTTTCTAAAGATCCTTCACGGATTAAAGTAAGCAAACTAAAAGTAATAATATAAGTAATAGTTATTTTTACTGCAGCAATAAATAGATTTTTCATTCTATAAATATTTTTTTTTGTCAACATAACTAAAAAACCTGCAGTGATTTGAATAAAAATAAATTCAAAATTATTTGGTATAATTAAGGATAATAATAAAATGGTTATTAAATGAATGAAAATACTCAAGTTTAAATTGAAAAAGGCACGTATACTTATGGGAAGTATACAAAAGGGAATTATATATAATATTTTAGAATTATATTTTAAAATAGTAATAGTAATTAATGATATTAATAATATATTTATAATAAAAAAATTCACTTCTCTATTATTATTAAATATTTTATTTTCAAAGTAAAAAATATATAATATAAATAAAGTAAATATTAGACTTATTATTAAAAAATGTCCTACAACAAGACAATAATATTTTTTTTTATTCCATACTTTACTTTCATATTCTTTTTTGAAGTGGAATAAAATTTTAAATTTATTTTTATTTATAGTATCATGATTATTAATAATATTGTCTCCTTTTCTAAAGGAATATTTTATTTTTTTAATAGATTGTATTTTTTTATTCAAAAAAAAATCGGTATGATATTGACTATAAAATAAATTAGGAACGATAATTTTTTCCAAAAATTTTTTTAAGCTTTTTACATTATTACTTTTTTTTCTAAAATTTTTTTCGAGAATATTATTTACTTTGTTATGAGTAAAAATTTTTTCATATAAAATTGGAATCCATTTTTCCTCATTTTTGAAAAAAATTGTGTGAGTTTTATTCTCTTTTATAAGATTATTATCTCCTTCTATATATCCATATTTGTATATTGTGTTGATTATTCTATGAATAGTTTTATAGTAATTTTTATTTTTTTTGATAAAAAAAAATTTTTTTAGCTTTTTTTTTATGCTTTTTACTATTTTTTCATTCTGAATACAGAATATTTCTTGCCTTTCTTTTAAATTTTTTATTTCTAAATCAATATCTTGATTATCTTTTAGAATTAAAAAATTAAATGGCGAAAATAAATCTCCGTAAGACCAAGTTTTTCCTTCTGAAAATTCATATTTTAAAATATCTTTTTTTGGGAAAAAAAATGTCAATAATAAGATTGCAATAATTAAAACTAAAATTTTATATGCAATATTTTTATTATAAAACTTGAATAAATTATCCATTACCTAAAAAATTGAAGCTTATGAAATTTTTTCGGAAGGATAAATTTTTTTCTTTTTTAAAGAAAAAAAAGAAGCTTGATATTGAAATGATAGAAAAATTATAATAATTAGTAATTATTATATCATTATAATGATGTTTTTTTTTTATAATATGTTTTATGTCTTTGTAGTATGTTGGATAACAATCTATTTTCATCATTTATGCTTTCTTCTAAACAAATAGTAGATTCTGTTCTAAGTACTCCTTTTATTTCTCCTATTTTAGAAATAACATCTCTTGCATCTAAAGGATCTCTAGCAATAATTCTACAAAACAGATTATATTTTCCTGAAGTGATATATAGTTGGACGATATTCGGTATTTTTTTTAATTCTTCTTTAACAAATTTAGATTCGTGAGAATCTGATAAAATACCTACAAAAGCTATTAAATGAAACCCTAATGATTCATATCCTATAATTAAAGTACTCCCCTTTATAATTCCTGCATCTTCTAATTTTTTTACTCTCACATGAACTGTTCCAACAGATAATGGTTTAATTTCTTTACTAATTTGTTTACTAATTTCAGTATAGGGAGTTCTAGCGTTAATATTTAGTTTTCTAACAATAGTGTTGTCAATTTCGTCTGTATTATATCTTAGAATCATTGTTTTATATTTTTGTTTTTTTTTAAATAAAGGTATTAAAAATACCAAGATACAAAACTTTCTTTTTAAGAAATAGATTATTGTTTTTCAACATATTTTTTACAATTTTAATTATAGTATAGATAGAAAAAATTTATAAATTATATTTTCAGTCAATTATAATTTTTAATGTAATATTAAATATAAATGGATTTCATGTTTATTGATTTTTAATATCAATATTTTATTTATAATTATAAAATTATTTTTTAAATGTTATTAGTTAATGTATCCGTATTATTTTTTTATTGAAAAAAACTATTATAATAGAAATAATGATTTTTAGCATTGAAAAAATATAATAATGATTTACAAATTGATTTAATTTATTATTGATTACTATATAATAGTATATTTTTTAATTTGTTCAAAACAATTCTATATATAGAAAAATATAAAAAATTTTTTATAATATCATTTTTTATAAAAAATTTTCCTAACATTAGGATAGATACAAATTGTATTGTTTTTTCCTCAAAAGAATTTAATTGTTCTGATAATATTTTTTGGATATTTTCATTACTTTCAGGAAATAAAATATCTATATTAATATTAGGTTTTTCTATTTTCCCCAAAATATGAATTCTTAATTCTGTAAATATCATATTTTTATGATATGGTGTATTTTTTTTTATAAAATTTATATATTTAATAACATTGTATACGTATTTAGTTTCGTAAGCAATTAGATCAATATTTGATTGATAAAAATCATTTTTCCAAGTAATAGATCCTCCTGGTTTTATTAAAAATTTCTTTTCTAATTTTATTGGAATTCTTGCATTTTTATAAAAATGATATAATCCATTTTTTACAAAAAAACTACCACTTGTTTGTATATTTTGGTTATATATTTTTTGAAAAAAAAGGAAACCTTCTCCTATCAATTCAATAAAGTGATTTTTATTTAAAAATATTGATATTTTTGTATTTTTATTTATAATAGTATTTACATCTATTAATAAATAATTATCTTTTTCTTTTTTTTCATATGCATTTTGTTTTTTATGTTCTAATATTTTAGGATTAATGTATAAATGAGAAGAATTTAAAATTTTTCCATTGTTCATAGAAATACGAATTTTATTTTCTTTTTTTGTTATTTTAATTTCTCCATGAGTAAATATTTTTCCAAATAAAAAATTATTTTTTTTTCCATCCGAATCTAAAACAAGCAAATTTTTTGTATTAATAGATAATTTTATTAAATTCCATTGAATAAGGTTTTTATGTGAAAAAAAACCATTAATGTATCCTTTTGTATTAGATTTTGTTTCTACAAAATAAGAATTGGATAATCTACAAGATTCAGAAATAATATTAATATAAGCTTGACTTTGAATTTCATAATTTGTATTAGTAGAATGTATTTTGATTCCGAATTTTTGAATATTTAATTTTCCAAAATAATGAAGATCATTTAAAAAACCAAAAACTTGTATTTTTCCTGTCATAGTTCCTCTTACTTCACTATTCATTTTTTTCCAAAAAAAAGAAAAACTATCTATTTTAAAATTTTGAATTATTATATTTAAATTCAGTTTAGATGGAATTTTTAATTCATTTTTAATATTTCCAAAAACTTTTAAAATATCATAAGAATTTTTTCTAATAATTCCATGAATTTCATAATTTTTTTTATTTTTATGAAAAGAATAAATGTAACAATTTCCTAAAACTGTTTTTCCAATTGAAAAATTTTGAATTATTACATGAATATTAGGTTCAATTTGATTATAAACATTTTTACACAAAAAAGTCCCGTTTATTATTCCATCTATATTTTTATTAAAAATGATTTTTTTTAATTGTACGTTTTTTAGGTAAAATTGAAATATTTTTTGTTTATTTTTAATACCATTTGCATTAATAATAATTTTTTCTTTTTCATAAGAAAGAATAATATTATCAATAATATATTTTTTATTGGTTAAATCAATTTTAATAGCTCCCGAATTATGATCATAATAATCAATAAACCAATTATATCCATTTATATTTAATTTAGAAAAAAAAGGATAAAATATTAAAAAATTTTCTTTTTTCTTGCAAATTAAATTTAATCTCTGTTCGTTGTATTCTTGTTTTTTAAATTTGAAAAATAACTTAGAATTTATTTTCCAAAAATTATTTTGATTTAAAACAGATATATTTATCTGTTTAAAAAACAAGTTTTTGTAAAAAATTTTTTCTGCATAAATC
This sequence comes from Blattabacterium cuenoti, assembly GCF_014251695.1. Taxonomy (NCBI): domain Bacteria; kingdom Pseudomonadati; phylum Bacteroidota; class Flavobacteriia; order Flavobacteriales; family Blattabacteriaceae; genus Blattabacterium; species Blattabacterium cuenoti. The sequence continues at coordinate 34,887 of NZ_CP059195.1, read as the reverse complement.
TGTATTTTTTTTATAAAAGAATAATCTACTATAACAAATAATTTTTCAATAACAATATCATTTAATTGTATAGATTTTGTATAACAAATTATTTTAAACGCATTATCTTTTTTTTCTCCTGAAATTTGAATATCAGAAAATATATTTTTATTTTTTATTGGTTTAATAAAATCAAAAAAAGATTTTTTTATTAAAAAATTAAAATTCACATATTCCTTTTTATAAGAAATGTTGAACAAATTTTTCCATTTTATACATACATCAATATGACCAATAATCATATCATGTATATTTATCTTAATCTTTTGAAAAGATTGATTCTTATTATTTATAAATATTATTTTTATATTTTTTTTGATTTTATTTTTATTGTATATGTCAATATATATTTTTTGAAAATGTGGAAATATTTTGCCTATAAAATGGATTTTATGTTTTGAATGAGAAAACAATAGAGTTATAAAAAATTTATAAATATTTCCTTTAAAATTCATAACACATAAATTTGATAACGTGTTATCTATAAATAGGGGAACTTTTGTTGGTAAATAAAAAATATTATTCTTTTTTTTGATAAGATTGATCAAAATATATTTTTTGTCTATGATAATTCTTCCTGAATATTTATTATTAAAAAAATCAACGTTAGTATATATTTTAGCTGAAAAAAAACAATTCTGAACAATCCCTTTTATTTTAAGAAAACTCCTTTTATTTACACCAAAGGATAAGGTAATATCTCCTTTATAAAAAATAGATTGATTTAAAATAAGTCTTGAAAATTGTAATTTTGAATCAAAATTATATGGAATTATTTTTTTTATGTAATAAGGATTAAATTGTATAAAAGCTTTAAAAAATTTGATTTCTTTCCATTCTTTTTTTGCATAAAAAATATGAATTTGATTTGCAAAAAATTTGTTTTTTTGTGAATCTTTTATAGAAATATGGTAAATAAAAAATGTTTTTTCTTTAAGATTAAATTTTCCATGAAGACAAGCTCTAATAAATACTTTATAGTGTAAATTCCATTTTTTATAAAAAAAAATTCCTAAATCTGGACCTAATTTTGATCCTTTAAAAATTTTACATTGTATGTTTTTTTTTGGAAAAAAAATTGTACTCCCTTTATCTTGAAATAAGATAAAATTTCCTTTCAGATAACTAATAGGTGTTTTTATTAAAAAATTATCAACCTTAAGTTTTGAATAATAATAATATGTTAAATTAAAAAATAAATTTTCTATTACAGGAAATTTATTTTGTTTTATTAATTCTTTAGATTGAAAAGACAAAATAGAAGCTTTTATTTTTTTATTATCCATTCTAAAATTAACTATACAACTAGAAAAAAAATGTTGAAATTTTTTATTAGAATTTGTATTTTGATATGTAAAAAAAGATTTATTAATTGTTAATTTTGAACAGGTTATAATATTAAGTTTATTTAATTTTTTTCTTTTTAAAATATTTCTTATAAATCTTATAAAAATAATAATATTATTTTCTTTTTCTAGAAAATATTTTTTTATAAAAAAAGAAGAATTTTGAATAAAAAAATTTTTTATTTTTAAATGTTCTGAATTTATAAAAATAAAATAAAGTAAATTATTAATGGATATTTTACATTTAGATAAATGAATAAAAGAAAAATGATGATGATCTAAAATATGGACATCATAAAAAATAAGTTCTTTTTTTAAGAAATTAATAGAGGCATGTTTTATGGTAATTTTTTTATCAAAATGATTTTTTATTTTTTTAATAAAAATATTTAAAATAAATGTGGAAACTTTTTCTTTTATCTCTTGTTTATGATAAATAGCAAAAAAAAATAATCCTAATAAAAAAAATAAAATAAGGATTTTGGTTTTTTGAAATTTATGGAAAAAAACATTATTCATTTTCAAAGATATTGTTATTTTTTTTTATGAAAAAAAAACCTATAATTATTGGGATAGAGTCATCATGTGATGATACTGGGGTCTCTATCATTAAAAATAGAAGTGTATTGTCTAATATTATTATTCATCAAAAAATTCATAAAAAATATGGAGGAGTTGTTCCTGAAATAGCTTCAAGATTACATGATCAAAACATCATAAAGGCAGTACAAAAAGCTATTTTTTTATCAAAAATAAATCTAGATCAAATTGATGCTATCTCTTTTACTTTAGGTCCTGGATTAATTGGGTCTTTATTAGTAGGAGCTGCTTTTGCAAAATCATTTTCCATGGGATTAGGGATCCCTTTACTAACTGTAAATCATATACAAGCTCACATACTTTCTCATTTTATACAAAATGCTAATATTAATAATTCTTATCCAAAATTTCCATTTTTAGGTTTAGTTATAAGTGGAGGTCATACTCAAATTATAAAAGTAAATGATTTTTTTAAAATGGAAATATTAGGATCTACTTTAGATGACTCTGTAGGAGAAGCTTTAGATAAAATAGCTATAATGTTAGGATTTTCTTACCCTGGGGGTCCTATAATAGAATTTTTTTCTAAAAATGGAAATGACAAAAAATTTATTTTTTCAAAACCCATGGTGAGAGGGTTAGATTTTAGTTTTAGTGGATTTAAAAGCGATGTCTCACAATTCATAAAAAAACAATTAAAAATAAATGCATTGTTTGTAAAACAAAATATACCTGATATTTGTGCTTCTATACAAAAAATTATAGCAGAAATACTTTTAGAAAAAATACAAAAAGCTATTTTAAAAACTGGGATTTCAAGAATAGTTTTAGCAGGGGGGGTCTCTTCTAATCATGAAATTAGAAGAATGTTTATGTCTTTTGCAAAAGAAAATAAAAGGTGTGAAATTTTTATTCTAAAAAAAAAATACACAACTGATAATGGTGCTATGATAGCTATTACAGGACTATTGAAATATGAAAGAAATTTACATGATTCTATTCATGTCACTCCATATTCTAAGTTCAAAATATTTTGACAGTAAACTTATTTATATATGAATATAATAATTACATATAACTATGTACATGTACATATTAAGTTTCTATCTCCATATCCATCATCAACACGATTGACAGATGGCCAAAATTTTCTATCTTTAATCCAATATAAGGGATAACCAGCTTTTTCTCTACTATAAGGATAAATCCATTCATTTTGTGTTAATGTATCTATGCTATGTGGAGCATTTTTTAATACATTATTTTTTTGGGAAAATTTTCCATTCTCAATTTCTTTAATTTCTTGTCTAATACTGATAAGAGTTTCAATAAAACGATCCAATTCTTCTTTAGATTCACTTTCCGTTGGTTCTATCATCATACATCCTTCTACAGGAAAGGAGACAGTGGGAGCATGATATCCATAATCCATCATTCTTTTTGCTATATCTATCACTTCTACATTCATAGATTTAAAAATTCTACAATCTATAATTAATTCATGTGCTACAGAATTATTTTTTCCTACATATAATATGTTGTAAAATTTTTTCAATTTTTCTTTTATATAATTTGCATTTAATACAGATATTTCGGTGCATTTTTTAAGGCCATCCGGTCCCAATAAACGAATGTAAGCATAAGAAATTGTTAAAATTAAAGAAGAACCATATGGAGAAGAAGAAATCGTAAATATTGTTTCATTTTTTTTGTTATTTTCTTGTTTTTGAAAGGGAAAGGGATGGGTAGGTAAAAAAGGTTTTAAATGTGGAGCAACACAAATAGGGCCCATTCCAGGTCCTCCTCCTCCATGAGGAATAGCAAAAGTTTTATGAAGATTAAGATGACAAACATCTACACCTAGATATGCAGGTTTTATTAATCCTACTTGAGCGTTCATATTTGCTCCATCCATATAAACTTGTCCTCCATTTTCATGAATGATATCTATAATTTCCTTAATATTTTTCTCATATATACCATAAGTGGAAGGATAAGTAATCATTAATACAGATAATACATCTTTATTTTCTTTTACTTTCTTTAATAAATCATTTTTATGAATAGATCCATCACTTGTTGTCTCTACTAACATAACTTTCATTCCTGCCATATTTGCTGAAGCAGGATTCGTTCCATGAGAAGAAGAAGGGATTAATGCAAGATTTCTTTGATCTTCTTGTAATGAATGATGATAATGTTTTATAACCATGAGCCCAGCATATTCTCCTTGTGCTCCTGAATTTGGTTGTAAAGAAATTCCAGAAAATCCAGTAATTTCTTTCAAATATTTTTTTAAATTGTGAATAATAAAATGATATCCCCTTGCTTGTTTTTCCGGAACAAAAGGATGCAGATTTTTCCATTCATGTTGACTTAAAGAAAATAATTCCGCAGAAGCATTCAATTTCATGGTACATGATCCAAGTGGGATCATGGAATGAATTAAAGAAATATCTTTTCTTTCTAACCTTTTAATATAACGAATAAGTTCATTTTCTGAATAAAATTTATGAAAAATTTTATGTTCCAAAAAATTACTAGTTCTTATTAAAGAACTAGGAATTTTATGTTTTTTTTGAATACTCGTATGATATTTTATTTTTTTATCTTGATTATATGCTTCATAAAAAATTGATAGAATATGGTTTATATCTTTTTGACAAGATGTTTCATCTAAAGTAATAGTTAAATAATTTTTATCAATATATCTAAAATTAGTTTTTTTACGTTCTGCTATTTTTTTTATTTTATTTACGCAATCTGTTTTAATTCTAATAGTGTCAAAATAAAAAGTATTGACTTGTAAAAGATGATCTATGTTATTCACCAATAAAAATTCTAATTTTTTTGCGTATTTATGGATATACTTTGCTATTTCTATTAATCCTTTTTTTCCATGATATAAAGCATACATAGAAGCCATTATGGCAGGAAGTACTTGTGATGTACAAATGTTAGAAGTTGCTTTTTCTCTTTTTATATGTTGTTCTCTTGTTTGTAAAGCCATACGATATGCTTTTTTATTTTTTTTGTCTACAGATATTCCAATAATTCTTCCAGGAAGAAAACGTTTATATTGTTCATTAGTAGAAAAAAAAGCAGCATGAGGCCCCCCATATCCCATAGGGACTCCGAAAGATTGACTGGATCCTATAACTACATCCGCTCCCCATTCTCCAGGAGGTTTTAATAAAGATAAAGATAAAAGGTCTGTAGAAACGATTACTGATATATTATGTAGCTTAGCATATTCAACAGTTTCTCTATAATCATATATTTCACCTAAACTAGAAGGATAAGATATTATTAATCCGAATATTTTTTTATTATTATATTTTTTTATTAAATTTTTGTGAGAGTCATTTATGATATGTATACCTAATCCAAAACATCTTGTTTTTAAAACAGAAAAAGTCTGTGGAAGTATTTCATCAGAAATAAAAAAATAATAGTTATTATCTATTTGTTTTTTTTTTATTTTTTCTTGAAAAATCATGAACATAGCATCAGCTGCCGCCGTTGATTCATCTAACATAGAAGCATTACTAATTTTCATTCCGGTTAAATCTGAAATCATAGTTTGAAAATTAATCAAAGCTTCTAAACGTCCTTGAGATATTTCTGATTGATAAGGAGTATAGGGAGTATACCAACTAGGATTTTCCAAAATATTCCTTTGAATAACACTTGGAGTTATAGTATTTTTATATCCTAATCCTATATAAGAACGATAAATTTTATTTTTTTTACTTGTTCTATAAATATGATTTAAATATTGATATTCAGAAATAGAGTTGGGAAGATTTAATTTCCTTTTTAAACGTATTTCTTTGGGAATAGTTTTATTAATAAAATCCTTAATAGAAGAACATTGTAATTCTTTCAACATATTATTAATTTCATCACAAGACGGACCTATATGTCTAAAATAGAATTTTTTTTTTCTAACGTAATCCTCTTTCATAGAAATGGAAATTGTGTTTATCTTTAAAAGATTACAAATTTATATAAATAAGATTATCATTTGTGTTAAATAAAATAAAAAGACAAAAAAAAATAAAATGAAAGTAACTATTATTGGAGCGGGAAATGTAGGAGCTTCTTGTGCTAGCTTATTAGCTCAAAAAAATATAGTACGAAAAATTATTTTGTTAGACATTAGAAAAAAACTTTCAGAAGGAAAAAGTTTAGATATATCTCAAATGCTAACAAATACTAAAGTTATTGGTATAACTAATGATTATTCCCAATCCAAAAATTCGGAAATCATCATTATTACTTGTGGAATTACTAGAAAACCTGGAATGAATAGAGATGATCTAGTTTCTACTAATGCAGAAATTATTCGTGTTGTAACTAAAAAATCTATTTCTTTCTCTCCAGAAGCTAAATTTATCATAGTATCTAATCCATTGGATGTTATGGCGTATGTTAGTTATATGACGGCAAATATAGATTCTTCTCGTGTTATTGGTATGGCGGGAATTTTAGATTCTACCAGATATCGTTTTTTTTTATCAAAAAAACTAAATATTTCACCTATTGATATACAATCTTTATTATTAGGTGGACATGGAGATACAATGGTCCCTTTATATAGATATACATCTGTATCAGGAATTCCTATTAAAGAATTTTTATCAGAAGAAGAAAATAATGTGATTATTGAAAAAACAAAAAAAGGAGGAGAAGAAATAGTTAATTTATTAGGAACATCTGCTTGGATGGCTCCTAGTGTATCTGTAATAAAAATTGTGGAAGCTATTTTAAAAGATTCTAAACGAATTTTTCCATGTTCCGCTTTTTTGAGAGGAGAATATGGATTAAGAGATATATATTTGGGAGTTCCAGTAATTGTAGGAAAATCGGGAATAGAAAAAATTATAGAATTGAAATTGAATCAAAAAGAGAACAATCTTTTAAATAAATCGGCCCATCATGTGAAAAGTATGATTAGTAAACTTAAAAATTAAGTTTATACGTATTATAATATAGTTTTTTTTATAATATTTCATTTTTCTATAAATATTAACAATTCTCCTTTTTTGTAATTTATTTCTATTCTTTTATTATTATAAGCTTCATTTCTTATGCCTATATTTTTTCCTATTTGTAATGAACCTTTTTTTATGGAATATTTTAGTCCATAAGTATATAATCCTTCTACTTTAGGAAATGGAAACAAAGAAACTTTTTTATTTTTTTTTTGATAAAAAAAAGTTTTTTTATCAGAAAAAAAATAAGAATGACACTTATCATGAAATATAATAGATAATATATTTTTATATTTTAAAGCTGTAGATAAATTTCCCAAAAAGTGATCTTGTTCCATTCCACTTCCCCCCCAAACATTTATATTGAGAAATCCTTGATTATAAATAATATTTAAAGCTTTCTCAAAATCAGTATATCTTTGATCATCTGTTTTAAATACATAAGTTTCTAAAGGTATGTCTTTTTTTGAAATAGAATCAAAGTCTCCAATAATATAATCTACTGAAATTCCAAATGTATTTAAATAATAAAAAGCTCCATCTACTGCAAATATTTTTTCATAAAAAGAAAATTTTTTTTCTAAAAAAGGAGGAATTTCTCCATTCAGAAATAATCCTACTTCCGGACTGTCAAATCGATGATTCATTCTTTTTTTTAAAATTTATGATTCTATTTCCTAAATAAATTTTTCTCACGACAGAATCTTGCATAATTTCTGCAGTGGATCCGTATTTTATGATTTTTCCATTAAACATTAAATAAATACGATCTGTTATTGTAAAAATTTCTTGTATATTATGATCTGTAATTAATATACCTATATTTTTTTTTTTGAGAGAAAGAATTATTTTTTGTAATTCTTCTATAGCAATTGGATCAATTCCAGAAAAAGGTTCATCTAAAAAAATAAATTTAGGATTTGTTGCTAAACATCTAGCAATTTCTGTACGCCTTCGTTCTCCTCCAGATAGAAGATCTCCTCTATTTTTACGTATTTTTTGTAATCCTAATTCTTCAATAAGTTTTTCTGTTATTTTTTTTCTTTCTTGATTTGATATTTTTTGCATTTCTAATATGCATAATATATTATCTTCTACAGATAATTTTCTAAAAATAGATGGTTCTTGAGCTAAATATCCAATTCCTTTTTTAGATCGTTGATACATTGGATTTGATGTAATATTTTGATTACAAAGGAGTATTTCTCCTTCATCTGGTTTAATTAAACCTACAATCATATAAAAAGAAGTAGTTTTTCCAGCTCCATTAGGACCTATTAATCCTACTATTTCCCCTTTATTTAATTGAATTGAAAAATTTTTTACTACATATTTATTTTTATATTTTTTATATATATTCTTAACTTTCAAAGCCATAACATTAATAAATTTTTTAAAATTTTTTTTGTTTTTAAATAAAAAAAATATGAATATTTGTATACGATGATAAATTTTATTCAAATTTTTAAAAAATATTTTTTCATTATATTTTTATTATATAGTACTTTCTTATATTCTTATGATTTAAAAAAGATGAAGATGAGTGGAATTTCTGTAATCATAGGAGATGATATTATTTTAGATTCTGAAATAAAAAATGATAAAAAATCGTTTTGTGATACTCATATTCTAAATGATTTGATTACTAAAAAATTAATGCTTTATTATGCAAAAAAAGATAAAAGCATACAAATTCTTGATCAAGAATTAGAATTAAAGACTCAAGTTGTTTTATCAGAAATGAAAAAAAAATATATAAATCAAGAAGAATTTTTAATAAAGGATGAAAACAAGTTTTTGTTAAAAGAAGTATATGAACAAATTAAAAATCAACAATATATAGAAAAATTTTATGAAAAAATAACGGATGATGTGGAAGTTTCCCCGGAAGATGTAAAACATTTTTTAACTAATAATCCCAATAAAATTCCTTTTTTTCCTAAAAAAATATGTATTTCTTATGTAGCCTTTTATCCTAAATTAAGTCAGATTAATAAAAATAAAATAATTAATTTTTTAAATAAAATAAAGAACGAAATACATTCTGATACGGACTTTTCATCCAAAGCTATTTTATTTTCTGAAGATGATTCTTCAGCATTAAAGGGAGGAGTCGTAAAGGGAATGAAAATTAACAATTTATCTCGAAAATTTGTACATTTAGCTCTCTCTTTAAAAAAAGGGGAAATATCTAAACCGTTTGAAACTGATTTAGGATTTCATCTTATAAAATTGGAAGAAAAAAGAAAAGATGAAATTGATTTTAGACATATTTTAATTAAACCTAAATACTCAAAATATGAATTATCTAAAACAAAATCATTTGCAGAATTCTTTAGAAAACGTATCATGAATCGTAAAATAAACTTAGACAAAATATCAGATTCATTAAATCAAAATCAAATAGTTGATATAATGATACAGAATAGAATTTGGATAGAGGAAAATAAACTATCAGAGAATATGAAAAAAGTATTTTTATTCTTAAAAAAAGGAAAAATTACTAACCCCCATAAAGAAATTATAAATGGAAAAGAAGCATTTATTCTGATTCAGTTATTAGATGAAATTCCATCTAAACCTCTTTCTTTTGAAAAAGATTACACGGTATTAAAAAACTTTGTAAAAAATATCAAAAAAAAAGAAAAAATAAAAAATTGGACAAAGGAAATATTAAAAAAAACCTATTTCGTAAAGATAAAATGTTAATTTTTTTTGTCAAAAGATTCTTTATATAATCCAGAATAATATCCATTCAATTGAATTAATTCTTTATGAGTTCCTTTTTCTACAATATAACCCTGATCAAGGGCTAATATTTTATCAGCATCTTCTAATGTAGAAAGACGGTGAGTAATGATAATAGAAGTTTTGTGTTTAGTTAAAAAATCTGTAGCATGATAAATCATTTTTTCTAATTCTTTATTTAATGATGCAGTAGCTTCATCTAATATTAGTACAGAATAAGGATGCATTTGAACTCTTAAAAAAGAAATCAATTGTTTTTCCCCAATAGACAGTACACTGCCTCTCTCTTTTACTATGAATTTATACCCGTTAGGTAAAGATGTAATAAAATTATGTATTCCTATTTTTTTAGCCATATTTTCTATTTTATCAATATTAATAGACGGATCACCTAAAGTCACATTATTAATAATTGAATCATTAAATAAAAAAGGATCTTGTGTTACCACTCTTATATGAGATCTTAAATTTTTAAGCTCTATATCTTGAATAGAATGTCCATCAATCCAAATATTTCCTTTTTTTATTTCATATAATCTAGAAATTAAATAAGTAATCGTAGATTTTCCAGAGCCTGTAGATCCTATTATCGCAACTTTTTCTCCTGGTTTAATTTCAAAAGTTACTCCATTTAACACCATTTCATCATCTATATAAGAAAAATGAACGTCATTAAATTCAATATGGCCTTTTAATTTTTCAAAACGTAAACTTCCTCTATTTACAATAATTTCTTTAGAATTTAATATAGAAAATATACGTTCTATTCCAGCTATTCCTCTTTGTATAATATTGAATCTATCAGCTATTTGTCGCATAGGACGAAAAAGAAGATAGATAAAAAAAATAAAAGCAATAATTTGTCCTGGTTTAACATTTCCTATTTCAATCGCATGCAATCCTCCATAAAATATAATAATACTTATTGTGATTGCAGAAATTATTTCCACTATGGGGAAAAAAATAGAAAAATAAAAAATAGTTTTAAAATGAGCATTCATTAATTTACGATTAATAGATTTAAATTTTAAATATTCCTCTTTTTCTTTATGAAAAAGTTGAATAATAGACATTCCTATAATACTTTCTTGTAAAAAACTATTCAGACGTGAAGTTTGAATCCGTTCTTCATGAAATGTTTTTTTTAATGTTTTTTGAAAAAAACGAGTAATGATATACATAAAAGGAATAGTTAATAAAACTATAAAAGATAATTGTTTATGTACAGTATACATCATAATAATAATCATAATAATCCTTAAAATATCTCCAGAAACAAGCAAAATTCCATCATTAAATATTACAGTTATAGTTTCCATATCTGATATAGAATAAGAGACCAATCTTCCTATTGGAGTTTTATTAAAAAAAGAATTTTTAAAATGCAATAATTTTTCAAATAAAATAAATCTTATTTTTTTAATCACATTTTGTGCTAATACATTAGATAGATATAATAAAATAAAATGAAATATACTTTCTAAGAAAAGAAGAATAATTATTAACATCAATATATTTTTTAATCCAAAAAAATCTTTATAAAGGATATGAATATCTATAGCTTTTTGTATTAATTTAGGGCGATAAGCAGAAATGAAGGAAATAAATATAGAAATAATAATTATTGATGTTAATATAAGTTTATAATTAAAACTAATTATAATCAGTTGTATTAAAGAGGATTTTTGTTTATTCAAATTTTTTTTCATAAAAAATATCTTCTGGATAGAGTATTTTAGTTAGAAATAAACCACATGCAGGAACTATTAATCTGCAGAAATTAGTATTTTTTAACTCTATAATTTTTACAAATTCATTGATACTAATTTTATTTCTACCCACATCAATAAGTGTACCTATAATGGCTCTAACCATAGATCTTAAAAATCGATTTCCTTCAATAGTAAAACATAAAATATTGTTATGTTCCGACCAATAAGCGTGATAAATTTGACATATATTATTTTCTTTTTTATTTGTTCTTTTTTTTTTACAAAATGAACTAAAATCCTTATATTCCATAAGCTTTTTTGAAGCTATATTCATTTTTTGAATATTTAATGGATAAAAACAATACCAAGAAAAATCTTGATTAAATGGATTTTTTTCGCGTGTTAAGTAATATTTATATGTTCTTTTTATAGCATAAAATCTTGCATGAATATTTTTTTTTACTGGAAAAATATTTAGAACTTTAATATTTTTAGGTAAAAAAACATTCAATCTATCTATAAAATTATTTCCGATTTCTTTTTTATAATCAAAATGAGCAAACATTTGTTTAGCATGAACTCCTTTATCTGTTCTACCAGCTCCCACTACATTTATAGAGGTTTTTAATAATTTTGATAAACAATACTCTAATCTCTCTTCTACTGTATTTACTTTTTTTTGAATTTGCCATCCAAAAAAATGTTTACCATTATAAGATAATTCAATAAAAAATCTCAATTACATTATTTTTTAAGTTGATTTAAACTTTCAATAATAATAGAACATCCTTTTTGAATTTCCTTTTTTGTGATAGTTAATGGAGGAGATATACGTATAAAACTGCTATGAAATAAAAAACTAAATAATATTAATCCTTTTTCTATACAATTTTTTAAAACCTTTTTCACTAGATCTTTATTTTTTAATTCAAAAGATAAAAGAAGACCTTTTCCATAAATGTTCTTTATTTCATCATGTATTAAATATTCCCTTATCCATTTTTCTTTCATTGAAATTTCTTCCATTATATTGGAATTTATAAGTTGATTTAAAGTAGCTAAAGAAGCAGAAGCAGAAACAGGATTTCCTCCAAAAGTAGTTAAATGTCCGAAAGGAGCAATGTCTATAAAAGCTTTCATAATTTTTTTAGATGATATAAAAGCACTGATAGGCATTCCCCCTCCCATTCCTTTTCCCATTATTAAAATATCAGGAACAATTTCATAATGTTGAAATGCAAAAAGCTTTCCTGTTCTTCCAAATCCAGTTTGTATTTCATCAAGAATCATTAAAGCTTTTTTTTTATGACATTGTTTTCTTATTTCTTTTAAAAAAGAATGATCAGGTAATATAATTCCAGAAGAACATTGAATAGTTTCTAAAATTACACAAGCCGTTTTTTCTGTAATAGAATTGATTAATTCTTTTGTGTTATTAAATGTAATAAACTTAACTAAAGGTAATAAAGGTCTAAAATGTCTTTTATAATCTTCATATCCCATAACACTCATAGATCCAAGTGTACTTCCATGATAAGACCATTTACAAGATAGAATTTCTTCTCTTCCTGTATAACACTTAGCTAATTTCAAAGCTCCTTCTACTGCTTCTGTTCCAGAATTAACTAAATAAGTAGAGGTTAGTGGATTTGGAACATATTCTGATATTTTTTTACAAAGATTAACGCAAGGGCTTTGTATGAATTCTCCATATACCATAGTATGCAAGTATTTATCTACTTGTTTTTTTATAGCTTCTTTTATTGCTTTATTTCCATGGCCTAATACATTAACAGAAATACCTGCTATAAAATCTAGATATTTTTTTCCATTTGTTCCATAAATATAACTTCCGTCAGCATGATTTACTATAATATTTATAGGATACGGATTTATTTGAGTTTGATATTGAAAAAAATATTTTTCTAATTCTTTCATAAGAATTTTATTCTATTTATTTTTTAACATAATTTTAATTTCTTCTTTTTCTAATAAGCTCTCTTTTTTGTACCTATCTATTTCTTTATGTATAAAAATTTTTTTATTTTTTTCCGGTTTGTTTTTTTCTTTCCAAGAAAATCTAGAAAGATAAAAAAATTTTTTAGGAGTATTTTTATCTATTGGAATTAATTCTGAATGTGCTTTTTTTGAACAAGAAATTCGTTTTATTTTTTTTGATTTATCGAAATAAATTGATAGAATTTCACAAGATAATCTATTCATTATTTTTTTTTCTTTATTAGAATAAAAAAAAACGATGCTATTAACATTTCCTTTCATCATCATTTCTTTTAAATAATTTTCTTTATGAAAAAAGCCTATCATAATATCTCCTTCTATTTGATTAAACTCAGAAAAGTTTATCATTTCTGTATAAAAAACATTTTTTACAATTTTTATATATTTTAAAGAATCATTTTCTTCATTTTGAAAATGAATATATATGATTTTTCCAGTGATTTGTTGCTTGTAGAACCAAAATATAGGACTTCCATCAAATTGCATATAATTATTTGAAGATTCATAATTAAAAAAATTACACTCTCCTTCTACTTGAATGAGGTCATTCAAAAAAAAACATTTAACAGAAAAAGCTTGGATTGAATATGTCTTATTTTTTTTTATGCTTATTTTTAAAATGTTAGAAGAAATAAGAACTGAATTATTTTTTGATATTTTGATAATTTTTGGATTTTTTTTTAAAATTAAAAACTCAGAATGAAAGTCAAAATTCCCATATCCGCTTATTATAAAACATTTTTTTTTTGTATCCTCTAATAAAATATTTTTTATAAACCCACATTTCTTTTTTTGATCAAAAAATAAATATTCTCCCCTTATAATTATACCATTATAATGAATACTTACATAGTTTTTAAATAAAAATATTTTTTTTCTAAATAAAAACAGTGCTTTTTTAGTATAAATAAAATTGTTAAAATTTGTATTTTGTATTATAATAGTAGGACTATGAAAGTTGACTTGATCTTGTTCAAGCATATATTCTAAAGAATTAGTATATACGGTATAATCTTTACTAATCAATTTTATTTCATCTTTTAATTCTATCTTTTTTCTATTGATATAAAAAATACCTTCTTTACTACATATGGTATAATTTCCATAATTAATAATGCTGTTTTTTTTATAAAAAATTTTTTTTAGTATAAAATTATATTCTAATATATCACTCGTTAATTTTATTTTATCAAAAAATAGAATAACATTGTTGATTGCTTGAAGTAATGTTGTTTTAAAATTAAAATTAATGATATTCGCTGTTAATTTTATTTTATCTTGATATAGAACTACTTTTCCTGACAATTGAAAATTATAAAAATTTCCTACTATATTTTGAGATATTATTTTATTTTTTTCTGACTCTAATCTTATATTTCCATTACCATGAAATTTATTATTTTTTTTGTTATATATGATCTTATCACAATAAAGATGATACTTACTGTATTTTAAATGAACGTTCCCTGTTAAAATAACAGCTTGATTATAATCATCATTTTGTATTAGATCTGTATGAATTATTTGTATAGTTTTTTTGATTTCATTAGGAAATATTTTATTTAATGATAATAAAAAAAAAACAATAAAAATGAAAAATTCATATTTCACAATTAATAATAAAAAATAATTAATTTTTATATGCTATTGAAGATATTTCAATATTGGCATTATTAGGTAGGGCAGAAACTTGTATAGTTTCTCTAGCTGGATAACTTCTATCATGAAAATACTCAGAATATACATTATTTATTTTGGTAAAAAAACTCATATCTGTTACAAAAATAGAAGTCTTTATAACATTTTGAAATCCCATTCCATTTTCAGAAAGAATAATTTTGATATTATCCATCACTTTTTTTGTTTCCATTTCTATATTATATGAAATAAATTTTTCTGGATTTTTATATCCAGCTATTTGTCCAGAAATAAATAAAAAATCTCCAACAAGAACGCATGTATTATATGGACCATAAGATGGGATTTTTTCTATTGAAATTTTTTTTGGGATCATGATTAATTAGTTTTTTTCATTATACTGTATGATATTCCTAAAATTAGGATCTTTTAATCCTATAAAAAAAGACCAGGAAGAATTTTTGACGAGAGTCCAATTAAAAGTCATTTCAAAACTTCTTAAATCTCTATAAAAAATGATATTAGCAAATATTATTTTATTTTTTAACAGATCATAATCTGTATGAAAATTAATTTTCCAATATTTTGTGATATTTATAGATCCATGAAAACTTAATAAAGTATTCAATAATTTTTTTTTATTAAAAAAATTTTCATAATTGGAATGAAAATCCATTTTTAAATTAAACGGAATTGAATATTTTGCATAATTATTTTGATCGAAAAAAAAATAATCGTAACGATTTTTTCCTTTTTTTATAAATTTATTTTTTCCATTTATAGGAAAAAAATTAGTATCATAATTAGAAGAAAAAGAAAAATCAAAATACATTTTTTTATTTTTCTTTTCTTTTTTTTCAAAGTCTATTCCTGCTTCATATTTTGCTTCAAAATTTTTTATTAAACCAATTTTCCCCATAATATGAAAATTTTCCCATTTTATAAAATTACGATCAATAATGAATGAGGTGTTTATTTCTTTTAGAAATTCTATTCTTTTATAGATATTAATTTTATTCCATGTATTTTTTATTATCCAATCATTATTTAAAATAAAATTTATTCTTTTTTCAAAATTATTTTTTACTTTATAAAAAGTAGGAGGAAAATATATCATATGAAAAGATATAATTGGTTTAACTTTATGTTTTAATAGAACAGTATTTTTAAAATTCCAAATTTTATAAAATGGAATAGATATTATATTTGTTGAAATATCCATTTTTTGAAAATTGGAAGTATAAAAATAAGGAAAATTCCATGTATAAAAATCCTTATACAAAATGTTAGATGAAACTCTTAAATAAGGATAAAAAAAAGAAAAATAAGCAGTCATGCTCATACTGTGATTAAATCCAGAATGGAAATACGTTATTTTATCAAAATTTATAGAATTTTTAAAATGTAATCTATTTTCAATATTTACCTGATTTAAATAAAATTTTTTCTTATCATTAAATAGTATATTTTTTGTGTGTAAAATTAATTCTGGAATTGTTAACTTAATTTGATTTTTATTTTGAATCATACAGATATCCATAAGCCATAAATAATTAGAAAATTCTTTTCTTATATTGATATAAGAAAAATTTTTATGATTCCGTAAAACATTATCATAATTAATATTTGCATTGAAATTGATTTCAGAATTTGATTTTATATCTGAATTATGTTTCCATTGAAATAGATAATTTTTTTGTTTATTTGATATTTTTTGATAATCAAAATTTATAAATCCATGATAAGTATATTTTAATTTATATTCTATTTTTGTTTGAATTTTCCATTTTTCAGTATTATATATGGAAGTATTGATTTTAAAATTTAATAAATCAGAAATAGGGAAAAAGAATCCTATATCTTCCATATATATTTTTTTGTTTTTAATTCCAAATTTTGGATATCTTAACCCATAAGATGCTTGGTTCCATTTGATAGGAATGTAAAAAAAAGGTAAAAAAATAGGCATTGGAACTCTATACCAATAAAAAAAAATTGGACCCGAAAAAATGTATTTTTTTGAAAAAGAATATTTTAAATAATCTGTTTTGAGATAAAAATCAGGAAATTTATCTTTATTTTTTAAAAAAAAAGGATCTGATATATATGTAATTTTTTTCATTACAATATTATCTTTTTTTTTAACAATATCATTGGCTATTAGAATATGGTTTTCTTCTTGTATAGAAAAGTTTTTTGCTTTTCCTATTTGATTATTTAAATTCAAGTGAATTTTACTGAAAAAAAATTGATGATTTCCCCTTTGTAAAAAAATAGATTTATCTTTTTTTTTTGACTGAGCATATAAATCTCCAGTTTTCCAATCCAATTCTATGTAATCTGCCTCAATTTTTGTATTATCATATTCTATAGTAGCTTGTCCTTTTAAATAGGATTTTCCTTCTTTTATATCATGTTCTTGTGTATTGGATTTATATTTTAAAATATTTTTCAAAAAAGAAAAGTCATTTTCCATTTTATGATGATTATTTGATGTAACATCATCATTTTCTTTTTTATCCTTTCCGTAAAAAATAGATACGGAAAAAATGAATAATATGATATAAACAGAAAGTTTAATTTTCTGAAATTTTATTATTAAGGAAAATTTTAAAATTCATTAAAAAATTTTTTTAACATGTAATTTATCCATACATAATCCTAATATTTCCAATATAGTTAAATCAAATATTGGATGATTTTTATTTGGTTCTATTTCACACATAGGTTCTAAAACAAATCTTCGTAAATGTAATAATGGATGTGGAATTGTCAAAATAAAACTATATATAATGATATGATCATAAAACAAAATATCTATATCTATTTCTCGGTCCTTATACTCCTCTTTACAAGAGTCTTTTCTTCTTCCTATGATGGATTCTATATTCAATATTTTTTTTAAAAGATCAATAGGAGAATCATTCGTTTTTATATATAAAACTCTATTATAAAAAGTAGAAGAATTTTTCATATTCCATGCTTCGCTTTCAAAATATGATGAAATTTTAATAATTCTACCTATTTTTTTAGATATTAAAATTAAAGATTTATCTAAATATTCTTTTTTATCTTCTTTGTTACTTCCTTGCAATAAGAATACATTATGTTCTTTCAAATCAAAATAGAAATTATTAATATATTCAATATACTTAAAAACTGTATTTATTTTTATTTAAATTAGGTAGATATTTTCATAAAAAAACTATTAATGGGATTAGTCATAGATTTTATGAAGAATCTTTTCACTCAAGAAATAGCTATAGATTTAGGAACAGCAAATACACTTATTATGCATAATAATAAAGTCATAGTTGATTTACCTTCAATCATAGCCATAGATATAAGAACAAAAAAAGTATTAGCTGTAGGTGAAGATGCAAAACAAATGCAAGGAAAAACGCATGAAAATATTAAAATATATAAACCATTGAAAGATGGAGTAATTGCAGATTATCAGGTAGCCGAACTTATGATAAAAGAATTTCTTAAAAAAGTTCCAGGTGTGAATAATAAATTTTTTACTCCATCATTAACAATGGTTATTTGCATTCCATCCGGAATAACGGAAGTAGAAAAAAGAGCTGTTAAGGATTCTGCTCAACATCTTAACGCTAAAGAAGTTTATTTGATTGAGGAACCTATGGCCGCTGCTATTGGTTCAGGTATTTCTGTTACAAAAGCAGAAGGAAATATGATTATTGATATAGGAGGTGGAACTACAGAATGCGGAGTGATAGCTTTAGGCGGAATAGTATGTCAAAAATCTATAAAAATAGCTGGAGATGTTTTTACTAATGATATAGCTTACTTTCTTCGTACTAAATATAATTTGTATATTGGAGAAAGAACTGCAGAAAAAATAAAAATAGATATAGGGGCAGCTATGGAATCCATAGAAACTCCTCCAGAAGATATTCATATACAAGGAAGAGACCTCCCTACAGGAAAACCTAAAGAAATGAATCTTTCTTACAAAGAAACAATTCCTGCTTTAGATAAATCAATTTTACGAATTGAGGATGCCGTTATGGAAACCCTTTCTAGAACTCCTCCAGAACTAGCGGCAGACATTTATAAAACAGGAATATATATGGCGGGGGGGGGTTCTCTTTTAAGAGGATTAGATCAAAGAATATCTAATAAAACGGGGCTTTCTGTTTCTTTAGTGGAAGATCCTTTGAGAGCTGTAGTAAAAGGGACAGGAGTTGCTTTAAAAAATATTGATAAATTTACATTTTTAATGAAATAGGGTTTATAGATTAATTTTATGCGTGAATTTTTTAACTTTTTTTTGAAATGGCGTTTTTTTATCTTCTTTTTTTTATTAGAATTTTCGGCTATTTTTCTTTCTTTTTCAAATTCAAAATTTCATCAAAATATTTACGCTGGTTCTTCTAATTTTATAATTGGAAAAATTTATGAAACCATCTATAAATTACGTAATTATTTTTTATTAGAAATTGAAAATCAAAAACTTTTAAATGAAAATAAAAAATTACATAATGCTCAAATATATTCTAAAATAAGAAAAATATCTAAAGATCTTAAAAAAGAAGATATTAATTATCTACAACAATATATTTTTACTCCAGTGCAAATTATAAATAACAGTATTCATGAACAGGAAAATTATATAACTATTAACAAAGGAAATATAGATGGGATAAAACCAGATATGGGAATTATATTATCTAATGGAATTGCAGGGATTATTATAAAAACTTCTCCACATTTTAGTATAGCAATTTCTCTTTTAAACCAAAAAATTAAAGTGAATGCCAGATTAAAAAAAAATAAATATTTTGGAACTCTTAGTTGGGATGGATCGGATCATGAATATGTAGTTTTATATGATATACCCAGACATTCCACTATACATAAAGGAGATATTGTAGAAACAGATGGAAAATCTGCAACTTTTCCTGAAGGTATTTTCATTGGGAGGGTCCATTCTTATAAATTTGATGAAGAACATGCTAATTATATTATAAAAGTGAAACTCATGGCTAATTTTTCGACTATAGAAAATGCTTATGTTGTAAAAAATTTATTTAAAAAAGAATGGAATGATGTTCAACTTTATAAAGTTGAAAAAAAATAATGAATGTTATCAAAAATTTGATTTTTTCTGTATTTTATATTTTTTTTCTTTGTTTAATTCAAATATCAATATTCAATCCTTTATTTTTATTCTTAGCATGTAATTCTTATATATATATTCTTTTTATATTAATATATCCATACAATGAAAATAAATTCATATTTTTATTTTTATCATTTTTAATAGGGTGGATTATTGATCATTGCATGAATTCTGGAGGAATTCATGCCTTTTCTTCTACTTTATCTGCTTTTTTAAGATTGAAATTTTTACAGTTTTTTGATGGAAAAAATTTTATAAATAGAAATGATTTTTCTATTTATGAATTATCTTTTATTAGAAAAATGTTATACATATTTTCTTTGGTTGTTATCCATCATTTTTCTTTGTTAATATTAGAAGTGTTAAAGGGGATTATTTTAAACAAAATTGTTTTATTTAGAACAATATTTAGCAGTATTTTTACAACTATTTTATGTATTATATATTTTTTTTTCAGAAAAATTAAACATTGAAAAAACTATATAAATTTTACATGTTATTGAGTTTTGTAGGTATAATTTTGATAATTCGGCTGTTTTATATACAAATATATACGGAAAAGTATATTCTAAATGCATTTAATACTTCTATAAAACAAGAAATTATCATTCCTGAAAGAGGATCAATTTTTGATAGAAATGATAATTTATTAGTTTTTAACAAATCTATTTACGAATTAATAGTTATTCCTATTCTTATAGATGAACATTTTAATATTATAGAATTTTGTAATCTTGTAGGTATTGAAAAAAATACTTTTTATAAAAATTTAGAAAAAGCAAAAGCTTATTCTAAATATTTACCGTCTGTTTTTTTACCTTTTATTTCAAAGGAAAAATTTGCGGCTATACAAGAAAAACTTTATAAATATAAAGGATTTGATTGGACAAAGCGTTCTCTTAGAGATTATAAAGTAGAGAGTTCAGCTAATGTTTTAGGATATCTAGGAGAAGTGAATCAAAAGGATCTTAAAAAAGAGTCTAATTATTATCAAATAGGAGATTTTATTGGTTGGGCTGGGGTGGAAAAATCTTATGAAAAAATTTTGAGAGGAAAAAAAGGAATAAAATATTGGTTAAGAGATAGAAAAGGATGTATTATAGGAAGTTATAATAATAGAAAAAACAATACTAAAGCAGTAAGTGGAAATGATATTTCTTTAACTATAGATTGGAATTTACAAAATTATGTAGAACAACTTATGTTTCAAAAAAAAGGAGGAATAGTGGCTATAAATCCTAAAAATGGAGAGATTTTATCCTTAGTATCTAGTCCTATAAATAATCCTAATTTATTTGTAGGCATCAATCGTACTAAAGAATTTAAAAAATTAATAAAAGATACAATAGATAATCCTTTGTTTGATAGAACAACACAAGCTCGTTATCCTCCAGCTTCTCCATTTAAATTACTAACTGAGTTAGCGGGTCTACAAATGGGAGTAGTAGATACTAATACTACTTTTATATGTTATAAAGGATTTAAATATGGAAGAAAAAGGATTCATTGTCATTCTGGAATTCATGGATTTCCTATAGGGATAGAAACAGCTGTTGCTGTTTCTTGTAATAATTATTTTGCACAAGTTTATAAACGTGTGATAGAAAAATACCCTAAAAATTTGACAAAAGGAGTAAATGAATGGTGTGACATTATCAAAAGTTTTGGTTTTGGGAATTACTTATATAACGATTTAGCTACTGGAGAAAAAGGTATCATTCCTACTGGAGATTATTATAATAAAAAATATGGAATAACTAAATGGAATGCTATTACGATTATTTCTAATAGTATTGGTCAAGGGGAAATCAATGTTACTCCTATACAATTAGCGAACATGGTTTGTGCTATAGCAAATAGAGGTTTTTTTTATACTCCGCATATAGTGAAAAAAATTAATCATAAACCTATATCCAATTCTAATTATACTGTAGCTAAATATACTAAAGTTAAAAGTAAATATTTTAATTTCATTATTAATGGAATGGAAAAGGTTTTCATTATTGGAACTGGAAAGAGTTTTAAGTCCCCTGACATTAGAATGGCTGGAAAAACAGGAACTGCTCAGAATTTTATAAAAGTGAATCATAAAATAGTTTCTTTACCTGATCATTCTATTTTTATATTATTTGCTCCAGTAGAGGATCCTAAAATTGCTATTTCTGTTGTAATAGAAAATGGAGGGTTTGGATCTCATTGGGCGGGTCCTATTGCTAGTCTTATTGCAGAAAAATATATTAAAAATAATGTGAATAGAAAAAATCTTGAAAAAAAAATAATGACTTCAGGATTGAAACAAGTATATCATTCAATAGCAAAAATGAAAAAGTTAAATAATTCTTACACAAATCATTCTATTGATAAAAAGAAATAAAATATTGTTTAGAAACATAGATTGGTGGGTAGTTATCATTTATATTATTATGATTTTTTTTGGATATATGAATTTATATTCTGTTTCCCCCGAAAAAGCGGAAAAACAATTAATATGGATATTATTAAGTTTTACTTTCATATTTATTATTTTTCTATTTAAACCTATTCATTATAAACATATAACCCTATTTTTCTTTTTGTTAACGTTATTTCTTTTAATTGGAGTATTCTTTTTTGGAAAAAATATAAATGGAGCAAAATCTTGGTATGTTTTTGGTCCTATTAGTTTTCAACCATCTGAGTTGTCTAAAATATCAACATCTTTGATGATAGCTCATATTATGAGTCAAGAGGATATCGAAAAAAATAATAAAACATTATTATATATATTTATTATATTAGTACTCCCTACTTTTCTAATATTTTTACAACCTGATCCTGGCTCATCTATAATTTTTTCTTCTTTTCTTCTGACTTTATATAGAGAAGGATTATCTATTTCTTTTATACTTTATTTTTTATTTTACATTTTTTTGTTTGTACTTTCGTTAAGTTTATCTCCTTGGATTATAGTTTTATTTTTATTTTTTAGTTTTATTTTTTTATTTTTTTTGAAAAGAAACATATCACTTATAGATTTATTTTTTTATATATTTTTATTTATTAGTTTTTCAGTTTTTTCTATTTTTTCTCCATTTTTTTTTCAAAAATTCTTTAAACAACATCATAAAGATAGAATCAATATTTTATTTCAAAATGAATTTGATAGAAAATATAGAGATAATGTAGGATATAATTTATTATATTCTAAAACAGCTATTGGTTCTGGAAAATTTTTTGGAAAAGGATATAAAAAAGGAACTATTACAAAAGGAAAATTTGTTCCTGAACAACATACTGATTATATTTTTTGTACAGTAGGAGAAGAATGGGGTTTTATAGGAAGTGTAATTCTAATTATATTTTATTTATTATTTATTAGTCGTATTTATTTTTTATCTGAAAGACAAAAGGATATTTTTGGTAGAATTTTTGGATATTCAGTTGGAAATATTTTTTTTATTCATATTATTATTAATTTAGGAATGGTTATGGGCCTTTTTCCAACTATAGGAATTGTTTTACCTTTTTTTAGTTATGGAGGATCATCTCTTTGGTCTTTTACTGTTTTATTATTTATCTTTATAAGAATAGATGTATCAGATCAAATTAGTTTAATTTAAAATAGAATGTTGTATACAAATAATTGGAAAAATTTATTTAGATAAGGGGCTGATTTAGGATTTGACAGCAAGATAAGTAATAATAGAAAGCATATCGTGTCACGTAAGGTATTACACGAGAATCAAGCGTTACAAAATGTATAAATGGCGAAAAAGAATACGCTTTTGCTGCTTAATGTTCAACAACACATTATAGTCTTAGTCTGCAAAAAATGCAGTAGCAAAATATCTCTCGGAAATTCCTCCTTATAATTTCTGATATAGAGATACTAAAAAGGATTAAGGATAAGAAAATAGATGATTCTTAAATTTTCTGAAAATTATATTTTGAATCTTAAGTTTTTATTTGAGATCCAAAACTTGGATAAAAATGTAAAAAATTTTTTTGGATAAATATGTAGAAATCTTTTATGCTACTTGTTTGGACGCGGGTTCGAATCCCGCCAGCTCCACTTATTTTATAGTTTAGTTAGTTAAAATTTTACACAAAATAAAAAAAATTCAATTTTTTATATTCAGTGTATTATCTGGTCTTTTTTTGGGATTAGGATGGCCTACTGATGGATCTCCAATATATTTATTTATCGCTTTTGTTCCTTTGTTATATATAGAGAACTATTTGAATCATTCTTTATTTTATATTTTATTATTTTCTTTTATTACTTTTTTAACATGGAATGCTATTTCTACATGGTGGTTATCTTATGCAAAAAGAACTAATGGAACTTTTGCTGTAGAAGCTTATTTATTCCCTGTATTATTTAATGCTATTTTTATGTCAATTGTTTTTTCTTTTTCTTCATGGATTAAGAAACATGTTAAAAATAAAAGAATAGGATATGTATTTCTTGTTTGTTTGTGGATTTCATTTGAAAAAATGCATTTAGAATGGGAATTATCTTGGCCATGGCTAAATTTAGGAAATGGGTTTGCTAATCGTACGGAATGGATTCAATGGTATGAATATACGGGAATTTTAGGAGGATCTATATGGATATGGATAGTTAATATTGGATTAACAGAATCCATTATTCAGTATAAAAATGATAAAAATATCTTATTCTTATATAAAAGAGTATTTATAAATATAGGAATAATTTTTTTCATGATTTTGATTTCATTTCTTATATATATAAGATGTAAAGGAAATCAATATGGCCGTACTGTAAATGTGTTAATTTTGCAACCTAACATAGATCCATATAATCAGAAATATTCTATTTCAAAAAATGAATTAGTTTCAAAATTAAAAAGATTAATAGATCAAAAAATATCTTATAAAGAATCCATGATTATCATAGCCCCTGAAACTATGTTTCCAGGAAAAATACAAATAAAAAATATAAATAAAAATAAAATTATCTTTGCATTCAAAGATTACTTGAAAAAAAAATCTCCGAACACAGTATTTATAACAGGAGTAGAATTACTCACTTTATATCATAAAAATAAAAGTAAAACTTCCGTTCCTATTTTTTCAAAAAAAACGAAAAATATGCAATGGATAGATATTTTTAATTCAGTAATTCAAATAGGGACTAGTGAAAATATTGAATTTCATCATAAATCTAAATTAGTCCCAGCAGTAGAGACTTTTCCTTATAGAAAAATTTTTTTACCTATATTAGGAAATATATTACTTAATTTTGGAGGGACTGTAATGGAACTTGGAAAGGAAAATTCCCCTTCTATTTTTAAACATCCTTATTTAGGAATAAAAATAGCCCCTATTATTTGTTATGAATCTGTTTTTGGAGAATATGTTTCTAATTTTTTTAGAAAAAATAATGTGGAATTAATGGTTATTATTACTAACGATGGATGGTGGGGTTTATCACAAGGGCATAAACAACATATGTATTATGCTCGTATTAGAGCGATTGAAAATCGGAGATATGTTGCTAGATCTGCAAATACAGGAATTTCTTGTTTTATTGATGAAAAAGGAGAAATCATTTCATCTATTCCTTATGGAAAAGAAGGTGTTTTATCTGGTAAAATATATCTCAATAAAAAGAAAACTTTTTATATTAAATATGGAGATTTTATTTCTAAAATTTGTTTATTAACAACAGTTATAATTTTATTATATGCCATAACATGTCATATTATTAATTATTATCATAATAACAAATTTAAATGAATAAACTCAAATTTTTATTTGTAGATAAGCTTCCCCTATATGATTAATAATGTCATTAGCAATCACAGCTTCTTCGCTAAATTTTTTTGAAGCTATATCTCCTGCTAATCCGTGTAAATAAACCCCTATAACACATGCTTCTTTTGGAGAATATCCTTGAGATAAAAAACTCATGATCATTCCAGTAAGTATATCTCCACTTCCAGCTGTTGCCATCCCTGTATTTCCTGTACTATTAAAATATAGATTTCCACTAGGGGTAGAAATAATAGAATGTGCTCCTTTTAATACAATAAAAATTTTATATTTTGTAGACATTTTTTTCAAAATATGTAATTTTTCATAATCGTTTTTCCATGATTGACATAATCTTTTAAATTCTTTTGGATGTGGAGTGATAATGGTGTTTTCCGGAAGAAGATCCAATAATTGTAATTTATCTGATAATATGTTGATAGCGTCTGCATCAATTACCATCGGTATTTTTTTATTTTTTAATAAAAAAGATTCTAGGGCATACACAGTTTTAGGATGAGTTCCCATTCCCATTCCTATTCCTATTGCATTTATATTTTCATTGGAAATGACAATATTACTGATCCAGTATTTTTTAATGTCTGTATTTACAATAGCTTCTGGAATAAGATTTTGGATAATTTTATATCCACAATAAGGAACATATACACTTAATTTTCCTATTCCCGCACGAAAACTAGCAATTGCGGAAAGTACAATAGATCCGATCATACCAAAACTCCCCCCTATAATTATACCATGGCCATAATTTCCTTTATGTGAAAATTTTTTTCTTATTTTTTTTTTATATATAGTATGAATAGATACATGATCTATATAAAAATTTTTAGTTTGTATTTTACGAAGAAAATCATTTTTCCACCCAATGTTTATCAAATACCACTTCCCAACATAATCTGCGTAATTTGGTAATAAAAAAGATAATTTTGGAACTTGAAAAGTTAAAGTATAAGTAGCTTTGATTATTCCTTCAAAATTTTCATGTTTTTTTTCTATAAAAAGGCCGGATGGAATATCTATGGATATAACTTCTTTAAATTTTTTTTCGTTTATATAGTGAAAAAAAGATTTCCAATATAGATTAATTGTACGATTGAATCCTATTCCGAAAATAGCATCAATAAGATAACTTTCCTGATTAAAAAAAGGAAATTCTTCTCCTTCATCAATTGTTTTAAAATTTATTTTATGATTTAATATTTTATTTTTGTTAGTTAAAAATTCATTTGAACAATGACTAGAAATATTGATTCCATATACAGAAACTGTAGCTCCATATAAATGTAACATATAAGATAAAGAGAGTCCATCTCCTCCATTATTTCCACTTCCTACTAATACTATAAATGGAATTTTTTTTATTTGGAAATATTTATTATGAATAATCCAATTAAAACAACCTTTAGCCGCTCTTTCCATTAATTGGATGGAAGAAATTGATTCGGAATCAATACAATATTGATCTGCATTTCTGATTTGATTTAAAGAAAGAATTTTCATTTTTTAAAATGAATTTATTATTTTTGATTTTATAAATTTTCCAATTTTGATCATATTGTGAAATCTGATTGGTATCTGCAAATATAAAACGATTCATCTAGATGGCCGAATATAATTTACCCCTTCCATCCATGGGTGAAAGTATAGCTGAGGCTACTATCATTCGTTGGTTAAAAGAAGAGGGAGAGTCTGTAAAAAAAGAAGATCTTTTGGTAGAGATAGCTACAGATAAAGTAGATTCTGAAATTTCTTCCCCTGTAAATGGTATATTAAAAAAGAAACTATTCGCTCCTAATGAAGTTGCTCAAGTAGGAAGTTTTATTGCTATTTTAGAAATAGAAGAAAAATTTTCTTTAGAGGATATTCCAATAGAAAGAAGTAAAAAACGTTTTTATTCTCCTCTTGTACGTACTATTGCTCAAAAAGAAGGGATCAATTTTTATGAATTAGAGACAATAGAAGGAACTGGAGAAAAAGGACGTGTTACTAAAAAAGATATATTGAAATATATCCATATTAAAAATAATACAATTTGTATTCCTAAAGACAATAGTGTTAAGATTAAAAATATAAATATTAATAGTAAAAATGAAGAAATAATTGAGATGGATAGAATGCGTAAGATTACAGCAGAACATATGGTGAATAGCAAAAATATTTCCGTACATGTTACTTCTTTTGTTGAAGCAGATGTGACTAATATAGTGAAATGGAGAAAAAAAATGAAAGATTCTTTTCAAAAAAAGACAGGAGAAAAATTAACCTTAATGTCCGTTTTTGTGGAATGTGTGGTAAAAGCTATAAAAGATCTTCCTATGATAAATATTTCTGTAAATGGAACAAACATAATAAAAAAAAGAAATATCCATATAGGACTAGCTACAGCTTTACCAAATGGTAATTTAATTGTTCCTGTGATTAAGAATGCAGATTCTTATAATTTAGTAGGATTAATAAAAATTATTAATGATTTAATAAAAAGAGCTAAATCTAATCAATTAAAACCTGAAGAAATTAAAGGAGGAACTTATACAATTAGTAATATTGGTAGTTTTGGAAATCTGTTTGGAACACCAATTATACATCAACCGCAAGTAGCTATTATGGCGATAGGTTTAATTCAAAAAAAATTGTCTATAATAGAAACACCAAAAGGAGATTTAATAGGAATAAGACATAAAATTTATTTATCTCATTCTTATGATCACCGTGTAATAGATGGGATTTTAGGTGGATGTTTTGCTAAAAAAGTAGCTTTATATTTAGAAAAATTTAATTGTTGTACAAAAATATAATATAAAAATTATGAAAATCAGTTTTGATGCACTCATTGAAATTCCTAAAGGAAGCAGAAATAAATATGAATTTGATAAAAAAAAGAATCTAATTCGATTAGATCGAGTATTATATTCTCCTATGAGTTATCCAACAGATTATGGTTTTATTCCAAAGACTCTTTCTATGGATGGGGACCCATTAGATGTGTTAGTTTTTTTAACAGAACCCACAATCCCTGGTTGTTTAATAAAAGTAAAACCTATAGGAATATTTTTCATGATTGATGAAAAAGGAGAAGATGAAAAAATTATTTGTGTTCCTATTGCGGATCCTAATTATAATATTATAAATAGTATTGACGAGATAGCTTTACATACAAAAAAAGAGATAGAACATTTTTTTTTGGTATATAAAGATTTAGAAAATAAAAAAGTAAAAATAGGAAATTGGAAGGATCGAAAAGAAGCTATATCTGTATATAAACAATCTTGTTTACGATATAAAAATTATTTAACGTAAATGTAATTCTTTCAATTTTTCTTTTTCTAAAATAGATGGAGCATTTATCATTATATCTTTTCCGTAATTATTTTTTGGAAAAGCAATGAAATTTTTTATATTTTTGTTTCCTTCTAAAAGATTCACTAATCTATCTAATCCAAAAGCTATTCCTCCATGAGGTGGAACCCCATATTCAAAAGCTTTGATAAAAAAACCGAATCTAGATTCTATTTCCTTTCTAGAAAATCCTAAATGTCTAAAAATTATATTTTGTATATTTTTATTGTGAATCCGTATAGATCCACTCCCAATTTCTATTCCATTTATAATTAAATCATAAGATTTAGAACGAATTTTTTTTGGATATCTTTCCAATAAATGAACATCTTCTTCTTTTGGACTAGTAAATGGATGATGCACTGCTTTATATCTTTTAGATTCTTCTTCCCATTCTAAAAGAGGTAAATCTTTAATCCACAAAGGTTTAAAAATTTTAGAATTTTTTAATTTAAGAAAGTCTGCTATTTTTAATCGTATTTTTCCAAGTTCTTCTCTAGTTTTTATTTTTTTTCCATAAGAAAAAAATAATAGATCCCCAGGTAAAGCCTCAAAATATTTTACAAAAATATTTATAATTTTTTCGTTTAAAAAATTTTGATTGGAAGAAAGTAAAGTTCGATCATATAAATATTTTATCCAAAAAAAATTTCCATTTTCTATTTTTTTCAAAAAACAATTCATTTTATCATGATAATTATGATATTTTATAATTTTAATTCCTATTACTAATTCTTGTGTTTTTAAAAAATTAATATTTTTATTTTTTACTAAATCATTCAATTCAACAAAAGACATATCAAAACGAATATCAGGAGAATCCGTCCCATACATTTTTACAGCATTAGAATAAGAAATACAAGGAAAAGAATCTAATTGAACATTTTTCATTTTTATGAATATATGTTTTATAAAATGTTCAAAAAATGCTAATATATCATGTTCTTTCACAAAAGACATTTCACAATCTATTTGTGTGAATTCTATTTGTCTATCAGAACGAGAGTCTTCATCTCTAAAACATTTTACAATTTGAAAATATTTATCTATTCCTCCTATCATCAACAATTGTTTGAATAATTGTGGAGATTGAGCTAATGCATAGAATTTATCAGTGTGTATTCTAGAAGGAACAACAAAACTTCTAGCACCTTCTGGGGTGTAATTTATTAAAATAGGAGTTTCAATTTCCAAAAATCCATTTTCAGAAAGAAAATTACGTATTTCTAAAACTAAATTATGACGAGTTATTAAATTATTTTTAATAAAATCTCTTCTAATATCAAGATATCGATAAATCATTCTAATTTCTTCATTTCCATCTGTTTCATTTTCTATAGTAAAAGGAGGAGATAGAGATGAATTTAATAAGTCTATATGAGATACTAAAATTTCGATTTCACCTGTAGGAATATTGTTGTTTTTAGACAATCTTTCTACTACCTTCCCTTTTACTCTAATTATAAATTCTTTACCTAAAAAAAAATTTTTTGTGACTAATTCTTTAGAAAGAATGAGTTGCGTAATTCCGAAATAATCTCTAATATCTATGAAAAATAAAGATCCTAAATTTCTTATTTTTTTAACCCATCCAGATAGTACTACCTTTTTTTCCACATCTTTTTTCCTCAATTCTCCACAATTATGTGTTCTGTACATGTACATACATTATTTTATTAATTTTTTTTGTATTCAGATTGTTCTTCATAAACTTCTATAAGATCTCCAGCTCTTAGATTATGATAATTTTTGATTCCTAATCCACATTCATATCCTTTTGAAACTTCTTTAACATCTTCTTTAAAACGTTTAATAGAAGTAAATTCTCCGTTATGAATAACAATTCCTTCTCTTATCAATCTTACTTTTGCTTGACGTAATAATTTTCCTTCTATTACCATGCATCCAGCTATAGTTCCTATTTTTGGGATTTTAAATATTTCTCTAATTTCAGCATTTCCTAATATTTTTTCTCTAATATCGGGAGATAACATACCATCCATTGCTTCTTGAATATCATTGGTCACATCGTATATAATCGAATAAGTTCGTATTTCTATATTTTCTTTTTTTGCTATATTTTTAGATCCAATGTTAGGACGAACATTAAATCCTATAATAACAGCATCGGAAGCACTTGCTAATAAAACATCAGATTCTGTAATTTGACCAACTCCTTTATAAACAATATTGACCATAATAGTATTCGTAGATAATTTTTGAAGAGCATCAGCAATAGCTTCTACTGATCCATCTACATCTCCTTTAATAATAATTTTTAATTCTTTAAAATCACCTAATGCTATACGTCTACCTATTTCATCCAATGTTAGATGTTTTTGAGCTCGTATATTTTGTTCTCTTTGTAATTGTTCTCTTCTAGAAGCAAGTAGTTTAGCTTCTTTATCATCCTGAAAAACCTTAAATTTATCTCCCGCAGTAGGAGCTCCATTCAATCCTAATATAGTAATAGGTTTAGATGGACCTGATGATAAAACAGATTTTCCTCTTTCATCTAAAATACTTTTTACTTTTCCATGATGACTTCCTGCCAAAACATAATCTCCAACTTTTAATGTTCCTCCTTGTAGGAGCAAGGTAGTAATGTATCCTCTTCCTTTATCTAAAGAAGCTTCTATAACTGTTCCTATAGCAGGTTTATTTGGGTTCGCTTTTAAATTTAATGATTGAGCGACTAAAAGAACTTTTTCTAATAGTTTATCTATTCCAGTCCCTAATTTTGCTGATATTTCTTGAGTAGGATATTTTCCACCCCATTCTTTCACCAAAAAATTTAAATTTCCTAATTGTTCCCTAATTTTATCTGAATTCGCATTAGATTTATCCATTTTATTGAAAACAAAAAGAATAGGAACACCAGCCGCTTGAGCATGACTAATTGCTTCTTTAGTTTGTGGCATTACCTGATCATCAGCAGCTATAACTATGATTGCTATATCTGTTATTTGTGCTCCTCTAGCACGCATCGCAGTGAAAGCTTCATGACCTGGAGTATCTAAAAAAGTAATACTTTGATTATTGGAACATTCCACACTATAAGCTGCTATATGTTGTGTGATTCCACCAGCTTCACCTGCAATAACATTTGTATTTCTAATATGATCCAATAAAGATGTTTTTCCATGATCTACATGTCCCATAACAGTAATAATAGGAGGTCTAGGTTTTAAATCTTCCTCTAAATCTTTATTATCTTGAATAGCCTCTTCTAAGTCTAATCCAACAAATTTTACATTAAATCCAAATTCATCTGAAACTAAAGTTAATATTTCTGCATCTAATCTTTGATTCATCGTAACCATAATTCCTAAAGACATGCAAGATACAATCACATCAGTAGCATTTACTTTCATCATAGATGCTAATTCATTTACTGTAGTAAATTCAGCTAGTTTAAGAATTTTTTCTTCTTTTTTATTTTCAATTTCATTTTGCAAAAATTTTTTTTCTTTTTTGGATTGACGTTTTTCTTTTCTAATTCTTGAGGCTTTTGACTTTATTCCTTTGGAAGATAATTTTTCCAAAGTTTCTTTAATTTGTTTTTTTATTTGTTCATCAGTAATTACTGTTTTTGTGACATTTTTTTTACTTTTGAACTTATCTATTTTTTTCTCATTATAATGAGAATGTTTATTAAAGTTAAAGGCTGATTTTCTTTCTTTATTTTGTTTTTTTACTGTAGGAACATTAGGAACATTTTTCATTTCTTCAATGAAAATTTCTTTTTTAATTCTTTTTCGTTTTTTTTTAATTTCTGATTTCGTTCTTTTTTTTTCAAATTGAGATAAATCTATTCTATCTCCTGTTAACATAACTCCATCTAATTTTTGATAAATAGTATCAATATGTTCAGGTTTATTATTAGTTTTAATAACTATTTTTCTATCTTTATGTTGATGTAAATTATTTTTTTTTTCTTCTTTAGTACCATATTTTTTATCTAATGTATCAATATCTATTGCCCCTATTTTCTTAAATTCAATTAATTTTTCTGATTTAGCACGTATAACTTGATAATTGTGAATATATTTTGATTTTAATAATTCTTTTTTTATCTTTTCTTTTTCCATTTTTTTTTGCAAAAAAACTTTTTCAGATGCATCTCGTATTTCCTTATAAGTTTGAAATTCTTGAACAAGAAATTTATATACTTGTTCTTCTATTTTTGCATTAGGATTATTTTCTATTTCAATTCCTTTTTTTTGTAAAAAATTAATTACTCTCTGTAAGGAAATATTAAATTTTGTTAATACTGTTTTTAATCTGATTTTATCAGTCATATAAAAATATAAAATGTATTAAGAATAAAAATATTATGTATTTATATTTAATTCTTCTTCAAATTCTTTTCTCAATATAGTGAATACTTTATTTATAGTTTCTTCTTCAAGATTAGTGCGTCTTATTAAATCATTTTTTCTATAATTTAAAACGGATTTTGCAGTATTTAAACCCATTTTATGAAGTTTTTCCAAAACTTCTGATTCTATTTCATCAGAAAATTCTGTTAATTCTACATCATCTTCATAAGGAAAATCTCTGAAAATATGGATTTTGTATCCTGTTAATTGACTAGCTAATTTTATATTTTGTCCTCCTTTTCCAATTGCTTTCGATATTTCTTCAACTTTAACATATACATTTACATATTTATGCTCTTCATTAACTTCCATCATGGAAATTTTAGCAGGACTTAAAGATCGTGTTATATATAATTGTGTGTTCGAAGTATAATTAATGACATCTATATTTTCATTCTTTAATTCTCTAACAATAGGATGAATTCTAGAACCTTTCATTCCCACACAGGCTCCAACTGGATCTATACGATCATCATAAGATTCTACAGCTACTTTAGCTTTTTCTCCTGGAATACGTACTACTTTTTTTACTATAATTAACCCATCCGAAACCTCTGGTATTTCAGATTTAAAAAGTTCTTCTAAAAAAGATTCGTCTTTTCTACTAAGAATAGCAAAAGGTTTGTTGTCTTTCCAATCTACCCGTTTAACTAAAGCTCTAACTGGATCTCCTTTTCTAAAAAAATCACTTGGAATTTGCTCTTGTTTCGGTAAAACCATCTCATTTTGTTCATCATCTCGCATTATTACCTGTTTTGGCAAAATATGATATACTTCTACATTAATAATTTCTCCTATTTTATTTTTGAATTTTTTATAAGTATTTGTATTATCATATTCGTTTATTTTAGATAGTAAATTTTGTCTAAGAGATAAAATAGCTCTTCGTCCTAAAGATTGTAATTCCACTTTTTCTGTAACCTCTTCTCCTATTTCAAAATCGGGTTCTATTTTTCTAGCTATAGATAGTTCTATTTCCATATTTATATTTTTAACTTCCCCATTTTGTACTACTATACGATTTCTCCATATTTCTAAATCACCTTGATCTGGATTAACAATAATATCGTAATTTTTTGATGATTCATATTTTTTTCTTAAAACACACCGTATAGATTCTTCTAAAATAGCCATTAAACTCACTCTATCTATATTTTTTTCATATTTAAAATCTGAAAAAGAACCTATTAAAGCTTCATTATCCAT